>NZ_CP107939.1:5101930-5403861 GCF_036046055.1 Nocardia sp. NBC_00403
CCACGATGACGGTGTGGGTCCTGTGTTCGAGCTGGCGCCCAGGGTCGTCAAGCGGATTCGGCGAGACCGGCTGAGCGCCAGGCGTCGGCTAGTTCTTCCAGGGGAATGTCGAGAACCGCGGCGACGGACACGATGGTGCCGAAGGCGGGGGTGGGGAGGCGGCCGGTCTCGATCTTTCGGAGGGTTTCCGGCGAGATTCCTGCTGCGGCAGCGGTTTCGGTGAGGTCGCGGTCCGCGCGAGCGGCGCGCAGCCGGGTGCCGAGGCGGCGACCGGCCTCGACCTGTGCGGGCGTCAGTGGGAGGCGAACCATGGCATCAGCGTATGGGCGGTATTTAAATACCGCAAGTGGCTGGTATTAAAATACCGCACCGGCTAGGGTGGTATTAAAATACCGAACGGAGCAGGTTGATGGTGGAGCTGAAGAGCCGCGACGAGATTGCGCGGATGCGAGTCGCGGGGGAGTTCGTCGCGGAGATCCTGGCAGCGCTGCGGCAGCACGCGCAGGTCGGCGTGAACCTGCTGGACCTGGAAGCTATTGCGCGGGAACGGATTCGGCAACGGGGCGCGGAGTCGTGCTACTGGGATTACGCGCCGTCGTTCGGGCGGGGCCCGTTCCGTAACACCGTCTGTTTATCGGTCAATGACGCTGTGCTGCACGGTCTTCCGTTCGACTACGTGCTGCGTGATGGCGATGTGCTGAGCATGGATCTGGCGATCGGCGTCGACGGTTGGGTGGCGGATTCGGCAGTCAGCGTGATCGTCGGCCGGGCCGCGCCGGAGGATGTCCAACTGGTGCGGGCCACGGAGGAGGCCTTGGCTGCGGCAATCGCAGTGGCGTTGCCCGGCAATCGGATCGGAGATATCTCCGCCGCGATCGCGGATGTGGCGCATGGCTACGGGTATCCGGTGAACACCGAATTCGGCGGGCATGGCCTCGGGCGCACCATGCACGAAGACCCGCACATACCGAACGCGGGGCGCGCCGGGCGCGGATACCGGCTTCGGCCGGGGCTGACGATTGCCATCGAGCCCTGGTTCGCGGCCACGACCGACCAGATCTACACCGATCCCGACGGTTGGACGATTCGGTCGGCCGATGGCTCGCGCACCGCGCACTCCGAGCACACCGTGGCGATCACCGCCGATGGACCGGAGATCCTGACGCTGGTCGGATGACAGGCGGCTCAGGTCAGCTTTCTTCGGATAGCCAGTCGGCCAGATCGGTGGCCGCGCGCAGCTCTTTCGCTACCGACATGCGCTCGGCCTCGGACAGCTTCATTGCCCGCAGTTCGGTGCGCCACCGTTCGCCACGGGCGGATTCGTTCGTGGCAACGGACAATTCGATCAGCGCGGATAGTGCCCGTGCCTTGTCCGCGCGGGTGGCTTCGACGCCGAATCGTCCGAGTCCGACCTTAAGGAGCTCGTTCATGTCGGTCGTTCGGCTGCTCGTCCTCGGTGTGATGCGGTTGCGTCAACCCACCTACGGCTATGCGGTGCGCCGCGAATTGTTGTCTTGGCGTGCGGAAACGTGGACGAACGTCAAACCGGGCCCGATCTATCACGCGCTCAGGCAGCTGACCCAGGAAGGCAAACTCAGCGCCTTGGGGACCGAGGGCAGCGATCAGGGCCCCGGCCGCACCCTGTTCGAAGTCACCGAAGCCGGCGAGGCAGAGTTTCGCGCGCTGATGGACGAGGCGCTGGTGAGCATCGACATGGAAGAACTCGGCGCCGCGATCGCGTTCATGGACGCGCTGCCGCGTGCTCACGTCATCGAGAAGCTGCGCGAACAGCGCCGCCGCAGCGAAGCCGTCCGCAACGACCTGCTCGCCATGATTCCCTCGTTCCCCGGCCGCTACGAACCACCACACGCCACCGACCTGCTCGAACTGTGGAGCGGAGTGTTCGGTCACCTGGCCGGGTGGACCGGCGGCCTGCTCGAACGGTTGGAAGCGGGCGAATACCGGATGCCCGACCGACCGAATACGCTGCCCTCATGACGAACACGCTCGGGGCCGTCGGCAAGGCGGATTATGTTCTGCTGACAACGTTCCGGAAGGACGGCACACCCGTCGGCACCGCCGTGTGGGCGGCGGCCGACGCAGGCAAGCTGTATGTGTGGACGGTGACCGACAGTTGGAAGGTGAAACGACTGCGTCGCAACGCGGCCGTCACGGTGCAGCCGTGCAGCGCCTCGGGCAAGCCGCACGGCGAGGTGATCGAGGGCACCGGGCGGGTGCTCGATGCGGAGGGCACCGAGCGGGTCCGCAAGCTACTCAAGAAGAAGTACTGGCTGCTCGGCCCGCTGGTCATTCTCGGAAGCACCCTGCGCCGTGGCAAAGCGGCCACCATCGGCATCGAAATCACACCCGTCGCCTGACCGTCCCTGGGCACGGTCGGATGATCGGCCGCCGACCATTGCCCACGTCGGTCAGGTCGCCTGACTGACCGAAGACATGTGGAAGTCGGGAATTCGCAACGGCGGCATGGCCGTCCGGGTGAACCAGTCCTTCCATTCGCGGGGGAGCGTGGTCTCGGTCGCACCCGCTTCACTGACGCGGCGCAGTAGATCGATGGGGCTCTCGTTGAAGCGGAAGTTATTGACAGCGGCGGTGACTTCCCCGTTCTCGACGAGGTAGACGCCGTCACGAGTGAGTCCGGTCAGCAGCAGTGTGGCCGGGTCGACCTCGCGGATGTACCAGAGCGTGGTGAGCAGCAGGCCGCGTTGGGTGCGGGCAATCATATCGTCGAGATCGGCGTCGGAGCCGCCGGTGAGCAGCAAGTTCTCGGCGGGCAGCGTGGTGGGCGCATCGAATTCGGCGGCGGTGGCGCGCGGATAGACGAGAGATTCGATGACGCCGTCGCGCAACCAGTCGACCCGCTGTGCGGGCATGCCGTTGTCGAAGACCGAGAGCGCCTCCGAGGAAGCGGATGTCGCGACGAACGGACGGTATTCGAGACCACCGGCCCGCGGGTCGGAGTACAGGGTCAGCGGAATGTCGGTGAGCCGCTCACCGATTCGGGTACCGCCCGCGCGGGCAAAGGCGGTGTGACCCTCTTGCGCGCCGCGGCCCTCCATCTCCCAGGCCATGTAGATCATCAGGTCGGCGACTGCCGAGGGCGGCAGCAGGGTTTCGTAGCGGCCCGCGGGCAGCTCGACGCGCCGCTTGGACCAATCGAGGCGACGTGCGAGCTCGGTGAGCAGGCGCGGAATGTCGACATCGGTGAAGTCAGCGGTGCCGACACCGACCCAGGCGCTGGCCAGATCGGCCCCATCGCCGCGTTTTCCATTGATCTCCACCGAACCGGTGGGCTGCACGAACCGGCGTCGGATACCGGTCGAGGTGCCGAGCCAGGTGGTGTGGATCTGGTGGTGGGCGAAACCGTAGAGGCGATCGGCACCGTCGAAACCCTTGGACAGGTCGCGGGCGAGGTCGGTGAAAACCTCGATGCCGGTGCTGCCCGGCGCCGCCGCCCAGTCGGCTGCGTTGTCGATGTCAGGGGTGAGCAACGGCATCGCGTCTTTGGCGGGTTCGGCGGTGCGGGCGGCCGCCTCGCTGGCACGCACCATGGCCTCGATGTCCTTCGGGTCGACACTGGTCGAGCTGATGCTGCCGACCCGCGCGGAGTTCGGTCCGTCGCGGAAGACCGAGATCACCGCCCAGTCGCGGGAAATCGAGGAGCCGTTGGTGGTCATCGAATTGCCTGCCCACCGCAGTGAAGCCTCGTTGGCGTCGGTGACGATCACTATTGCCTCGTCCGCGCGCGAGAGGGCGAGCGCCTGCTCGACGACCGCGCCCGCGGGCATCAGGCCGGTACCGATCGCGTTCACTGGCCCGCCTCCGTCCGGGTGTTGAGAATGTTGATGCCGCGCACCAGAATCGATGGGCAGCCGTGACTGACCGCGGCGACCTGACCCGGCTGGGCCTTGCCGCAGTTGAACGCACCGCCGAGCCGCCAGGTGGACGGTCCGCCTACCGCCTCCATCGAGCCCCAGAAGTCGGTGGTCGTCGCCTGGTAGGCGACGTCGCGGAGCTGGCCGTCGAGCTTGCCGTCCCGGATACGGAAGAACCGCTGGCCGGTGAACTGGAAGTTGTAGCGCTGCATGTCGATCGACCACGACTTGTCGCCGACGATGTAGATGCCGTTCTCGACGCGCGAAATGAGTTCTTCGGTCGTGGTGTCGTGGGTGGGATCGGGTTGTAGCGAGACGTTGGCCATGCGCTGGATCGGGACATGGTGCGGCGAGTCGGCGTAGGAGCAGCCGTTCGAGCGGTCCAGCCCGAGACGCGGAGCGAACACGCGGTCGAGTTGGTAGCCGACGAGGACGCCGTCACGCACCAGATCCCAGCGCTGCCCGGCAACGCCTTCGTCGTCGTAACCGACGGTGGCGAGACCGTGCTCCTGGGTGCGGTCGCCGGTGACGTGCATGATCGGGGTGCCGTACGGCAGGGTGCCGAGCTTGTCCGGCGTCGCGAACGAGGTACCGGCGTAGGCGGATTCGTAGCCGATGGCGCGGTCGTATTCGGTGGCGTGGCCGATGGACTCGTGGATGGTCAGCCACAGGTTGGTCGGGTCGATGACCAGATCGGTGGGGCCTGCCTGCACGGTCGGGGCTTTTACCTTCTCGGTCAGCCACCCGGGGATCTGTGCGAGCTCGCCGCCCCAGTCCCACGTGCTGTCCGTGCCGGTGAGGTACTCCCAGCCGCGTCCCGCGGGGGGCGCGAGGGTACGCATGGTTTCGAAGACGCCCGCCGCGGAATCGACGGTGATCGCCTCGAATTGCGGATACAGCCGTACCCGCTGCTGGGTGATGGTCGAGCCCGCGGTGTCGGCGTAGAAGGTCTGTTCCTTGACCTGCAGCACCGAGGAGGTGACGTGGTCGACGCCGTCGGCGGCAGACAGTCGGCCCGAATAGTCCTGCAGCAGCGCGACCTTGTCCGTGGTCGACACCGCGAAGGGGTCGATGTCATACGACGACACCCATCGCACATTGTCGTAGCGGGGCTCCGCGGCAAGCTCGACGCGCTCACGGTTCAGCGCACGCAACGTCGTTGCCACCGTCACCGCGCGGCGGGCCACCTCGGTCGCGGCCTGTGGGGTGAGCGCGGCGTGCGAGGCGAAGCCCCACGTGCCGTCGACCACCACGCGGACCGCGAAACCGAGATCGGTCGCATTGGTGATTGCCTCCACTCGGCCGTCTCGCAAGCGGATCGACTGGGTGACCAGCCGGTGTACTCGCAGATCCGCGTGCTCTGCCCCCGCCGCCTTCGCCGCGGACAACGCGGCATCGGCGAGCGCGGTCAGCGGCAGCGAAAGGAACTCGGCGTCCACATCCTTGGAAGTCGCGATGCTCACCCGGACCAACTTAGTCGCTCCCCTCGCTACAGTGGCGCAGCACCGCAAATACACGCCGCGCGAGTATGCCTACGGCGCAATGTTGCATGAACCGCAAAGCGGCACACGATGCTTGCGCGGTGCCCCGTATCGCGACAGCCCAAAACGCTTGAATGGGTGAATGTTCGGCCGAGCCCTGGCGAACCGCGACGCACCAGATCAGAGGTTCGTTGCTATCGGAAGTGCAGGCTGCAGGACGCCGCGCCGGTCGTCGCAAATCGGGGTGGATGGGACTTCGACCATCGCAAATGGGTAACGGCACGCGCGAAACCGTCGCCTACCGTACCCAAGTCGCCAAATGCCGTACTGTGCCCGCGTGCCGCCATCCGCCCTCCGCGATCGCAAACGAGACCGTACCCGCCGCGCCCTCCTCGAGGCAGCCGTCGAACTATTCGAGAGTAGAGGCTACGAGGAAACGACGGTGGCCGACATCGCCGCCGTGGCGGAGGTCGGCACCCGCACGTTCTTCAATTACTTCGCGAGCAAAGAAGAACTGCTGTTCCCAGAGCAGGACGAACGCGTGCGCGCGGCGGTGGCCGCGATCGCCAGCCGTCGCCCCGGCGAACGTCCGGTGGAGGTGCTGCTGCGTGCGCTGCGCGCGGCGGGCGACAATCCCGGCGAACATCTCGTCGACGATCTGAGCGCGCGGATCGCCGCATTGCGCGCACAGGTCTCGCGGATCGTGCCCGCGGTGAGCGGGCGTGCGGCGCACGCACAGTTGGTCGCCCAGCGGGAGATCGCCAGGCAACTGCACCACGCGTTTCCCTCGGAACTGGACGAGGTCGGCGCCGCGGCGCTGGTCGGTGCGGTCGTCGGGGCTGTCTCCGGTGCGCTCACCGTGCTGTTCCAGAGTCCGCACGCCGGTGCGGAGGACGGCGAGCGACTGCACCAGCACATCCACGAAACGACCTCGCGGGTGCTGCAACCCTGGCTCGCCTCGAACTCCACCATGCACGCCCATCCGGTCGGCTGAACACTGCGCTTGCCTCGTCAGCCGAATTGCTGCCAGCCCAACCGAACCACCATCACGATCACCACCACGAGCAGCACGATCCGCACGAACTCCGCGCCCTTGCGTAAAGCCATGCGTGAGCCGGTGATCGCGCCCGCCACATTGCACACGGCCATGGCCGCGCCGAGCCCGAACATGATGTGACCGGTCACGCCGAAGAAAATCAGCGCGCCGACGTTCGACCCGCAGTTGATCACCTTCGCCATCGCCGCAGCGCGCACGAACTCGGTGCCGAGCAGCGTCGCGAAGGTGATGATCAGAAACGTGCCGGTGCCCGGTCCGAGCAGGCCGTCGTAGAAACCGACGAGCCCGGCGGCCAGCGCGACCACCAAGATGAATTTGCGCCGCGTCGGCGGATGCGTCGCGATCGTGACACCGATCGCTGGGCGCAGGGTGACGAAGACCGCGACCCCGACCAGCACCACCATCACGATCGGAATGAACAGGTCGCGGTCGATGAGGGAGACCGCGGCAGCGCCGGCCGCGGCGGCCACCGCGGCGATGCCCGCGGCCGGCAGCAGTACCCGCCAGCGCATCGGAACCTTCCGCGCGAAGGTCGCTACCGAGGCTCCTGTGCCCGCGACGGCCGCGAATTTGTTTGTGCCGAGCGCGGTTTGCGGCGTGATCCCAGGCGATACCAGGAACAGGGTCGGCAAGATGATCAATCCGCCGCCACCGACCACCGCGTCGACCCAACCCGCGGCCGTAGCGGCAACCAGTAAGGCCGCCCAGTCTGCAAAATCCACGCGGTCAGGAAACCAGACGGGCGGGGGTCGGATCGTCGGCACCCATGTGCTGCGGCGGTCGACCTGCCGCTTCGCGCGGATCTCCCGAGCGTTCGCCATGCGGGAGCTGGGATCGCCGGGGATGCCCGAGCCGGGGTCGGCCGCATCGATGAGATCGGCGGGAGCGCTGGTCTGTGTGGGTCGGGCCGACATGCGCGGAAGGTCGATCCGGCGCGCCGAGCTGATCGCGGGCCGGCCGACACGCGGGATCTCCCGATCGGCCCACCGAGTGTGTCCGACCTCGACATAGGCTGATATTTGTGCGCCGATTCAGTCTGTGGCTTCGCGGTAGGCCCCTTGTCGCGGATTCGGGCCTGGCCATGGCGTTGTTGCTGCTCGAGGTGCTCGGCGTGGCCAATTCCGATCACAAGCTCGCCTACCTCGGCATCGGGGTGCTACTGCCCGGTCCGGTGGCCTTCCGTCGGCTGTATCCGCGTGCGATGGCGGCGGCGATGCTGGCTCTGTCGATCACCTCCACGGTGGTCGGATATTTGGCCGAGGACAAGGCCGATCACATCGCACTGTTCGGGCTCGGCATCATGCTCTACACACTGGTCGCCTATGTCGGCCGCCGCGAGGGTCTGTGGTTCGCGGCTGGACTCGCGGTGGACAGCAGTTTTTCCTTCCTGCTGTTACACAAGCCCGCGGGCAGCGACGCTATCTTCACCGCGATGTTCTTCCTGCTGTGCTGGACGCTCGCGGAATTCATCGGTGCACGGCACGCCTATGACACCGAGGTCGCGGCACGACTCGCGGTCGCCGACTACGACCGGGAACGGCGTGCGCACGACGCGGTGTCCTTCGAACGCACCCGTATCGCGCGTGAACTCCACGACGTCGTCGCGCACGCGGTGAGCGTGATCATCGTGCAGGCCGACGGCGCGAGGTATGCACTGCGTCGCGACCCCGACGCCGCCGAGCAAGCCCTCACCACCATCGCAGGCACCGGCCGCGAGGCACTGCGCGAACTGCGCCGCACCGTCGCGCTGCTGCGTATCGAACCAGCGCTCGAGCAGGTGCCGCAGCACGGGACCGCTGGCATCGCCAAGCTCGTCGAGATGATGCGCGGCACCGGCCTCGCCGTCGAACTAGAGCTGACCGGGGAACTCGACACCATCCCGCCCGAGGTCAGCCTCGGTGTGCACCGCATCGTCCAGGAATCACTGACCAACACCCTGCGCCACGCGGGCCCGCACCCGAAAGCCTGGGTCCGGGTGCTGCGGCGGGAGACCGACGTCCTGATCGAGGTCACCGACTCCGGCGGTATCCCGGTCCAGGACCCGAACGGCAACGCGATCAAGGGCGGCGGTATGGGGCTGGCCGGAATGCGTGAGCGCATTGCCGTCCTCAGCGGCACCCTCGAAACGGGCCGCGCTACCGACGGCGCCTGGCGCGTGTGCGCGACTATTCCGCTCGACATCTCCGACGAGACCTGAGGCTGAGCCGGAATCATCCAGTAGTGCAACGGCTTTCGTGATGGGGCAGCCGAGACTGCCGGTCCGGGAAGGAAACAGGGCGGCACAGGATCGGAAGGTGGGCGAGGCTGGACCGGCGGGGTGGACCCGCAGGGACGATAGATTGGGCAGGTGCCGATCACTGTTCTCGTTGTCGATGACCAGGAACTCATGCGCATGGGGTTGAAGATGGTGCTGGGTGCGCATCCCGACATCGAGGTGATCGGAGAGGCCGAGAACGGCGCCATGGCGGTGTCACGAGCCAAGGAGCTGCGGCCGGATGTGGTGTTGATGGACGTGCGGATGCCCGTCGTCGACGGTGTCACCGCGACCGGGCGGATCGTCGACGCCGGCGACGGCTGCCGAGTGCTGGTGATGACGACGTTCGATCTCGACGAGCATGCTTTGGGGGCGCTGCGGGCGGGGGCGAGCGGCTTCCTGCTGAAGGACACCCCACCCGAGGATCTGATCTCTGCCATTCGGAGCGTGGCGGCGGGGGACGCGGTGGTGTCGCCCAAAGTGACCAAGCGGCTGCTGGATCGGCTTATTGCCGACGACCCGGGTGGGATGCGTGACCCCGGTGTCCTCGACGTGCTGACCGCGAGGGAGCGTGAGGTGCTCGAGCAGATCGCCGCCGGTCGCTCCAATGCGGAGATCGCCGAGCAGTTGTACCTTTCGGAGGCGACCGTCAAGACGCATGTGGGCCGGGTGCTGACCAAACTCGGTCTGCGCGATCGAGTCCAAGCGGTCGTGCTGGCGTACGAGACCGGCTTGGTGCGGCCGGGCGGGTAAGCGTGAGGTCTCAGCGAGATATCAGGCTCGTTCGGGAGAAAAGCGGGTCCATGGTGCGTTGGAATGAAGTAGATCGTCCGAAAGGGGCGCCATGCCTGCCGTATTGTTCGTGCTTTATCTGGTCGTCGAGTTCGCCGCGCTCTTCGGTCTCAGCCAGCTGATCGGCACCTTTCCCGCCATCCTGGTGCTGATCGGGGTATCGGCTGCGGGCGTGCTGCTGATCCGCTCCCAGGGCAGGCGCGTGTTCGAGCAGCTCGGTCGCGCGGGCCGCGGGGAGGCCGCCCCCGGCGCCGCTGTCACCAACGGCGTACTCGTTGCCGCAGGCACCTTCCTGATCTCCATCCCCGGCCTGGTCACCTCGGTGGTCGGCCTGCTCCTCCTCCTGCCGCCGACCCGCTTCGTTATTCGGCCGTTCGTGACCGCCCTCGGCGCTCGGCGCCTCAGCCGCCTGGCCGCCGCGATGCCTTACCGCGGCGTGGTCATCGACGGTGACAATGTCGTCGATGGCGTCGTCGTCTCCGAGTGGTATGACGACGGACGGTCGTCGACTCGGCGCGCGATCGGTGACTGAGCTGTCGGGGTCGGACTGTCGAAGTGCGTGCCGTGCCCTAGGGTCTAGCACAATGTCCGATCCGATGTCACTCGCACATATCCGCTCCCGCATCGATGCGCTCGACGCGGACCTTGTCCGGCTCTTGGCCGACCGCCAGGAACTGGTGCGCATGGCCGCCACACACAAGACCGATGAGCACGCGGTGCGAGCGCCCGCCCGGGTAGAGGCGGTAGTCGCCTTGGCGCGGGAGCGCGCCGCCGCGGCGGGGTTGGCGCCCGCGGTCGCCGAATCGGTATGGCGGGCAATGATCGGCGCCTTCATCGAACTCGAACTGGCGGAGCAGGCCGCGATTCGCGACCGGGTCGGCTCGTAGCGCTTTCGACCGCTGGGCACCCGCCTACTTCCCCACGGCGGTCCGAAGGGCTATCGTGCCCAGATGGCCACCGAGCAGCTCACCGTGACGGTGAGCCAGGAGCTGGCCGCAGCCGTCAGGCAGGCGGCGGCGGCTGCGGGACAATCTATTTCCGGATTCACGGCCGCGGCGCTGCGGCTGGAGCTCATTGCTGTGGAGGCGGGTTGCCGCGCTTCGGGCAGTGGGCACGGTGCGTCGCCGCCCGCGTATGCCGAAGTCATGGCGCTGTTGGCGTTGCCGCCCGACGAGTCACCGCAAGCGGCGCTGAAAGGCTGACGAGCCACATACGGCAGACTGGTCTCCCGTGAGTACCCAGTTGCTGATCGGCGGTCGCTTCTACAGTTCAAGTTCACCTGACGCGACGGCGATGGCGGTGACCGACGGGACCGTGGTGTGGCTCGGCGCTGAGCAACCGGGCCGGGCGCTGCATCCCGATGCGGAGATCATCGACCTCGGCGGTGCGTTCGTGGCACCGGCGTTCGTCGATCCGCACGTGCATGTGACGGCGCTCGGCTTGAAGCTGACGGGGTTGGACCTGTCGCTCGCGCGTTCGCTCGCCCACTGCCTGGAACTGCTGCGCGAATACGCGACCGCACATCCCGAAGGGGCGATCCTCGGTGACGGCTGGGACGAGACGCGCTGGGCTGAAGGCAGGCCGCCGACTATCGAGGAGATCGACGCTGCGGCGGGGATCGGCCGTCAGGTCTACCTGTCACGGGTCGACGCGCATTCGGCAGTGGTGTCCACCGCGCTGTTGAACGCCGTGCCCCAGATAACCGGCGCGACCGGATTCACCAGGGGTGAACCCTTGCGCGTCACCGCGCATCACCTGGTGCGCACGACCGTGCTCGCGGGATTGGATCGGGCCCACCGTGATCGGGCCCGCCGGGCGGCTCTGGATGCCGCGGCCGCCCGTGGCATCGTCGCCGTGCACGAGTGCGCTGGACCGGAGATCGCGGGCCGCGCCGACGTGCGCGAACTGCTCGAGTTCAAGCACGGTGTCGAGGTTCGCGCGTACTGGGGTGAGCTGGTGCGCACCGCGGACGAGGCGCGGGCCCTGGCCGGTGAACTCGGTGTGCATGCACTGGGCGGCGATCTGTTCGTCGACGGCTCGCTCGGTTCGCACACCGCCTGGCTGCGCGAGCCGTATGCCGACTCCAGCGGCTCCGGCATCGGCTACATCGACACCGACGCGATCGCCGCACACGTGCAGGCGTGCACCGAGGCAGGCGTCCAGGCGGGCTTCCATGTTATCGGCGACGCCGCGATGGACGCGGTGGTCGCCGGATTCGAGCGGGTGGTGACAGCTCTGGGCGGACCGGCCGTCGCCGCGCGCGCGCACCGCGTCGAACATGCGGAAATGATCGATGCCGAGCAGATCCGCAAACTCGCCGCCTGGGGTGTAATCGCCAGCGTGCAACCCGCTTTCGACGCGACCTGGGGCGGGCAGGACGGAATGTACGCCGCCCGACTCGGTGGTGAACGCGCCGCCACTTTGAATCCCTTCGCCGCGATGGCCGCTGCCGGTATCGCGCTCGCGATCGGATCGGACGCACCGGTCACTGCTCTTGAACCCTGGTCGGCCGTCCGCGCCGCCGTCCAGCACCGTACTTCCGGCCACGGTCTCTCGCCGCGCGCCGCCTTCGCCGCAGCAACCAGGGGAGCGTGGCGAGCGGGCGGAGTTCGCGACGGCATCGCGGGCACGCTGATCCCCGGCGCTCCCGCATCCTACGCGGTGTGGGACGCCGACGAACTCGTCGTCGCCGCAGCCGCGGACACGGTCCAGCGCTGGTCCACCGACCCGCGTTCCCGCGTTCCCGGACTGCCCCCGCTGGACCTCGATGCGCCACTGCCGACCTGTTTGCGCACCGTGCACCGCGGAGTAACGATTCATGAAGCGTGAAACCGGCGGTATCGCAATGACATCGGATCTCGATGCCACCGCGCGGCCTGCATCGTGGAGCGCGCGACCGTGACGAACCCAGCAGGCCGCGGGTCGACGCGATCGGATTTATGGTCGATGACCAGTGGGGACCCGGTGGGAGACGGGCCGATGGGTGTGGTGGCGGAAGGCGGCCACCGGTGAACCGTGAGTGGGGCGCTGCCCTATGGCGGCAGCTCACGACCCTCATCGAACGGCATCCGGTGTGGTGGCGGTCGGTGTCGGCGGTGCTCGCGGGTGTGTTGTTGTTCGGCAGCTTCCCGCCGCGCCCGTGGTGGTTCCTCGCGCCGCTCGGCATCGCGGTGCTCACGCTGACGGTGCGCGGCAGTGGCAGGCTGCGCGGCGGATTCGGCTACGGATTCCTCGCCGGCCTCGGGTTTTTCATTCCACTGCTGCCGTGGACGGGGATCTACGTCGGCCCGGTGCCGTGGCTGACGCTTTCGACGGTGTGTGCGGTGTATATCGGACTTTTCGGACTGCTGGTGCGCCTGTTGTGCACGTTGCCTGCCTGGCCGCTGTGGGTCGCGCTGGCCTGGACGACGACGGAATGGGTCCGATCCAGCTTTCCCTTCGGTGGGTTTCCGTGGGGCCGTGTGGCATTCGGTCAGGCCGACGGATGGTATCTGCCGTTGGCGATGCTCGGCGGCGCTCCGTTGATCGGCTTCGCGGTGGCGTTGACCGGTGCTGCGGCGGCGGCACTTGTTCTCCAGCTGCGGGTGGCAGCGCGTGCGGACGCCGAAGCAACCCGTAGCCGGCCCACTCGCCTCGGGATTATTACTGCGGCAGTGACTCTGGCTATCATGCCTTGCGCCGGAGCGATCCTCCGGTCCGCGCTGCCCGACCCGGAGGATGGCGACCGGATGATCACGGTCGCCGCGATCCAGGGCAGCGTGCCGCGGCTCGGGTTGGACTTCAACGCGCAGCGGCGCGCCGTGCTGGACAACCATGTCCGGCGCACCGAGGAATTGGCTCGGGCAGTCGCGGCGGGGCAGGTTCGCAAGCCGGACATCGTGATCTGGCCGGAGAACTCGTCGGACATCGACCCATTGCGCAACGCCGACGCGGGCGCGCTGATCACCGAGGCTTCGCAGCAGATCGGTGCGCCCATTCTGGTCGGCGCGGTGCTGGTGAACGCCGACCGCACGACGACCAATTCGGTGATCGTGTGGAACGGTGCGGCGGGTCCGGGGGAGCGGCACGACAAGAAGATCATCCAGCCGTTCGGCGAATACCTGCCGATGCGCAGCTTCTTCCGACTGTTCTCCGAATATGCCGATCGTGCCGGATATTTCGTGCCCGGTCACGGCGACGGTGTGGTGCGCGCCGACGGCGTCGAGATCGGTGTTGCCACCTGCTATGAGGTCGCCTTCGATCGGGCCTTCCGTGATTCGATGCGGGCGGGCGCCCAACTGCTGACCGTGCCGACCAACAATGCGACCTTCGGCGACAGCGAGATGACCTACCAGCAGCTGGCCATGTCGCGCGTGCGCGCGGTCGAGCACGGCCGCGCGCTCGTCGTCGCCGCGACCTCCGGTGTCAGCGCGATCATCGGGGCGGACGGTGCGGTACAGCAGGAGACCGCCAAGTTTGTGCCCGCCGCGCTGGTAGCCGAGCTACCGCTGCGCAGCTCGATGACATTTGCGACCCGAATCGGACCCGCGCCGGAACTGCTCTCGGTTATCCTGACCACTGCCGCTGTGGTGTTCACGGTTACCCGGCGGCGCAATGCCCGCGGTAGCACAGCGACCGGTGCGGATGCTTTCCTCGATGAGCCGGTCGGTTGATCCTGGCGCACGTTCGATCCACGCTGCCGCCGATGGTTCCATGCGGCGGTTGATCTTCTCCACGCAGCGATGCCACGTCCAATAACCGAACATTCGGTATTTTTTGGGGCAGGTGTGACTGGCGGACGCCCGCCCCGCGGTCCTGTGCGCCATTCGCCAGACTGTAGCTGGAGCTGAGATTTACTGCCCTGCTTGTCGCCATACCCCGCCGTCTAGGGCCTATTTTCGCCGAAATTGCCAGTTTGCGGAGACGTAGCTGACGAAAGTGACTTGCCGCCAACGGCGTTGGATGTGAAACAAATCCAAAACGTCGGCCATCCGGCCGATGTGATGCTCCGAATCATAGGGCGTGGATCACGTCCTACGGCTGGCGCGTGCGCGTCTGCTGTGGCGGTGCTCGGGGAGTGCGTCAACAGCGGCAGAAATGGAGTGATTGATGAGTTCATTGGCCACGGACCGTGTAGCCCAATGTTCTTCCGGTGAATTCTCGGCCCAGCCCTTTGCACTCTCGCCCGCGCAGACGGCCCTGTGGTATGCGCAGCGGATCCGCCCCGATGTGCCGCTCACGATCGCTCAGTATGTCGAGATTCACGGCGATCTCGACATCGGCATGCTGCTCTATTCGATCGAACGTTTCGGCGCCGAAACCGAGGTCGGCCATGTGCGCCTGGTCGAGATCGACGGTGTCCCGCACCAGGTGATCGATCCGGAACGGCGCCCGGGCTGGGCCAGGATCGATCTGCGCGAGGAGGCCGATCCGCACGCCGCCGCGCTGCGCTGGATGAACGAGCATGCCAGCTCGCCGATCGATCTGGAACACGATCCCCTCACGGCCAATGTGGTGCTGCGGACCGGCGATTCGGACTACATCTGGTACGCACGTGCCCATCACATTGTTATCGACGGCTACGGTGCGATGAATGCGCTGACCCGCACCGCCGAGATCTACACCGCCATCGAGGGCCACACCGAACCGGTGGTCTCGCGGGCGACGCCACTGGCCACGATCTACGCCGACGCGTCCACCTACCGCGATTCGAGCCGGTTCCGCACCGACCGCGAATACTGGCACGAGCAGTTGGCGGGTGCGGGCGAGCCGATGACGCTGTCGAACGTGAACGACACCACCGCGGGGCTCGAAGCGGGCAGGCGACGCGCCACGGCCGTCCTCGACGACGCGACCTCGGCGGCGATGGATGCGGCGACGGCCGCGTGCGAAACACACAACTCGACCCTGTTCGTCGCGGCGCTGGCCAGCTATGTGCGGTCGGTGACCGGCAATCCCGACGTGGTACTGAGCCTGCCTGTCTCGGCGCGCACCACCGTTGCGCTGCGCCGTTCGGCCGGTGTGGTGTCGAATGTGGTGCCGATCCGGTTGCAGTTCGGTCCCGAGACCACCGTGCGCGATGCGGTCCGTGCCGCCGAACTGCAGATCACCGGAGCGTTGCGTCATCAGCGCTATCAGCATGACGACATCCGCCGAGACTGCGGCTACTCCCGCGACGCCCGCGGATTCTTCGGACCGATGGTCAACATCATGCTGTTCCATACCGAGCTGAAGTTCGGCAGCCTGCTCGGCACGCTGCACGTGCTGGCGACCGGCCCGGTCGAGGATCTATCGATCAACCTGTACAACGGCGATGGCAACCGCATCCATGTCGATTTCGAGGCCAACTCACGGCTCTACGGTGATGCCGAAGTAGCAACGCACCACAGCCGCTTCCTCGATTTCTTGACCAGGTTCCTCGCGGCCGAACCCAGCACCCCGGCGTTGTCGCTGACGGCGATCACCGATGCCGAACGCGAACGCGTGCTGACCGGGTGGAACGCCACCGAGACGTCGGCCCGACAAGGCACCCTCGCCGGCCTGTTCGCCGATCGTGCCGTGATCTGCCCGGAGGCGACGGCACTCGAATTCGGCGACGAGACACTGACCTACCGCGAGCTCGACGAGCGCGCCAACCGGCTGGCCCGGTTGCTCATCGCGCGTGGCGCGGGCCCCGAATCCGTGGTTGCACTGTGCCTGCAGCGCAGCACGGAACTCCTCGTCGGTATGTATGCGATCGTCAAGACCGGTGCGGCCTACCTGCCGCTGGACCCCGACCACCCGGCCGAGCGGATCGAGGAGATCCTGCACCAGGCCGAACCGGTATGCGTGTTGACCGCCGCACGTGACGAGCTCACCCTGCCCACGGGCACCGCGCAGCTGGCCATCGATACCGTCGAGCTGTTCGCATTCGATGCGCGCCCGATCAATGACATCGACCGGCGCGCACCGTTGCGCGCCGATCACCTGGCGTACGTCATCTTCACCTCGGGCTCGACCGGAAAGCCCAAGGGCGTCGGCGTGACTCACGCCGCGATCGTCAACCGGCTGCGCTGGATGCAGCACGAATATCCGCTCGACGCTACCGATGCGGTACTCCAGAAGACTCCGGCCACTTTCGATGTGTCGGTGTGGGAGTTCTTCTGGCCCTTGCAGATCGGCGCCCGACTGGTGATCGCGGCACCGGATGGGCATCGGGATCCCAGCTATCTGGCCCACACCATCGCCGAAAAAGGTATCACCACAGCACATTTCGTGCCGTCTATGCTGTCGTTGTTCGTCACCGATACCGATGTGCGCGGCTGCACCGGGTTGCGTCGGGTCTTCTGCAGCGGTGAGGCGTTGCCCGCGGCCACAGTCCGTGATTTCTACGCGGCGCTGCACGGAACGCAGCTGCACAACCTGTACGGACCCACCGAGGCCGCGGTCGATGTCACCTACTGGCCCTGCCCCGTCGACCCGCCGAGTGTGCCGATCGGATCACCGGTGTGGAACACCCAAACCTATGTGCTGGATTCGCGATTGCAACCGGTGCCGCCGGGGGTGGCGGGGGAGCTGTATCTTGCCGGAGTTCAGCTCGCTCGCGGTTACCTCGGTCAGCCGCGGCTGACCGCGGATCGTTTCGTGGCCAATCCGTTCACGCCGGGCACCCGGATGTACCGGACCGGTGACCTCGCGCGTTGGCAGGCCGACGCGACGGACCGCGGTGTCCTCGAGTACCTGGGGCGCAGCGACTTCCAGGTCAAGATCCGCGGCCTGCGCATCGAACTCGGCGAGATCGAGGCGGCTCTGCTCGAGGACGAGCGGGTCGCGCGTGCAGTGTGCGTGGCTCAGGCCGGACGAACCGGTGACGAACTGCTCGGATACGTCGTGCCTGCCGCGGCGGCGAACATCGACGCCGCGAGCCTGGACACCGGCGCGCTGCTCGCGGTCCTGCGCCGTAGTCTGCCCGGCTACATGGTGCCTTCGGTGCTCGTGGCGCTCGACGAACTACCGCTCAGCCCGAACGGCAAGATCGACCGCAAGGCCCTGCCTGCGCCGACCCACGCCCATCGTCCGGCGGGCCGGTCCGCCGCCGAGCCGCGCACCGAGGTGGAACGGGTGCTCGCGGACATCTTCGCGGAGGTTCTGCAGACCGACGATATCGGCGTGGAGGACAGCTTCTTCGACCTCGGTGGCAACTCGCTGATCGCCGCGCGGGCGGTGGCCCGAATCAACGCCACGCTGGGTACCGGTCTCACCATCCGAGACCTGTTCGAGGCTTCGACCATCACCGCACTGGCCGAGCGATTCGCCACTCACAACCCGGACACGTTCTCCCCGAAACTGGTCCCAGTCGGACGCCCGGCAAGGATTCCGCTCTCGCTGGCCCAACAACGACTGTGGATCCTGAACCGATTCGCCGAACACGCCGCCGCCTACAACATGCCGCTCGCGGTCCGGATCGACGGCCCGCTGGACCACAACGCACTGCGGGCCGGACTCGTCGACCTGATCGAACGTCACGAGAGCCTGCGCACCACTTTTCCCGACTCGGCCGAGGGGCCCTGGCAGGTAGTGCATCCGGCCGCCGAAATCCCGCTCACCCTCGATCCGATCGATGCGGTCGGTTCGGACGTGGCTGCGCTCGCCGCCGAATTCGCCGGGTACGGTTTCGATCTGCGTAGTCAGGCGCCGATCCGGGTCGCGCTCTGGCACACAGGGTCCGACCAGCATGTTTTTCTCGTTGTGCTACACCACATCTGCGGTGACGGCTGGTCGATCGCGCCGCTGGCACGAGACCTGATGACGGCCGTCGCCGCCCGGTCGATCGGCATCGCGCCGCAGTGGACCCCGCTGCCGGTGCAGTACGCCGATTTCGCACTGTGGCAGCGGGAGCTGCTCGGCGAGGAAGCCGATCCGGCCAGCGCACTGAGCCGACAGTTGATCTACTGGCGCACGGCACTGACGGGCCTGCCCGATCAGCTCGATCTGCCGCTGGACCGCCCGCGCCCGCTGCGCCGGTCGACCGCCGGTGATCGGGTCGAGTTCACGATTTCCCCCGCGACCCGCCGTGCCGCGACCGAACTGGCGGCGGCGCGAGGCGTGAGCATGTTCATGGTCCTGCATGCCGCGCTGGCGACGTTGCTCGCGAGGCTGTGCGCGACAACGGATATCGCTATCGGCACGCCGATCGCGGGACGTTCGGACCCGGCGCTCGACGACTTGGTCGGCATGTTCGTCAATACCCTTGTCCTGCGCACCGATGTGGATCCCGCCGCCGGCTTCGACCGGATGCTGGATGTGGCGCGCGAGACCGACCTGAACGCCTTCGCCAACGCCGACGTCCCGTTCGAGCGTCTTGTCGAGGTTGTCAACCCGGAGCGCTCGGCAGCGCGCCATCCGTTGTTCCAGGTGATGCTGTCCTATGACCGTGCGCCGGAGATGCGCATCGATTTGCCCGGCGTGCGGGTCGAGGTGCTGCCGATCGAATCCGATGTCGCCAAGTTCGATCTGCAGCTCGAGATTCACGACAGCGTCTGCGATGGGCCGCTGGCCGTCGAATTCGGCTATGCCACCGATGTTTTCGACAGGCGCACGATCGAGAGTTTTGCGCGCAGGTTTGTCGCCGTGCTGAATGCGGTGGTGGCCGCGCCGACCATGCCGATCGGCGATCTGGAGATTCTCGACCGACGCGAATCCGCGAACCTGGTGCCGATCGCCAGTTCGCCCGCCGAGCCGACGATCAGCCTGGCCCGACTGCTCACCGATATCGCCGAGCGCCTGCCCGACGCGGTCGCGGTGCGCTACCTTGGCGTCGACACCACCTATCGCGAGCTCGACGAGCTGTCCAATCGCCTGGCACGAGCCCTGATCGAGCACGGTGCGGGCCCTGAGGTCGTGGTCGCTATCGCACTGCCGCGCAGCCTCGACTCGATCGCCGCGGTCTGGGCCGTCGCCAAGACCGGCGCCGCCTATGTGCCGATCGACCCGAGCTACCCGGTCGAGCGGATCGGGCACATGATCTCCGATTCGGGCGCAATACTCGGCCTGACCATCCCGGACTGCCTGCCCGCCATGCCGGCCTGGCCTGCCGCCCGCGGTAAGCACCACAAGACCTACGTCGACTGGCTGGTGCTCGGCTCCGACGCACTGGAGACCGAATGCGCGGACTACTCCACCGGTCCGATCACCGACGTGGATCGTCACCACCCGATGCGCACCAGCCATCCGGCATATTTCATCTACACCTCCGGTTCCACCGGACAGCCGAAGGCAGTCATCGTCACGCATGCCGGGCTCGCGTCCCTGGCCAGCGAGCAGATGTATCTGTTCGGCGTGACGGATTCGGCACGGACACTGCACTTCTCCTCGCCGAGCTTCGACGCGTCGGTCCTGGAGATGCTGCTCGGCTTCGCGGCGGGCGCGACGATCGTGGTGGCGCCGGCAGGGATCTACGGCGGCGCCGAACTCGCCGCGCTGCTGCGCGAGGAGCGGGTGACCCACGCCTTCATCACCCCGGCGGCGTTGGCGACCGTGCCGCCCGAGGGCCTACCAGACCTCGATGCGGTCATCGTCGGCGGTGAGGCATGCGCAGCGGATCTGGTCGAGACCTGGTCGGCCGAACACCGCATTCACAACATGTACGGACCATCGGAAGCTACTGTCGCCGCGACCGCGAGCAGGCCGATGGTCGTCGGCGCACCCGTGCCGCTCGGTCTTCCTGTCCGTGGCATGCGCCTGTTCGTGCTGGACGGGCGGCTGCATCCGGTCCCGCCCGGGACACCCGGCGAGCTGTATCTTTCGGGCCCCGGCCTGGCCCGCGGCTACCATGGCCGCTACAGCCTTACCGCACAACGCTTCCCGGCCAATCCACACGGCAGGCGAGGTGAACGGATGTACCGGACCGGTGACCTGGTGGTCGCCGATTGGACCGGGCACCTGCGCTTCCTCGGCCGCGCTGACGACCAGATCAAGATCCGTGGCTTCCGCATCGAGCTCAGCGAGATCGATCACGTGCTGCGCGCGCATCCAGGGGTGCGCTCGGCGATCACCATTGTGCACATCGACGAGCAGGGTCAGCCCCGGCTGGCGGCCTACCTGACCGCCGATGCGGCGGTCGACGCCGCCGCCGTCAGCGAGACCGCGCGGCAGCGACTGCCGGGATATATGGTGCCTGCTTCGGTCATCGTGCTGGACGAGATGCCGGTCAGTCCCGCGGGCAAGCTCGATCGAAAAGCGCTGCCGGAACCGGTCTTCGCCGCGCTGGGATCCTCCCGCGCGCCGAGCACGGAGCTGGAGTGTCGCGTCGCGGCGGTGTTCGCCGCTATTCTCGGGCGGCCGGTGACCGGTGTGGAGGACAGCTTCTTCGACGTCGGCGGCAACTCGCTGCTGGCCACCAGGCTCGCCGCCGCGCTACACGCGGAATTCGGTGTCGACCTGCCGGTGCGGGAGATCTTCGAGGCGCCGACGGTCGCGGGCGTCGCCGAGCGCATTACGGAAGCGCCCCGGACGCAACGGATGGCGCTGGCTGTGCACACCCCACGTCCGGGACGCATTCCATTGTCGCTGCCGCAGCAGCGACTGTGGTTCCTCAACCGATTCTCCCCCGAATCCAGCGCTTACAACATCGCATTCGTCATTCGAATCGACGGCGATCTGGATGTCGCGGCGCTTCGTGCGGCCCTCACCGACGTAGTGGATCGCCACGAAGTGCTTCGGACGGTGTTCCCACAGGACAACATCGGCGCTCAGCAGATCGTGCTGCCGACTGCGCGGGTTGTGCCGACCCTCGCGCCGACCGTCACCGACGAGACGGGCGCGGACCTCGCGCTGCACACGCTTGCATGCCGCGGTTTCGATCTGACCAAGGACATACCGCTGCGAATCATGCTGCTGAGCACCGGATCCGAGCGTCATCTGCTCGGCATCGTGGTGCATCACATCGCCGCGGACGGCTGGTCGCTCTACCCGCTGACCAAGGACCTGGCTACCGCCTACGCGGCGCGACACGAGGGCGGCGCGCCCGCGTGGGCGCCGCTGCCGGTGCAGTACGCCGACTTCGGGCTGTGGCAGCGGGCCTGCCTCGGCGAGGAGTCCGACGACCAGAGCATCGCGGGCAGTCAATTGGAGTACTGGCGCACCGCGCTGGCCGGTCTGCCCGACGAACTGCCCTTGCCCTATGACCGCCCGCGCCCCGCCGACCCGACGTTGCGGGCCGGGACGGTGCGTTTCACGGTGCCGGAGCCGGTGCAGCACGCACTCGGTGAGCTGGCCCGTGAGCAGGGCGTGAGCCTGTTCATGGTGCTGCGCTCCGCACTCGCGGTGCTGCTTCGCTGCGTGACCGGCGGTCGTGACGTGGTGATCGGTACCCCGGTCGCGGGCCGCACCGACACCAAACTCGACGAGCTCGTCGGCATGTTCGTCAACACCCTGGTGCTGCGCTCCGACGTGAACCCCGACACCTCGTTTGCGGCGCTGCTGCGCGCGGACCGGGACACCGAGCTGGCCGCCATGGCACACGCGGATATTCCGTTCGAGCGCGTCGTCGAAGAACTGGGTCGCGAGGCGCGGGCCACCAGTCGTCACCCGCTGTTCCAGGTGGCGTTGACGGTGCAGGACGCGGCGGCCCCCACCCTGGAATTGCCCGGCCTCGCGCTGCGCGCCGAGGAACTGGACATCGCGCTGGCCAAGTTCGACCTCGAGCTGCGAGTCGCGCATTTCGGCCGTGACGGAGGGCCCGGTGAGCCGGGCCGCGAGTTCGAATTCGTCTTCGCCACCGAACTTTTCGATGCGGCGACTATCGAGACCCTGGCCGACCGCTTCCTCAGGGTGTTGGCCGCTGTCACGGCGGACCCGCGAGTGCTGGTGCGCGACATCGATGCGCGGACCGAGAACGAACGGCGCACGCTCGCACCGGCTCACGGTGGTTCGACCACCCCGCAGTGCACCCTGGCCGCTTACTTCACGGCGACCGCGCAGGTGCACGGGCACCGTACGGCGGTGCGCTACGGCGCCACCTCCCTCACCTACGCCGAGCTCGACCGGCGCTCGAATCGCTTGGCGCGCGCATTGATCGGGCGCGGCCTGGGCACGGGGGATCGCGTCGCGCTGGGGCTGACCCGCTCCATCGAATCGGTCGCCACCATGCTCGCGGTGGCCAAGTCCGGCGCGGCGTTCGTTCCGATCGATCCGAAGTACCCGGCCGACCGGATCCGGCACATGCTGGTCGACTCCGGCTGCTCGGTCGGCGTGACAATGTCCGAACACGCCAACTCTCTGCGGACGAGCGCGGCCGTGGACGACATGTCGTCGGCCGGCCCCGCGACCATCACGGAGTGGCTGCTGCTGGACGATCCAGAGTTCCTTGCGGAGCTGGACCAGCTCGACGACAGCCTGGTGGACGATGTGGACAGGCTGCGGACGATGCGTATCAGTGAACTCGCCTATCTCATTTACACCTCCGGTTCCACCGGCAAACCCAAAGGCGTCGCCGTCACGCACAGCGGCCTGTCGAACCTCGCCGACGAGATCCGCGAACGCATGCAGGTCGATCGGGATTCGCGCACGCTGCACTTCTCTTCACCGAGTTTCGATGCCGCCCTTTTGGACCTGCTACTCGCGGTGGGATCTGGTGCCACGATGGTGATCTGCCCGCCGGACACCTACGGCGGCGACGAACTCGCCGCGCTGATGGAGCGTGAGCGCGTCACCCACACCTTCATGACCCCGGCCGCGCTGGCCACCATCGATCACGATCGGTGGCCCCTGCCGAACCTGCGCGGGCTGATGGTCGGTGGCGAGGCTTATGGTTCGGACCTGGTGGCCCGCTGGGCACCGGGACGGCAGCTGTTCAATGTCTACGGTCCCACCGAGACTACCGTCGTCGTCACGTTCTCGAGGCCGCTGGCCGTCGACGAACCGATCACCATCGGTACGCCGGTGCGCGGGGCGCGGGCGCTGGTGCTCGATGAGCGCTTGCGTCCAGTGCCTGTCGGCGTGCCGGGTGACCTCTACATCGGCGGATTCGGCATGACGCGAGGCTATTTCGAACGCCCCGCGCTCACCGCGTCCCGGTTCGTCGCCGACCCCTGCGACCAGGCGGGCTCGCGGATGTACCGCACCGGCGACGTGGTGCGCTGGACGGGTGCAGGCGAGCTGATGTACCTCGGTCGCAGCGACCACCAGGTGAAGGTGCGCGGATTCCGCATCGAACTCGGCGAAATCACCGCGGCGCTCGCCGAAAGCGAGTACGTGCGGTTCGCACACACGGAGGTGCGGCATATCGCGGGCGTGGATCGGATCGTCTCGTTCGTGCAGGCAGCCGACGACGCGGTGGGCGTGGACATCGACAAGGTCCGCGCCAAGGCCACCGAACAACTGCCCGCGCATATGGTTCCGGCGATCATCACCGTGCTGGAACGGATTCCGCTGACGCCGACCGGCAAGCTGGACAGTGCCGCGCTGCCCGAACCACAGCTGGTCGCCGACACCGTCGAGCGCGCGCCGGAAACCGAGTCCGAGCGTCTCGTCGCGGGCGTGATGAGTGAACTGGTCGGTGTGGACGCCGTCGGCGCCGGCGACAGCTTCTTCGACATCGGCGGAAACTCGCTGTTGGCAACCCAACTCGTGGCCCGCCTGGCCGCAGCGACGAATATCAGGCTCGAGGTGCGGACCGTCTTCGCGTCGCCGACGGTCGCCGAGCTCGCCACATTGCTCGACTCCGGTCCGGCAGGCGAGGTGGTCAGGCCGGAGCTGGTCCGGCGCGACCGCCCGGAACGAATTCCCTTGTCGGCGGCGCAGCGTCGGCTGTGGTTCCTCAACCGCTTCAACCAGATCAGCGCACAAGGCGCGGCAGCCGACCACACCGCGGGCGCCTACAACATTCCGGTTGTGCTGCGGATGCGCGGCGAGCTCGACGTCGATGCACTGGTCCGCGCGCTGCACGCGGTCCAGCGTCGGCACGAGACCCTGCGCACCGTATTCACCGAGATCGATGGGGAACCGTCACAGGTCGTCCTCGATCCAGCAGCGGCCGCGGTCACCCTGTTCGTCGCGACCGTGGGACCCGAAGACGTGTCCGATGCGGTGCGGCGTTTCGCCGCACCGGGATTCGATCTGGCCGAGACGGCGCCGATCCGGGCCGGACTGATCACGGTGGCTCCCGCCGCCGATCCGGCAGGCGCCGACAACTCGGTGCAGCCGGCCGCGTCGACCGAGAACATCCTGCTGCTGGTGGTGCACCACATCGCCATGGACGGATGGTCGCTGGAACCGCTGGCCGCCGATGTGGCGATGGCCTACCGGGCAGCCTGTGACGAGCAGAGCCCGGAATGGCCCGAACCCGAGATCCAGTACGCGGACTACACACTCTGGCAACAGGACACGCTCGGCACCGAGTCCGATCCTGCTTCGGTGGTGAGTCGTCAGCTGGATTACTGGCGGAGCGCCCTCGAGGGGCTGCCGGAGCTGCTGGCCGTGCCCGCCGATCGGCCGCGCCCGCCCACGCCGTCCTATCGCGGCGGTCTCGTGGAATGCGCGATCGATGGGCTCACCCATCGGGAGCTGCAAACGGTCGCCACCAGCAATAACGTCAGCATGTTCATGGTGCTGCACGCCGCGCTCGCGGTGCTGCTGCACCGGATGACCGCGGCCGACGACATTGCCGTCGGCACACCGATCGCCGGGCGCGGCCACCCGGCCCTGGATCGGATGGTCGGCATGTTCGTCAACACGTTGGTGTTGCGGACCCGCATCGATCCGGATGACAGGTTCACCGACCTGTTGCACCATGTCCGCGATACCGACCTGGACGCCTTCGCGCATGCGGACCTGCCGTTCGAGCGACTCGTCGAGGTGCTCAACCCGGCCCGCTCGCAGGCACACCACCCGATGTTCCAGGTGATGCTCTCGGTGCAGAACCATCCGGCGCGGGTGCTCGAGCTGCCCGGGCTACGGATCGAGGCCGTCGATGTGGACGCCGGGATCGCGAAGTTCGATCTGCAGTTCACCCTCGTCGAATCGCAGACCGCGCAGCGGGAACCCGATGGCATCACACTGTCGGTGAACTACGCGAGCGATCTGTTCGACGAAGAGACCGCGGTCCGGCTCGGTAAGCGGATGGTGCGCCTGCTCGGCGCCATCGCCGCCAATCCGACCACCGCGATCGGCGATCTGGAACTGCTCGATCCTGCCGAGTGGTCCGAGCTCGCTCCCGTGCGCGGGAGCGAACCCGACCGGCCGGTGACCTTCCCGGAGTTGTTCGCACAGGCGGTAGAGGTCGATCGGAAGGCGGTCGCGCTGCGCGCGAACGACACCGAGGTGACCTACGAAGCCCTCGATCGGTGGACCAACCGGCTGGCCCGGGTGCTCATCGGCCGCGGCGTCGGGCCGGAAACCCTGGTGGCGCTGGGGATTCCGCGCTCAATCGAATCGGTGGCGACGGTACTCGCGGTGGCCAAGGCCGGTGCCGCGTTCGTGCCAGTCGACCCGCTGTACCCCGAACAGCGCATCAGTCACATGCTGTCGGATTCCGGTGCGGCGCTGGGCATCACGCTCGCAGAGTACTGGGATCAGTTGCCCGCGGGCGCGGAGTGGATCGTCCTCGACGATCCGGAATTCCGCGCCACGGTGCTCGACTCCTCGGATACACCGATCACGGAGGGGGAGCGGACGTCCGCGCTGCGCATGGACAATCCTGCGTACGTGATCTACACATCCGGTTCGACCGGTACCCCGAAGGGTGTGGTGGTCACCCACGGCGGGCTCTCCAACTTCGCCGCGGAGACCGCGCAGCGCTTCGACGTCCAACCCGGTTGCCGGGTACTGCATTTCGCGACGCCGAGTTTCGACGCCGCGATGCTCGACCTGCTGCTCGCACTCGGCGGCGCGGCCACTCTGGTGATCACGCCCGCCGGTGTCGTCGGCGGCACCGATCTCGCACAGGTGTTCATCGAGGAGCGCATCACCCACGCGTTCATCACTACCTCTGCGCTCGGCACGGTCGACCCGACCGGAGTCACCGAGCTGGCGCATGTGCTGGTCGGCGGCGAGGCGTTGCCGCCGGACCTGGTCACCCGCTGGGCGCCGGGCCGCAACCTGTACAACGTGTACGGGCCCACCGAGACCACCATCGTCACGGTGATCTCGCAACCGATGGTGCCCCGGGGACCGATCACCATCGGCGGCCCGATCCGCGGCGTCAACGCGACAATCCTGGACACCCGCCTGCACCCTGCGCCGATCGGCGTGACCGGTGAGCTGCACTTGGCGGGCAATGCGCTGGCTCGTGGCTATCTGAATCGGCCGGGGCTTACCGCTCAGCGTTTCGTCGCCAATCCGTACGGAAAACCGGGCGAACGGATGTACCGCACCGGCGACCTGGTGCGCTGGAGCGGGCAGGCCGCGTCGGCACACGAGATCGAGTACGTCGGCCGCACCGACCATCAGGTCAAGATCCGCGGCTTCCGTATCGAGCTCGGCGAGATCGACACCGCGCTGGCCCGCCACCCCGCTGTCGAATTCGCCACCACCATCGGGTATCACACGCCCGCGGGCGTCACCGCGCTGGTGGCGTATGTGAAGCCGCGCGCGGGGACCGTCGTCGCCGCTGCCGAGCTCATCGAGCACGTCGCTGAGCTGGTGCCGAATTACATGGTGCCGCAGTCGATCATGCTGATCGACGAGGTGCCGCTGAGCCCGGTCGGCAAGCTGGACCGAAAAGCGTTGCCGGAGCCGGTGTTCCGTGCAGCGGACGGCTACCGCGTACCGGCGACGCCGACCGAGGTTGCGCTGTGCACGGCCTTCGCCGATGTGCTCGGTGTCGAGTCTGTGGGTGCCGACGACGGGTTCTTCGAACTCGGCGGCAACTCGCTGCTCGCCACCAAAGTTGTTGCGCAGCTGCGGGCTTCCGGGATCGACCTCCCGGTGCAGCTGATGTTCGGCGAGTCCAGCCCGGCCGCCATCGCGGCCAGGCTGGACGGACCCGGCACCGCCGCCACGGCCATCGCCGCAGCGCTGGGGCCGGTACTGCCGATCCGCCCGAGCACGGCTTCCACACAGGCGCCGTTGTTCTGCATCCATCCCGCGATCGGGCTGGCCTGGTGCTATTCGGGTCTGCTCGCGCATCTGCCGTCGGACCGGCCGCTGTACGGGCTGCAGGCGCCGCATGTCGCGGGGGAGGACGGGTTCGCCTCCATTGCGGAGGCCGCCGGCCACTACGTGGCGCACATCAAGGCGATCCAGCCGGCAGGTCCCTACCACCTGCTCGGCTGGTCGCTCGGCGGGTTGATTGCGCACGAGGTGGCCGTCCAACTGCAGGAGACGGGCGACGAGGTCGCGCTGCTGGCGATGATGGATAGCTATCAACTCTCCGATGAGTGGCTCGAACACGCCATCCCCGGTGTCGCCGAGATCATCGGCGAATTCGGCGCCGACCTGCTCGCGGACGGCGTGGAGGTCGACCCGGCAATCAATCTGAGCGATGCCGCGGAGCTCCTGCGGTCCCAGCCGGGCCCGTTCGCGGCGCTCACCGTCGAACACCTGGAGCGGCTCTATGCCGGCTACACCAACGGCACAGTGCAGGCGCACTGCTTCCGGCCGCGTACCTTCGACGGCGACCTGCTGTTCTTCACCGCCGCCCATGACGAGATCAACCGAATCGACCCCACCCGCTGCGCGGCGGCCTGGGAGCCGTTCGTCACGGGGCAAATCCATGACCACCAACTGCCGTGCCGACACTCGGCCATGACGACACCGGACTCGCTCGCCGTGATCGGGCCGGTGCTGCGCAGGCATCTCGATGTGCAGCCCCCAGGTCCTCGGCAGCAGCACTGCGAAGGAGGCACACAGGTGAGCGACCCGACCGTAAATGAGGTGCAATCGTGAGTTTGGCGGTGGAAGTACTCGGCCTGGTCAAGAGCTACGGCCGGGTACGGGTGCTCGACGAGATAGACCTACAGATCCCGGCCGGAACGGTGCTGGGCCTGCTCGGTCCCAATGGTGCGGGCAAAACGACGACGGTCCGCATCGTCACCACGCTGCTGCGTCCGGATGCGGGTACGGTGCGGGTTGCGGGCATCGATGTGCTGCGTGATCCCGCGACGGCCAGGCGGCGCATC
This sequence comes from Nocardia sp. NBC_00403, assembly GCF_036046055.1. Lineage (NCBI taxonomy): Bacteria > Bacillati > Actinomycetota > Actinomycetes > Mycobacteriales > Nocardiaceae > Nocardia > Nocardia sp. NBC_00403. The sequence goes on from NZ_CP107939.1 coordinate 5,130,484, forward strand.
GGCCTGTCCGGTCAGTATGCGGCGGTGGACGCCAACCTGTCCGGCTACGAAAACCTGCGCATGGTGGCCCGGCTGTACGGAATGTCCCAGCGCCAGGCGACATCTCGTGCGGCCGAGCTGCTGGGTGCCTTCGGGCTCGACCATGCCGCGCATCGCAGGGCGGGCACCTACTCCGGTGGCATGGCACGGCGCCTCGACCTGGCCGGGGCATTGGTTGCCCGGCCCGACGTAGTGGTGCTCGATGAACCGACCACCGGGCTCGACCCGCGCGGCAGGATCGACATGTGGCGCGTCATCGGCGATCTCGTCGATGACGGCACCACGGTGCTGCTCACCACGCAGTATCTGGAGGAGGCCGATCTGCTCGCCGATCGGATCACCGTCATCGACCACGGCCGTGTCATCGCCCGCGGCTCGTCCGACGAGTTGAAGACCTCCATCGGCGGTGACCGGCTCACCATCACGTTGGCCGCCGGGCAGGACGTGCAGCCCGCGCTGACCGTGCTCGCCCAGGTCGGTATCGGCGAGCCGAGCTGCGACGATGGCTCCGACCTGGCATCGGTGGTGGTCGGTGACGGCTCGCGCACCATGGTCGAGGCGCTGCGGCGCCTCGATGACGCCGGCGTGTGCGTCGTGGACGCGACCGTGCACCGCCCGAGTCTCGACGATGTATTCCTGTCCCTCACCGGCACCGCGGCGCGCACATCCGCGAGCCTCGCACCGGAGACCGATGACGCACAAGAGGAGATCCTGTCTTGAGTGACCGAACCGCCGTGCCGAGTACTCGTGAGGTGTCGGCGTGAGTACTACCCCGACACTGGAGCGCGACGAAGCGCCGAAGTCGCCGTCCACGGCGAAAGAAGAAGCAACCCACGGGATTACGCATGAGCCGCGGGCGCGGATCATTCGGGACAGTGCGATCGTCGCCTATCGGAACCTGCTGACCATCCTGCGGGTGCCGACGCTGCTGGTGACGGCGACGATCCAGCCGCTGATGTTCGTGTTCCTTTTCGCGTACATCTTCGGCGCTTCGCTCGGTGGCGGCCAGTACCGCGAATTCCTGCTGGCGGGCATCTTCACCCAGACGGTCGCTTTCAATGCGGCTTTCACGACCGTCGGGCTCGCAGGCGATCTGCACAAGGGCATCATCGACCGGATGCGTACGCTGCCGATGTCACGTCTCGCGGTGCTGATGGGCCGCACTCTGTCCGACCTCGTCGTGAATATCCTGAGCCTGGCCGTGATGGTCGGGTGCGGTTATACGGTCGGCTGGCGGATCAATGGCGGGATCGCCGACGCCGCACTGGCATTCGGGGTGATCCTGCTGTTCGCCTTCGCGATGTCCTGGGTCGGCGCCCTCACCGGTCTGCTCTCGCCGACCGTCGAGGTAGCCCAGAGCGCGGGCCTGATCTGGCTTTTCCCGCTCACGTTCATCTCCTCCGCCTTCATCTCCGCAGAGGCACTGCCCGGCCCGCTGCGCACCGTCGCCGAATGGAACCCGATCACCGCGGTCTCGGCTGCGGGCCGAGAACTGTTCGACAACGGCGCGCCACCCTCGTTCGTTCCCCCGACCGGCTGGGCCGCCGAGCATTGCATCGAGTACGCCGTCGGCTGCTCGCTGCTGATCCTTACCATCGTCGTCCCGCTGGCCCTGCTGCGCTACCGGAAGGTCGCGAGCCACTAGCCGATCGAGCGATCGGCCACTGCCGCGGTGGGTGTCGTCGTTGGGTAAACGAGCACCTCATCGTGCCGAACAGCGCGGAACCGGCCTGCCGAGGAATGTGGCAGACCGGTTGCTGTCGTGCATGGGTCCGGCGCGCGGCCGGGCAGCAATGTTCCGGAGACGCGAAAGGCCGCTTATCTCGAACGAATTCGAGATAAGCGGCCTTCTTCGGTGTGCGGGGCCTGCGACCTAGGCGCGCCGACGGGTCTTCAGGAGGTCGAGGCGCTCCTTGAGCAGTTCCTCGAGTTCATCCTTGCTGCGACGCTCCAGCAGCATGTCCCAGTGGGTGCGCGGCGGCTTGACCTTCTTGGTCTCCTGGGTGGTGCCCTCCATGAGGGTGCCTTCCTGGCCGTTGCGGCACAGCCAGGTCGGGGGGATCTCGGCGTCGTCGGCGAACGGCACGTCGAATTCCTCGCCGTTGTCCGTCTTGTACCGAGCGATCCGCCGCGGAGCCAGGTCGTGGTCGCGATCGGTCTCGTAGCTCACCGCTCCGAGCCGACTGCCCCGGAGTACGCGATCTGCCATGGTGTGCCTCTCCCTAGGTGCTCGAGTCTTGTTGCGCTGCGACCGTGTCCGGACGAGCTCGCGCTCGCTGGACCTTATGTGCAACGAACGGGCCTGCGCTAATAGTTCCCGACACGGCGACGGTGAACCGTTCCATTGTAGTCGGTGCGCAGTACTGGCCGTGCCACGGCCGTGGTGTCGCCACTCCTGGGGACCTCCAGGTTCATTCAGTGGGACCGACCACTAATGTTCTGCCTCATGTCGCGCCGCTTGCTGGTGTCCTGCCTGTGGTGTGGGCGGGAAATCGTGGAATCGGAGGCCGGACGTCGTCGCCGGTACTGCCGCCAATCGTGTCGCCAACGCGCCTACGAACACCGCAACAGCTTGAAAGGGACAGGGATTCCCGACGACTCCGTTGTGCTCAGCGCACAGGAGGCGGCGGATCTGGCCGACCGCTGGTTCGCCGCGAGATGCGCCGCGGAGGACGTCGCTACCGCGATCGGTGAGGGCGCGAACACCGAGGAGCTGAAGGTTCTCAGCACGACGCTGCTCGAGCTGACCCGGGACGCCGAACGCTTGCGCTGACTCCCGCTCGGCATGGTGGAGTCGGGGTGTTGCGCGCTTAGGCCGCGTGGGCGCGGTGGCGCGATTGTCTCGGCACGAATCGAGCCGAGACTCCGCAGGCTGGGGAGTAGTTCGGCTGACGATCGGGGATCACGGTGGCGCGTGACTCAACCGAGCGGCTGAGCACCCGGTGTGCGGAGGCGAGACTTGGCGGCGAGCGGCTGAGTGGGATCGTCTGCCCTTTCGATTTCGGTTGCGCGATTGCGCAGATAGATGACGGTGAGCAGCAGCCCCATGATTGCCGCGAGCCCACCGGTGGCGGCCAGGGTGGCGCTGTCGGGGTGGATCAGCGACTGCGCTCGCATGGCCTGCCAGGTCACGATCGACAGCATCCCGGCGTAGCCGAGGGCCAGCACGCCCATGACCTCCGCGCGCGCATGTTCGGTGCGCAGCCATGGCAGCCGGGGGGCCAGCCAGGCCAATGCGAAGGCCGCGAGGAGTAACACCTGGATACCGTGCAGCCCGACGAAGTGCGGTACCCGCAGGTCGCCGCCGATCGTGCTCCAGTGGGTGATCGGCATACCGCCCATGCCGTCGCGGGGCATGTTCGCGGAGCGTGCGGCGTCGTCGAGGACGGTGTGTCCGGCGATGAGTTCCACGATGTCGCCGTTCGCATCGCGGACGCGCTGCTTACCCGTATATCCCATCTGGTATGCGATCGCCATCCCCGCGACGGCGAGTGCCAGGCCGGCGTGAATGGCACGCGCGATCGGCCGGTCGACGATTCGCTGCCACGAAAGAATCAGCGCGATAATCAGATTCGCGAGGAACAGGCCGGGGACGCCGGACATGAACACCTGCTGGCCGATCGAGTTCACGGTGTCGGTGCTGTAGTTGTTGAAGTGGCTGAAGGTGCCGCGGGCGGCCTGCACGGCGATGAAGCCGACGTCGGCGAATCCGGTGATCGCGAACACCGTGCCCAGCCACCAGGTGGACCGACTTCCCTTGTGCGGCAACGATAACAGCCACGCCAGCGTGAAGCCGTAGAGCAGGAAGGCGAAGCCGAACTTGAAGGGTTTGAGCCAGACCGACTCGCCGAGCAAGATCCGGTCGTCGATGATCATGCCGCCCACCGAGACCAGCATGAGCGCGGCCATCGCGGCCACCATCCACAGCAGCGGGCGGTGCAGTAGGCCTGCGGGGCGGACGCGGGTCGGGGTGCGGCGATGCCGGGGCGCGGTATCCCTGGCTGCGGAGTCGATGTCGATCGTCGGCATGCACCGACGGTAGGAATCGGCGCCGCTCGAACACGTCCCGCTACAGCGCCATTCGCGGCTGATACCGGAGTATTAGGGGAAGAACCGGAGGCGTTCGCGAGCTCCTGATCGACTCGCGAACGCCGCTGGACTATTCGGGGCGACTCAGTCGTCGGCCGCGTGCCCGACGTCGATGCCGCGAGCGGCAAGCCACGGCATCGGGTCGACCGGGCCGACGCCTGGCTGGTGCACTTCGTAGTGCAGGTGCGGGCCGGTGGAGAAGCCACGGTTGCCGACGGTGGCGATGACGTCGCCCGCGCGGACCTCCTGGCCGACATCGGCCAGGATGTCGTTCACGTGGCCGTAGACGCCGATGCTGCCGTCGTCCTGCTGGACGCGCACCCACAGGCCGAAGCCCGAGGCGGGGCCTGCCTCGATGACGGTGCCATCGGTGACGGCCGCGATCGGGGTGCCGATCGGGTCGGCGAAGTCGAGGCCTGCGTGCAGTGCGCCCCAGCGCGTGCCGAAGTTGGAGGTCAGTACGCCCATGATCGGGCGGACGGTGTGCGGCCGGGCGGCTTCGGCGGCTTCGGCGGCTATCCGGTTCTGCTCCCAGATCACGGCCTCGGGCACGACCGGCGGCGTCGGTGCCTCGGGCGGTGTGAAGGCGATGAACTGAACGGCGTTGCGGGCATCGGCGTCGGTCATCACGGCGGGGGACTTGCCTGCGATGAGCTGGCCTGCGGAAGTCGCATCGGCCTGATGGTGATCAGTTGCGGCCAGCACGCCGAATGCGGCGCTGACGATCGCGGTGACGGCGGCCGCTCGGGTGGCGACGCGGTACCGGCGGGAACGGCTGGTTGATAACGGAACGGTCACGGGCATGCTTTGAACGTACGGGAGTGTGATGCGGGTGCCGCAATCATGTGGTTACCGTCACAGTGGCACAAAAGCCCTGTTGATTGATCACAAGTACATAACGAAACTGCGTGGCAATCGAGCCGACCTGGTGAAATACCCCGATCGGCCGAATTGACCGATCGGATGCTAGTTGATCACACTACTTAAGTGGACACTAACGGAGTTCGTGCGCTGGAGGCGCTAGCCGACCCGACTCGCCGTGCGATCTTCGAGTCGCTGCCCACGGCGCCGTTATCCGTCGGTCAGCTGGCGACCACCGTCGGAGTGAGTAGCTCCGCGGTCTCCCAGCATCTGCGGGTGCTGCGCGAAGCGAGGCTGGTGATGGTGCGCCGCGACGGGAACCGGCGACTGTATTCCCTCGACCCGCGCGGGCTCGGCGACGCACGCGACTATCTGGAACAGTTCTGGCCGAGCGCGCTGGCCGCGTACGCGGCCGCGCTCAGCACCGCACGAGCCGTAGAGGGAATCTGACCGCAGGCGGTTGTTCAGCCCACCCGGCGGTAAGTGGCGCGGCGGCGATCGGTGCCGGTGCCCGGCCACGTGCGCTTGGTGAGCTGCTTGTCGACAGCGTTGATCACCTCGGTGACCCCGATCCGCAGCAGGCCCGGATCAGGGGTGTCGGCATCGGGGTCGCCGACCTGGCCCGCCCAGAGCACCGCATGCCTGCCGAGCAGGTGCGGGGGCGGTCCGCCCCAGCGCGGCGGGGTCGGGCCGAAAATCTGCACCGTCCTGGTGCCGAAGGCGGTGGCCAGATGCGCGACGCCGGTATCGCCGGAAATGACGAGCTCGGCCTCGGCGACAGTGGCAGCCAGCTCGATCAGGTTCTGTTCGCCCGCGAGCATCCGCCTGGTCGGCAGGCTTGCGCGTGCGGCGACATTCAACGCGATATCCCGTTCGGTCTCGTCGCCGGTGAGCACCACCTCGCGGCCGAGCACAAGTAGATGGCGGACGACGGCGGCGAATCGGTCCGGCGGCCAGCGCCGAGCCACAGCGCCTGCACCGATATGCACGACGACGCAGTCCCGATGGCTGGTCGTCGATACCGGCGGTACCAATCCGAGGTTGCGTCGATCGGCGACGATGCCGTCGGATTCGAGCAAATGACACCAGCGCTCGACGTCGTGCATGTCCGGCTGCCATTCCGGGCCTTCGAGGTCGGGGAAGGCGGCGTTGCGGTAGGTGAGGATGCGGCCGGGATCGGTCTTGGTGAGCGTGACGATGCTTTCGGCGCTCGGACCGTGCAGATTGACGGCGAGTTCGGGCTGCGGGCCGTCCCAGCGGAATGCGCTGAGCTCACCGGTCGGCACCATGGCGTCGACGGAGGCGATCAGGTCGACGATCGGCTTCAACCGGTGCGGCGCCGCCAAGACGATGTGGTCGTTGGGCCTCGCTCTGCGCAGCGCACGTAACGCCGGGACCGCGGTGAGCAGATCACCGAGGCCACGTGCCTGCAGCACGAGTACAACCGCCACCCTCTTCTCCTAGCCACCCGAGACTCACGAACCCGACCCGAACGCGCGCATCTGTGGTGCACACGACGAGAGTCACTTAGGGATGACTACCCGGCCTTTTCTGGCAGTAAACGTCGACGAGCCGGACGTTATTTATGCCACAGGCCCGGTATCCATGCCGCGGCATCAGTCCGGGGACTAATCTCCCAGGTGGCGGCAACCTACTCCCAAGGAGCGTCCCATGGTCTCCCGGCTCAACCCCTACATCAGTTTCGGAGACACGGCCCAGGTGGCACTGGAGTTCTATCGAGAGGTGTTCGGCGGAACCCTGTCCGTCGACACGTTCGGCAAGTTCGGCGACAAGGACGCGCCGGGCGCGGAGCTGGTCATGCACGGCATGCTGGAGACGCCGAGCGGGTTCACGCTGATGGCCTCCGACACCCCGCCCGGCATGGAATACAAATCGGGAAGCAGCATTTCGATCAGCCTCAGCGGCGACGAAAGCGCCGAACTACACGGCTACTGGGACAAGCTGGTCGAAGGAGGCGCTGTGACGGTGCCGCTGGAGAAGCAGATGTGGGGCGACGAGTTCGGCATGTGCACGGACAAGTTCGGCGTCGCGTGGATGGTTAACATAACTCCCGCCCATCAATAGGCGGATCGGGGTGGCCGTGACCACTCGGCGCGTTGTTCAGCAAATGGTCAGAAAACCACGCTGGCAGGGCCTAGCATTTCGATATGACGACAAACAGCGTGGTAGAGGGACCGCTGCAAGTGCTTGCTCGCAGTGCATGGCAATCAGTTCTGGTCACCGGCATCCTCTCGGTGATCCTGGGTGTCCTGATTCTGGTATGGCCGGGCAAGACGTTGTTGGTGGCAGGCATCATCTTCGGCATCTATCTGGTGGTTTCCGGTGTGCTGCAGTTGCTGGCCGCCTTCGGTGCGCCGGCGAGTGCCGGTATGCGCGTGCTCTCCTTCATCACCGGCGTCCTGTCGATCGTGATCGGCGTCTTCTGTTTCCGCGACGAGCTTGCTTCGATTCTGTTGCTCGGCGTTTGGATCGGTATTGCGTGGCTGTTCCGTGGCGTGGCTTCGGCGATGTCCGCGATCTCCGAGCCGGGACTGCCGGGGCGCGGTTGGATCGGTTTCTTCGGTGTGATCACTGCGATCGCGGGTGTCGTGCTGATTGTCTGGCCGGTCGAGTCGGTGGCGACGCTGGCGTGGGTTGCCGGCATCTGGCTGGTGGTCCTCGGCATCATGGAGATCATCACGTCGTTCGGTATTCGCAGGGACGCCAAGCGGCTGCAAGGGGGCCTCTGACCTCGCGAAACAATGTCCGGCCCGCGCCCGGGGTGCGGGCCGGATTCGTTTCTCCGGTCTCCAGGATTTCGATATATGTCAAGATGGCTGTATGCCGAAAACGTTGCCAACGATCGATGTCTCCGCACCGATGCTGCGCGCCGGTGGCCGCGGCGCCCGTCGATGACCGAGCCGCGCTCGAGGTGGCCCTTCGGTTGAAGGCGCTGGCGGATCCGGTTCGGGTGAAATTGATGTCGTTGCTGCTCGTGCAGCGTGACGGCAGCGTGAAAACCCGTAATCTGGCGGCGGCCGTCGCGCTCGCGGAATCCACGGTCAGCCATAATCTCGGGCAATTGCGCACCGCGGGGCTGGTGGAGTCGACGCGCCAGGGGATGAGCGTGCACCATGCGGCACGCCGAGATGCGTTGTCCGCCTTGTGTTTCGTGCTCGACCCCGAATGCTGCCGGTAGCCGGCCGCGACGTGGTTGCGGCAACTGGCGTGGCCGGTGACGGCCGCCCCAGTCGAGTAGATCTCGTCTGGGGCGACCCGGAGTCCGGGGAGGACAACCGCCCCACCGGCGTGTGGGTCGGGCGGAATGGCTTACTTCGGCTGCAAACTTCGGAAGTGCGGCACGCGCGACCGATAGCGGAGCAGAATTCCGGTTGAACCCACCACTGCGGGAAGGAGACGATGCGCGATGGACAGTAGTAACGCCGGCACGCCTTCCAGACCGGCCTGGATCCCTGCTGAGCTGTACCCATTCGCAAGCCACTTCGAAAAGATCGACGGTTCGCGGGTGCACTATGTCGACGAGGGCAGCGGGCCACCGCTGATCCTGCTGCACGGCAATCCGACGTGGTCGTTCCTCTACCGCGACGTGATCAAGGGGTTGCGGGATCAGTACCGCTGTATCGCGATCGACTATCCCGGGTTCGGACTCTCGCAGGCTTCTCCCGGGTACGGATTCACGCCCGCCGAGCATGCCCACGTGGTCGAACAGCTGGTCACGCGGCTCGACTTGCGTGATGTGACACTGATGGTGCAGGACTGGGGCGGCCCGATCGGATTTGCCGTCGCAACGCGACACCCCGACCGGTTCGTTGCGTTCGTGGTCGGCAACACGTGGGCGTGGCCCAAGTCCGATCCGGGTACCCAGGCGTTTTCACGGTTCTTGGGCGGTCCGATAGGGGGCCGGCTGATCCTGCACCACAATTTCTTCGTCGAACGGATCATCCCGGCCGGTGTCCGGCGCAAGAAACTGCCCGACGCGGTGATGGACGCCTATCGTGGCCCGTTCCCGACACCGGAATCACGCCGGCCGGTGCACGTGTTCCCTCGCGAAATCCTCCGCAGCAGAGCATTTCTCGCCGAAGTCGAGCAGGGGCTGGCCGTACTACGCGACCGTCCGGCGTTGCTGGTCTGGGGAACGAAGGACGTCGCGTTCCGTGCGCCCGAACGCCGCCGATGGGAGCAACAATTCGTGGACCATCGCACTGTCTTGCTGGATGGCGCGGGGCACTACATCCAGGAGGATGCTGCCGACGAGATCGTTGCCGCGATCATCGAGTGGCGCAATCCGGGGACGCCGTAGCATTCGCCGAAAATCGGGCGGATATGGCGTAGACGCAGGTGAAGCGGCTGAACGCTCGTTTTCGAGCCACACCACAGTCGCGGTATGCGGCATGAGGTGTGTCCCGTTTCGATCAGACTGAATCATGTACTGGGCCTGTACACGCGTGCCGCCGAGCCACACCGCGAGCGCCCGGTAACCACTTCGGCGGACGGTCCTGTTACCTTCTGCCGTCGGCACTCGTCATAGGTGCGACGACCGAATACGAATGGTCGTCGCACCAACGACTGAAGTGGAGAACAGGATGCTGACAAACATCATGTACGTGACGATCTACGTCACCGATCAGGACCGCGCGCTGGGGTTCTACACCGAGGGGCTCGGTCTGGAAAAGCGGATCGACTTCCCGGGGCCCGACGGACGTTTCCTCACCGTCGGCGTTCCCGATAGCCCGGTGCAGATCATCCTGTGGTCACATGCGGCGGCCGCGGGACAGCCCGCCGACGTGGGCCGGTACGCCGCGCCCGGTCCTCTCATCCTCGAATCCGACGATTTGCGAAAAGATTTCGAGGTCCTGCGTCAGCGTGGCGTCACCTTCGAACAGTCCGAACCCGAGGACTACCCGTTCGGGATCCGCATCGAGGCGGCGGATCCGGACGGCAACCGGATCTCGCTCCGTCAACAACGGAAGCCGTGACCGCCCACCCCTCCAGCCTCGTGACCGAGACGTTCGAAGCCCAGCGCGATCGGCTGCGCGCCGTCGCGTACCGCGTGCTGGGCTCGCACGCCGACGCCGACGCCGACGCCGAGGACGTGGTCCAGGAAGCCTGGATGCGCCTCGTCCGCCAGGACGCGACGACCATCGGCAACCTGGCGGGTTGGCTGACCACCGTGGTCGGCCGAATCAGCCTGGACCTCCTGAGATCCCGCCAGGCCCACCCCGAATCCGCTTATGGTCAGGAGTTTTCGGCCCTCGTGGTGACGCCGGACGACGACCCTGCGCCGGACGAGCAAGTGGCGCTGGCCGATTCGGTCGGCCTGGCCCTGCTCGTTGTGCTCGATTCGCTCACCCCGAGCGAGCGCCTGGCGTTCGTCCTGCACGACATGTTCGCGGTCCCATTCCACGAAATCGGCCAGATCCTGGGCAAATCCGCGGCAACCGGGGCTTGGCCTGCGTGATCGCCGCGCGCAGCCGCTCCCACCCCGATCCGGTGACCCGATCGACGTCGGCCTGTCGTGCGATGTCCTCGATCGTCGTCTTCTTGACGCCCACCTTTGTGAACTGGATGAGCGCGGCATCCAGGATGCGAGACTCCACCGAATCATCGATCTCGGGCTTGTTTGTCGAGGTCGCAGCTGTGGAGATCACGCCTCGACAATAGCAAGGAATAGTCGTCGTGCAACATGCACCGGCTATCTGTTGCTGCCACATTGCAATGGCAAATGTTGCAATGTACAGTCGGTGCATGGCTGAGACTTCCGGTGCAGCGGAGCACCACTACAGCGATGAAGCGCATGCGATCAATGCTCGGGACGTCCACTTCGACTTCGACTCGGTGCCGATGCACTACATCCCGGGTGAGGTGCTGGCCACGCACATCGTCAATGTCATGCACCTTGTGCTTCCCGAGGGTGAGCGAGCGATGGCCAACTGCCTGGCCGAAGCATTGCCGCTGATCCGGGACGAGCGGCTACGCGAAGAGGTTGCGGGATTCATCGGCCAGGAGTCGATGCACGCGAGCAGTCACGAAGGTGCGCGCCGCCACCTGCAATCAATCGGTCTCGACGTCGAACCGTATGTACGAAAGATTGCGTGGCTGGTCGACCGGATCCTCGGTGACCACGGACTGACCGGCCGAGCGAAGGACGCCTGGCTCAAAGAGCGTCTCGGCCTGTTCGCCGGTATGGAGCACTACACCGCCGTGCTGGGCGAATGGCTCCTCGAGGCCGACATCCTCGAGGAAAAGGGTATGCATCCGACGATGCTGGATTTGGTCCGCTGGCACGGTGCCGAAGAGGTCGAACACCGCAGTGTCGTTTATGACGCCTACATGCACGTCGACGGCAGCTATGCGCGGAAGGCGCGCACCGCAGTCCTCGCCAGTGCGACCTTGCTACCGCTGTTCATCGTCTCAACGGCGCACCTGTACCGGAAGGACCCGGAGCCGAACACGGGGCGGCTGTGGCCGCTGCAGTTCGTGAATGCCACGGTCCGCGGTGTCATCCCGAGCTTCACGGTGTTCTTCACCGAGCTGCCGCGTTATCTGCGCCCGGGCTTCCATCCGTCGCAGCTCGGCCCGATGGACACCGCGCTGCGTTACCTCGCCCGATCTCCCGCTGCGCGAGCAGCGGGCCACTGATGGGAACCGACACGGTGACACCGGAATTCACGCCGCCCGCGACCCTGCGTGTCCTCGGCGCGGTGATGGATGCTTACCTGCGGGTTTTCGTTGCCGGGTCCACCGCATCTCTGTTGTCGCGGTCGAACCCGGTGCGTCGCACCGGGTTCGAACTGGATCTTGTCGTCGAGGACGTTCGCATCGAGGCCGAGGATGTGGTGAGTCTGACGTTCACCGCATCGAATGGTGGGCCGCTACCTACATGGAAGCCGGGATCGCATCTCGATGTGTTCCTGCCCTCCGGACGCCAACGCCACTACTCGCTCTGCGGCAACCCCAGCGACCGTTTCCGCTACCGGATTGCCGTCCGGCGCATTGCGGACGGTGGCGGCGGATCGCGTGAGGTTCATGACGCGTTGTGCCCGGGCGACGCCGTCCGAGTGCGCGGGCCGCGCAATGCGTTCACGTTCATCGACGCGCCGTCGTATTTCTTTGTGGCCGGCGGTATCGGGATCACGCCGATCCTGCCGATGGTCAAGGCGGCCGACGCTGCCGGTGCTCGTTGGAAGATGGTGTATCTCGGCCGATCGCGCGAGACGATGCCATTCCTCGGCGAGTTGGAGCGGCTGCGGGGCGGCGAGCTCGACATTCGGCCCGACAGCGAGTTCGGCATCCCGAATGCCGCTGAACTGCTCCCGCGGGCGGAGGCCGGCGCCGCGGTGTACGTCTGCGGTCCGCCGCCCGTGTTGGCGGCCGCGCAACAGGCGATGTTCACTGTCAATCCGACGGGTTCGCTACACACGGAACGTTTCTCGGCTCTCCCGGTCGTGGACGGCAAGGAATTCGACGTCGAGCTGGCGCGCACCGGTGCGACTGTTCATGTGGGTGCCGAGGAGACCGCACTCGCCGCGATCAGGCGCGAGGTTCCCGGAGTCGTCTACTCCTGCCAGCAAGGGTTCTGCGGCACATGCAAGGTCGCGGTGCTCGCGGGCGACGTGGATCACCGCGACCGAACGCTCACCGACGGTGAGCGCGACACTCACATGCTCAGCTGCGTATCGCGCGCGGCGGGCGATCGACTCGTCCTCGACCTCTGATCGCGGCGCAGAAAGGGCAACGACGTCCATGACGGCAACAATCAAAACGGGTGCGAGCCAAGCTCTTTCCACCTTCGAGGTCCACGACCCCGCTACCGGGCATTCGGTGGGTAGCTACCCTGTGCATGCTGCCGCTGACGTCGACGCGACCGTCGCGACGGCTCACGATGCCGCCGCGTGGTGGGCTGCGCTCGGCTGCCCCGAGCGCCGTCGACGCTTGGATGCGTGGCGGGCCGAGATCACCCGCGGACGCGCGGAATTGGCCGAGACCATCCACACCGAGATGGGCAAGCCCGTTTCGGATGCGAAGCTCGAGATCGCGATGGCGCTCGAACACCTGAAGTGGGCCGCCGCCCATGCCGAGAAGGTGCTCGGCCGCCGCTCGGTGTCGCCGGGGCTGCTGGCGATCAACCAGGAGGCGACTGTCGAGTATCGGCCGTTCGGTGTCGTCGGTGTGATCGGCCCGTGGAACTACCCGGTGTTCACGCCGATGGGATCGTTGTCGTTCGCGCTTGCGGCCGGAAATGCGGTGGTGTTCAAGCCGAGCGAGTACGCCACCGGCACCGGCATATGGCTGGCAAACGCATTCGACGCTGTTGTGCCGGAACATCCGGTGCTGTCGGTGGTTACCGGTCTCGCCGAGACCGGCGCGGCATTGTGTCGCAGTGCCGTTGGCAAGATCGGCTTCACCGGCTCGACGGCCACCGGCAAACGGGTCATGGCGGCGTGTGCAGAGAACCTCACGCCGGTGCTGATGGAATGCGGTGGCAAGGACGCTTTGATCGTCGACGCCGACGCTGATCTGGACGCCGCGGCCGACGCGGCAGTATGGGGCGGACTGTCGAATGCCGGGCAGACATGTCTGGCCGTAGAACGCATCTATGTTCACGCGGATGTCCACGCCGAGTTCGTGGCGAAGCTGGTCGCGGCCGCGAGCGGAATCACCGCGGGCGGTGGCGATTCGAAGATCGGCCCGATCACCATGCCGAAGCAGGTAGCGGTGATCCGCAGGCATATCGAAGACGCGATATCGCGTGGTGCCACCGCGTTGCTGGGCGGGCCCGAAGCGATCGATGGGCAGTTCGTGCAACCAACGATCTTGGTCGATGTTCCGGAGGATTCGTCGGCTGTCACCGAGGAAACGTTCGGTCCCACATTGACCGTCGCGAAGGTGCGCGACATGGACGAGGCGGTCGAGCGCGTCAACGCCGGCGAATACGGTCTCGGCGCTACCGTATTCGCCCGGCGCAACGGCAGGCAGATCGCCGATCGCATCCGATCCGGCGGCACGTCGATCAATGCCTTTGTCGCGCACGCGACCATTCCGACACTGCCCCTCGGCGGAGTCGGTAGCTCCGGGTTCGGTCGCGTGCACGGACCCGACGGACTCGAGGAATTCACCTACGCGAAAGCCAGGACGCGCCAACGGTTCCCGTCACCGCTCGCGCTCACCACGTTCACTCGTAGCGCCGCGGTCGACACCGTCGTCGACCGGCTCGTTTCGGTGCTACATGGAAGGACCCGCTGACCATGGCTACCGACACTGAACACCGGCACATTGCGATCGTCGGGGCCGGTTTCGCCGGCATCGGTCTGGCGATAAAGTTTCGCGAAGCCGGGTTCGACGATCTCGTGATTCTGGAACGTGCCGATGACCTCGGCGGCACCTGGCAGGCGAACACCTATCCGGGCTGCGCGTGCGACGTTCCATCGCACTTGTACAGCTACTCCTTCGCCCCGAATCCGGAATGGTCGCGCACCTACGGCCGGCAGGAAGAGATCCTGGAGTACATCCGATCGGTGGCGGTGACCCACGATGTGGTGCGCCACATCCGCTACAGCGCGGAAATGCTCGATGCCCGGTGGGACGATGCGGAATCGCTATGGCGCGTCAGCACCGTGACCGGAGATTTCACCGCGGACTTCGTGATCTCCGCGACCGGCGTTTTCAGCGAGGCGAAATACCCTTCGTTGCGCGGGTTGGAGACCTTCCAGGGCAAGGCATTTCATTCGTTGCACTGGGATCATGAGCATGATCTGACAGGGGAGCGGGTCGCGGTAATCGGCACGGGCGCCTCGGCCGTGCAATTCGTCCCGGAGATCCAGCCCAAGGTCGGCGCGCTGACCCTGTTCCAGCGATCGGCGCCGTGGATCGTGCCGCGAATGGACCGCAGGACGCTCGGACTGGAGCGGCAGCTGCTGCGCCGAGTGCCACTGGCAGGCAAAGCGATTCGGGGTAGCTTCTACACATTGATCGAAGGCTTCGGCTTGATCGGGTTCGTGGACAAACGGTTCCGTCACCCGTACGAGCTGCTCGGCAAGTGGCAGCTGCGCCGTCAGGTCCGCGATCCGCACCTGCGCAAGGCGCTTACTCCGGACTACATGATCGGCTGTAAACGCGCGATCTTCTCCGACACGTATCTGCCCGCTCTCGATCGAGACAATGTCGAGGTCGTCACCGACGGCATCGCCGAGGTGCGCGCACACTCGGTCGTGACACGCGGCGGCGTCGAGATTCCGGTCGACACGATCATCTACGGCACCGGATTCGAGCCTGTCTCCGAGGCTTTCGGGCGATTCACCGGGCGCGGCGGCGTCACCATCGCCGAACTGTACGAGAAGCGTCCGCAAAGTTATCTCGGCAGTGCCCTGTCCGGATTCCCGAACTTCTTCTTCACTCTGGGGCCCTTCGGGGCGGCCGGAAACCAATCCGCGATCTACATGATCGAGTCACAGATCGCCTACATCGTGGACGCGTTGAAGACGATGCGGGCCGAGGGCGCACGCCGCGTGGAGGTACGGCCGGAAGCGCAGGAGGCGTTCCTCGACGAGATGCAGGAACGAAGCCGCTCGACGGTGTGGCTCACCGGCGGATGCCACAGCTACTACCAGACACCGGACGGCCACAATGCCGGCCTCTACCCGAACTGGAGTTTCGAATACCGAAGTCGTACAAGCCGATTCGATGCCAGCTCCTATGAAGTGAGTGCATGATGGACATAGGACAGCTCAACCCGCTGCGCTGGATCGGTAGCACCGCATATGAGGTGCGCAACAAGACGGTGCTGATTACGGGAGCCGGGCAGGGAATCGGCCTGGAACTGGCGAAGATCCTGTACGCCCGCGGGGCTTCGGTCGCGCTGGTGGACATCGACGAAGGCGCCGCCCGCATCGCGGCGGAAGCACTCGGAGATCGCGCCTGTGCGATCGCTGCGGACGTCGCGGATCGTGAGTCGACGGACGAGGCGATCGCGCAGGCAGTGGCCAGGTTCGGCGGCCTCGACATCGTAGTCGCGAACGCGGGTGTGGTCCCGCGTCCGGCGACGTTGCGAACCATGGACGGCAGCGATTTCGACCGCGTCATCGGCATCAATCTCACCGGTGTGTTCAATACGGTTCATCCGGCCCTCGACCACGTGATCGCCGCGAAAGGTCATGTGGTGGTGGTCTCGTCGGCGGCTGCCTTCGCGCCCGGTATGGGCGGTGCGCCGTACATGATCAGCAAGGCGGGCGTCGAGCAACTCGGGCGCGCGCTCCGGGTCGAACTAGCCGCAGTCGGTGCTACGGCCGGCGTCGCCTACTTCGGCGTTGTGGAGACGGCCATGACACACGACACCCTCGATCGCGACGACCTGGGCCGCGCGCTCGGCGACATGCTGCCATGGCCGCTCAACGTGCGAATCACCGCGGCCGAGGCCGCCGAGACGATTGCCGACGGCATCGGTCGGCGAGCCGCGCGGACCATCGCCCCTAGCGGCTGGGAGCCGTACGCCCTCTTGCGCGGAGCGGTAAACGTCGTGCTTGACAACCGACTCGCCCGCGACGCCGGGGTGCAGGCGCTGGTCCGCGAGGTCGAACAGCGCAACGGCCGGCCTGCATCATGACCACCGCCGAGGATCGGTGCGCTCCCGGATTTCTCGTCAGCTGGCGGGTGTGACAGTTCGCCCCGCCACCAGTATGGCTCCGGTCGATCGGCACGGCATTCGGGTAGCACGGCAACGGTGGCGCGGGCCCGCGCCACCGTCGATGTACAACAGCGACGGTTCTGCCGATCCGCGCCTGGAATTGCGTCCGACGCGTGGAATGACGTTGCCGCCGACAGTGATCCAGGTCGGTGACGCCGAGTTCCTGACCGTGGACTCGATCGAACTCGCCGACCGGCTCGACCGAGCGGGTGCGCGATGCGAGCTGCAGGTGTGGCCGGATCAGATGCACGTCTTCCATGCCTTGGCGGCCCTGATTCCCGAGTCGCGCTCGGCATACCGCGCGGCCCTGTTCATCACGACCAATCTCGACCGTGCCACCACCATCGCGGTCTGAGCACTCCGAAAAGGACGACAGCCATGGCACGCAAGTACGCCCTCGACGAATCCGACGACACGTTTCTCGCTACGGCCGGCCGCCGCTACGTACACGTCATCGATCTCCTGGCCCCTCCGGGGAGGGTATGGGAAGCATTGTGCGCCGACGATGCCCTCGTGTCGTGGTCATCGATCGTCACCCGAGTGGAATGGACCAAGCCACGGCCCTTCGGAGTGGGCACCACGCGCGTGGTGACACTGGCAGGCGCGGTCCGGCTCGAGGAACGGTTCTACCGCTGGAATGTCGACGAGCGCATGACATTCACCGTCGACGCGGCATCCGTCCCGGGCCTACGTCGCTTCGGCGAGGACATCGCCCTCGAAAAGACGACTGGCGGTACGAGATTGACATGGACGTTCGCGTTGGAAGGCGAGACGGGCGTCCAGCCGTTGTTGTGGCTGCTCGACCCGGCCAATCGCATCGTCACCTCGGGTATCGCGCGTGGCATCGGCCGCCGCGTCCGGGACAGCAGTGCTACTGCATGACCGAGTTTGCGCCGGTGGCGACCCTGCTGGGACCGGAAGACCATGAGAAGGGCCTGCTGCGTTCTGCTGGTCGAGCAGCACCGCATGTCGAGGCGAGTTGCCGATCTCCGGTGCCGGCAAGATTCTCGAGCGCGAGCTGCGCAAGAAGTATGGGGGAGAGGACGCGCGCCAAGTGAACTGACCTCGCCCGGGCCGACTCAGCGAGGCGGCGGCCCGGGTCGGTGTCGTGGTCGCAATCGGGTTCGAAAAGCGGACGGAGCCACGGTCGACGTGTCGGATACCCGCGGTCGATCGAGAACGTTTCGCCGAGCATGCCGCTCAGGTCATCGAGCCGATAGCGCGGGCCCGCTCATCCAGGATCGGAAGCGGCGCGGCCCGAGATCGTTGAGGTCGAGGGCTCGCGCCTCCTTCGCTGCTGATCGACCAAATGGCGTCTCGGTCACCGCCATGGACGTGGTCAGCGGTCGGGAGTTCGGAGGTTACCAACCGGGCCGTTCGCAACCCCGCGTAGACGTCACGGGCGTCCTGTCATCGGCCTTCGTCGAACGGGTATCGGGCATGGAGTGCGGACCGGTCGCCGAGTCCATAGTTCATGACGAGGTCATCGGCGACCTGGACCAGCACATCTCGCCCCTCGACCGCAGATATCCAATCCATCGGCAGCCCGGAGACGCCATAGATGGCGCCGATCAGGTTGCCGGCGACCGCGCCGGTGGAATCGGAGTCACCCGAGTGGTTCACCGACAACAGCAGTGCTGCGCGCACATCGTTCGTCTTGGCCGCGTGTAGGGCGCAGAACGCAGCGATGGCCAGGCACTCCTCGGCGATCCACCCCGCGCCTACCTGCTCGAGGAGTTCGGCCGTGGCTGCATGCTCGGACAACTCGACGGCGCGTGTCAGTGCCGCCGCTGTTTCCGCTGCTGCGGGTATCTCCGTGAGCTGGGTGACCGTCTGCTGCACGGCAATTGGCAGTTCGATACCGCTCACCACGCGATCGATCAGTGCCGCGAACGCACCAGCCGCGAGATATCCCGTGGGATGCCCGTGGGTCAACTGCGCAGCCCCCGCGGCCGTGGCGAACGCACGATCAGGCCCCATGCCGGCCAGTCCGAACGGCGCGGAGCGCATCACTGTGCCGCATCCTTTCGACCCCGGATTCACCGGACCGGGTTCACCGAACGGGTGCGGCGCGAGATATCCCCGTTCTTGCTGACCCAGCCCCGACATGCACGCATTCCCCGGCGCACGCACCGCATACAGAAACGGCAGACCGGCCAGCCAGCCATCGATATCCGATGCTGGTCCCTCCTGCCGCTGAGTCTGTAGCCAGCGTAGATACGCCCGGCGCAGCGCGGGCACGGGATCGACACCGGGCACCGACCGCAACAACCCCTCCGCGGTGAACAGGGTCATCTGGGTGTCATCGGTGATCTGCTGCGGCGCGTCCTCGGCATACTGCGGTAGAAATCCCGTCACACCGTCAGGGCCATACCGCTCGCGAATCTGCTGGAGCTGCAGGAATTCGATGGGCCACCCGAGCGCGTCACCAACCGCCCCGCCTAGCAGGGAGCCCCGAACCCGGTCGAAGACCGTCATGTAATCCACCACGAGACACCATCATTACGCATCTATTCCGCACAGGTCCTTCCGCCTTGCCCGCTACGCGGCGACGCGCCCCAACGATGAACACGCACATACCCCGGACGATCGCTCTGTTCGGTGACCTCCGCTGCGCGACTGCACTGGGAATCCACGCAGCCTGCCTCCCGAATCCACGAGTACATCGACGTTATAGTGCCGATTGCGGTCGAGTCCGGCGTACCAGGTGAGGCTCCCCGGATCCGTAGTGACGCTTTCGCTGGGTTCCGACTGCTCGATCGGATCCCAGGTAGTCGACATGTGCAACATTCCGTGAACGGAGTAGAAGCGTGACGATCAGCAGGCGTGGTTTCTTTGCCCGCGGTGCCGCGGCCGCAACGGCTGCCACCGCGGCGTCGGGCGCGACGGGGGCCGGTAAAGCCCGCGCCGATGTCGACCCTGATAGGCCGAACATCCTCATTGTGCTCGTAGACGAGATGCGTGCGCCGATGTGGTTCCCCGACCAAGAAGCGTTGGACGGCATACTGCCGCATATCGCTCGAATCCGCAGAGGCGCTGTGTCATTCGAGCAGCACTACACCGCGGCCAACGACTGCACACCGTCGCGTGGAGTCCTGCTGACCGGCTTGTACTCTCATCAGACCGGTTGCATGATGACCTCACAGTCGACGTTGTCACCGTTGTTCCCCACTTGGGGCTCGATGATCCGCGAACACGGATACGAGACGACGTGGTGGGGAAAGTGGCATCTCGGCCACGATTCGGACACGATTCCAGGATCGCTGGCGAATTATGGATTCACAGGCGGCACCTATCCGTCGCCCAACGGTGCGCCCGGACAGGGCTTGCAGATGGACCCGGCCATCGTCGACCAATTCATCGGATGGCTCGATGCGGAAGCAGGTCGAGCGCCGTGGTGCTGCACGGTGTCGTTGGTCAATCCGCACGACATCCAATGGTGGCCTCGATGGACCCAACGCCTCCAAGCGCAGCTCGACATTCCACGCTGGATGAACGACCTGCCCGCGAACTACGAAAGCCTCGAGCAGCTGGCTCAGAAGCCTCGCCTGCAGCTTGCATTGGTGGAAGCCTCGGCCGTCGCGTTCGGGTGGGCTCCCTACGGAACTCCCGGTGCCGAGCAGCAGTGGATCGACATGCGCAACTTCTATCTGTGGCTGCAACAGCAGGTCGATATCCAGATCGGCCGAGTGCTCGACGCGCTGTACGAGCGCCCGGATGTCGCCGCCAACACCGTCATCGTCTTCACCTCCGACCACGGGGACTACGCGGGCTCGCACGGGCTGCACGGTAAAGGCGGCGCCGCCTACGACGAGGCGATCAGGGTACCGCTGTATGTGCACGATCCCCGCGGTCTACTCAGCCCCAAGTCTTCGACCAGTACCCGTGAACAGCTCACCTCCAGCGCCGATATCACCCCGCTGCTGCTGACGATCGCCTCGGGCGGGAGCGCATGGCGCGGGGACGCGAGGTACGCACACCTCGCCGATCGCCTCGACATCGCTGACCTGTGCCGCGATAGGAGCAAACCGGGGCGGCCCTGGATCGTGCACGCCACCGACGAACCCACCATCGAAGAGGCGGCCGTGCTCTTCAACCAGAATGCACCTGCACACGTTGCAGCGGTGCGCACCGCTGATGCGAAATACGTGTCCTATTCACACTTCATCAACGGACGAATAGAAGTAGACCCAGCTCAGCAACAAGAATTCGAGCTCTATGACTACGCGGCGGCGGGCGGGCAACTCGAACTCGACAACCAAGCCGCACGTAACGGTGATCTGCGCGCCCAGATGGAACCGCTACTGCAACAAGCCATTGCGGAACTGAACCAGCCGCTCCCGGGCTACCTGCGCCAAGCCCAGGAGCAGGGCTGGGCGGATTATCTTGCACAGGAACACAATATTCTCGCAATTGCGCAACACGTGCTCGGCGAATTGCAAAACGCCCTGCCCAAGTAGTCTCGGGCCGGATCGTCATGGCTTGATCATGCCGAGTGCTGCGGCCGGCGTACTCACCGGCGCGGTGTCTTGTGTCCAAGTTATTTTGTGACGGTGTGGGCAATGTTATCGGAGTTAGAAAGAAGATGGTGCGACGCAATTGTCAAGACAATAGTTTCGACAACGGACTGACTAGTTCTGATGCGGCAACCCGGAATAGTGCCAGACTAACTGCATGGACCAGGGAAGTGGTGATCCCCTTCGGGCCAGTGGGATACCCGGTCCAGCCCTTTGCCGAGCGGCCCCGACCAGGCTTTTGTGGAGCTTCACGCTCGACGCATGGCGGCAGTGGAATATGCGCCGGACTCAGATGCAAATACCGATACTGGCGGATCCGAATGGCAACCAGAGGCACACTGTCACGGAGCCGACTACTTGCACTACTTCGGGCGCCGATGGCGACGGTTCCGCCGACGCGATAGCAGGTGCGATCATCCCGAGGGATGATACTGTGGCGACTGCGGCCAGCAAGAGTGCTAATTTGGTTCGCATGGCGAACTCCTTCGGGTTGAGCAGATGGAATTGATCCCAACAATTCTGGATCGATATGAAGGACATTGAAAGAGGGTTAATCCTCTAGTGTCGAGACATGTTCGACTGAGGCTGATTTTTTCCAAATAGACCTTCCATGGCTACTTGATTGGTGCCGTAATGATGTCCGGTTGTGACCGCTACTAGGGTCATCCTCGGTTCGGGTGGCACGCGCAGGTCCGATGTCGGCCGTTATTGATGCCACTATTGTCGAATATGTCCGGATTGTGGTTTACGTCGCCCTTTGCCGCAAAATATGAGACCCGGTCCGAATAGGGCCGGGTCTCCGGGTTTCGGGCTGTTCAGCGCGGGGCGAGGCGGTCGACCACGATCCGGACTTGAAAGTGGTCGTGTCGAGCAGTTCGAGGTGGCTGAGGGCGCGGCCCTCGAAGGGTTTCTTTCGGTCGGTTGACGGACCTACGCCGACGTCGGCCCGAGTCACCGTCGCGGGAGCCGGCGAGTCAACCGCGAACGTCTGCCACCGGCATCCCATAGACCCGACCGGTCGCGCTCTCGCCGGTCGACCGGCGGTCCGGAACGCCGCGCCAGCCGAGTCGAATCAGGATCGGTTCAAGGTCAGATCCAGCCGGGCGATGTGGAACCGAGTATCGGTGACATCGACAGAGGTTTCCGTGAAACGGTTCCCGCCCAGTACGTTTCGGACGAATTCGCGTACCACGGCGGGCTGCGCGTCGAGGCCCGCCAGCAGCTCCGGCGCCAGTTCTATCGTCCCGTCGAAATATCGTGGCTGACTGGAGATTCCCGGCCGCTGTGGCGTCTGGCGCAACCCGTCGACTGTGTGCAGAATCAGATCCAGCTGCTTACCGTCGCCGAAGTCGATCCGAAGCGGTGTCGGGGTGACGGCCACATCGAAGGTGTGCACTTGTGCTCTCCACCCCTGCGCAAAGACGCCGTCATAGTCATACGGCGAAGGGGCCGCCAGCGTATCGAGCGAACGATCGGTCGGCGAATTCTCCAGCACGGCCCCGGCAAGAGGCTGATCGGTACGGACGAATGTCCAAGACTCGTCGGTGAGTTGCTTTGTCCAGTAGCCGGTTCGACCGCCGTCACGGCCCTCGACTCGCAGTTCCAGGGCCGACGAGCCGGGCCCGGTCCGGTGAATGGAGATGCGGTCGGTGATTTCACCCGGCACCTTCGGCTGCCGCATCCAGTCCGGTGCGGGCAGCTGAATCGCGGCGTATCGGCTGTCCAAGCGTTCCGACAGCATGTCGGGAGCCTCGGGCAGTTCGCTCTGATCGTGATAGGAGTAGCGAAAGAACACCTTGTCGGCGCCGGAGATGTCGAAATCGTAGAGGCGCGTATAGAAGTCGCCGAAACGGTTGACGATCAGCGAGGTCGATGCGCTCGTGGACAGCGCGATCGCCTGGAACCGACCGCCGTGCGGCGTCGCCATCTCGTAGCTGTGATCCACCGGCAACCAGGGATCGATGTACTGGATGCGCTGACCATCGTGGGTGAGCGCATAGACGTGCGACACCTTCGCGCCGCCGACCGGGTGATCGTTGCCGGCGGTATCTCGCCAGACGTGGTCCTCGTTGGGTGAGAGAACCGACCAGGACCAGGTGCGAGTGCCCGGAGGCAGCGTGTTTCCGGGGCCGGTCCACAGTGGGGTGCCGTAGCGGCTGCTCCAGTTCCAGTCCCGGGGTGCGCTGAGCGCGTGGTCCATGGTGTAGAACCGGCCGTCGCGGTCGATCATCATCACCTCGTCGTCGTCGGCGGAGACACCGGCGACGCGACCCTCCAAGCAGCCCGGTAGCGCCACGGTGCGCCAACCGCCCTGGGCGGCGGACTCTTTCACATATACGTGGCCGTCGCGGTTGGCGAATGTCCAGCGTCGGTTGAACGAGTCGGTGGGGGTGCGGAAGTGGATCCGCTCGGGCAGGTCGACGGCGGCAGGAGCCAATGCCGCCAGTCCGGCAGTGGATTCGTCGACTGTCACTTCCGGGGTGCCGACCGTGCCCACCGGCGCACAGCCGGGGTCCGCGACAGTCACCGAATGCGTTGCCACCCCGGCCAATACCAGCCCGGTCACAGCGACGACGGCGGTACGCCGGATGGCTTCGGGTCGCATCACAGCCATCCCGCGGCGCCGAAGCCGAGGATCGCGACGGCGTCGACGCCGAGGATCGCGCCGAGAGTGAGTGCTTTGGCGCGCACGGTGGGTAGATCATGCACAAAGAAGCAGACCGCGAAGAACGGTACATAGCCGATGAGCCAGATGAGGACGGGGAAGCCCGGCCGCCACCACGACCATTCCCAGGTGAGTACCCCGACCTTGTTGAGCAACACTTCGACGCCGACCGCCGCGGCCGAGTTGGCCGCGATGAGAACTGGCCGGTTGGGCAGGCCGAAGATGCGGGTCTCGCGGGGCGGCAACATCTTTGCCGCCGCGATCCCCATGATGGCGAACATGAAGCAGATCTCGATATTGAGGCCGATGAGGATCTGATATGCGGTGGGGCCGGCCGCGCCCCAGACCGGCGCCCGATCGGTGAAATGAAAGACCAGGGCGTTCCAGATCTCGTTGAACCAGTCCATGCCCCACAAGGCGAGTCCAGCGAACAGGACATTCCAGTTCCGTCGTTCGATTTCGACGGCATAGATGTAGATGACGATCAGCAGAAGCGGGATCACATACCACTTGAATTGACTCGCATCGCGAAGTATCTCGAGCGCCTCTCGGGCGTTGTCGGTCAACGGCGCACCTCCCTCTCGTGATCGCCGGGCCAAGCGAGTATTACACATCGACATCAAACGTCAACATGTAACGAGTGTGGTCCAGCGGTCGAGCAGGTAAGGAGCACACGGCTCCGGTCGGCGAGCTAGCGTCCATCCGCCGTCCTCATCGGCTGCAGTTCCTACATCCGCACGGGCCCTGCGCATCCCGACCGGCCGAACGCGAGTTCTCCCCGCCCGCTCCGTAGTTGCGCCCAGGCCGAGCCGGTAAGGTGGCGGGCATGCAGGTCGGGCAACCGAGTAGAACCGCAATGGCCGTAGCGCGTGCGAGGGCCGACCATCAGGTTGCCGACGAGCCACGGGTGTTCACCGATCCGTTGGCTCTGCAGATCATCGGTGAATCCGACTCGCGGGCAAATGAATTCGACAATGGTCTCGATCAGGATCTGGCTCGTCGGCGGCGGTTGTTTATCGCGGCGCGCAGCCGATTCGCTGATGACATCGTGGCGGCCGCGGTCGCCCGGGGGACTGGTCAGGTAGTGATCCTTGGGGCTGGACTGGACACCACCGCCTACCGCAATATCCACGAGGACGTGCGATTCTTCGAGGTCGATCACCCCGACACCCAGGAGTGGAAGCGGCGCCGACTGTCCGGGACCGGAATCGCGATCCCGTCATCGCTGACCTTCGCCCCGATTGATTTCGAACAATCCACGCTGGCAGACGGGTTGGCCGAGGCAGGGCTCGACCGCGCTCGGAGCGCGGTGTTCATCTGGCTCGGCGTTGTCATGTACCTGACCAGAACGTCGGTCGAGGACACTCTTCGCTACATCGCCGGCCACGGCGGACCCGCGGAGGTGGTTTTCGACTACCTGTACCCGATCTCCTCGACCCTCCACGATCCTGCGGCCGGACACCAACAGGCACGCGCAGATCGCGTCGCCGCGGTGGGCGAACCGTGGCTCAGTTTCTTCACCGCGGACGAAATCCGCGGCAACTTGCTGTCCTTCGGTTTCGATCGGGTCGAAGACCGTTCCGCGACACAGCTGTTGGCCACCTACGGCATCCGAACAACCGCGCGTCCTATGAATTCAGGACCGCACCTGATCCACGCCGGCACGGCGTGAGCGCCCAGGATCCCTTGTCCCTGGACGTCATTCGGATCAGATTTGTCCGACATGCCGGCCACCACCGGTCTACCAGGACCGCGAGCGGATTCACGGCTACGAGCGAGGGCGCCGTGCGTTCTGAGCGGCCTGCTCACGCGGTGAGATCGGCGCCCGGTGACGCGGGAGGCCGGGCCGGCTGGCGGCCGATGAGCGGGATCGGCCGTCGCAGGTCGACCATGGTCGCCACGTGGAGCGTGCGTTTGCGCTGCAGGATCGGCCCGACTTCCGGCGCGGCGACGGAAACTTTCACAGTGCAGTCACCAGGGCCCAACGCCACCAGCATGCCGCCGCGCACGGTTGCCGCGAGCGGCTGAAGCAGCAACGCAACGCAGAGTTCGAGCGCAAATTCGCCCACCCGGTTTCCGTCGACGGTGACCTCGAGCCGTGGACAGCAGGTTTGGGTAACCTCGTGTTCGAACAACTCGACCTGCTCGACTCGGTCCGGGCAGGTTCGCATCGCCGCACGGAGAAGCCGGTCGTAGCGGCGCCAACCCGCGACCGCGACCCTGCCGAGGTCGATCTCGAGCAGCTCGTCGACCGCCTTGGCCAGCTCGCGCAGCGCCGCCGACCGCAGGATCACGGTAACGACCGGCGCTCGGCGCAGCGCCAACTGCTCGACACCTCTCTCGTGCAGGCGCTCGGCCAGCTGACCCACGTCGGCCCCGCGCGCGGCGCCCGGGAACAGCACCGCCCGAGCCGTGATCGATGCGGGACTCGTCATCTGGGCACCTCCCTGACGTGTAGCTGTGGCTCGCCGCCGCTCAGCCGAACCCGAACAGCCGGAGCGTGGGTGGGGCGGGTGATCTGGCGAATGTAAATCGACGGGCTCATGTCCTCGACCACATGTACGCATACCTGCGGCGGGTGCGGATCACGGCGGTACGCCCGCGCCGGATCGGTCGGGTGCTTGCGCCGCTGATGCAGTACGAGCGTCGCGACACCGACGGCGAGAAGAAACCCGCCGATGCCAAGCGCGTCGCCGATGTGGTTGTCCCGCTGACGATCATCGCTTCGTGGTGCAGCGGTCGGCGGTTGCGTGGTGGGTGGCTGCGTGACGGGCGTGGTAGTCGGCTCGGTGGTCGTGGGTTTGGAGGTGGTCGTCGTGGTGGTCGGGCCGACCTGTGCGGGGACGATCTTGATGGACGCTTCCCTCCGGATTACGTGGTCGTACGTCGCGCGGCAGGTGACGTTGATCGAATGCGCGCCGAGTTCGGTCCGGTCGGGCACGCTGACGGGAGCATCGAACGAATACTGGTGGACGTAGGCGGTGGTCACCGAATCAGACCAGTTCGGTGAGACGCTCACCGCGTCGCAGGGCCAGTAATCGCCGTAAATGGTGATTTGCGTACCGCGTTGGGCGGTGGGTGGCACGCGGAGAGTGGGTTCGGGGACCGTATCAGGACTCCCGGACGGTGTGGGGGAGATACCGGAGCTCCCTGACGTTCCGGTCGGCGGGGCCGGCCAGGTCGTGGTAGGCGCCGTCGCGGCGATCGGTACCGATACCGCGCCGAGCAGCCCAGCCGCGGCCACCGCGACAAGGAACACTCGCGCGTCGTCTCTCATGATCACCTCTCCGAGACGCGGGAGGCTCGGAGGATCCGTGCCCCGGAGTCAGTCTGTTCCCGTCCCGAGGTGTCGACGTGAGTAGCGCACTACCTGTTTCGGCGCTCGTGCCTGCAGGAACAACCGGAGATGAGGTCGGACCGAGTGAGCTTGTGAAATTCGAGGAGATCGGACTGCTTCGCCATCACAATGACCGGCAACGCGGCTTGGAAGTGCACGACCGGAGCGTATGAGATCTCACTGATTCGGCGTCAACAGCACGAGCGGGATCTCACGGGTGGTCTTGCGTTGATAGCCGGCGTAGCCCTTGTACGCCGCGACGACCCGGGGCCACAACGCTGCGCGTTCTTCCGCGTTGGCCACGTGGGCCGCCATCGGTCGCTGGGGACCGCTCTGCAGCGACACCTCGACATCAGGATTGTCACGCAGATTCAGAAACCACGCAGGGTGGGTGGGGTCGCCGCCGCGCGAGGCCACGATCACGATCGTCTCGCCGTCGATGACCGGCGCGGTCAGCATGACCTTTCGCGGCTCACCGGTCTTGCGACCGATCGTGGTGAGCTCGAGGGTCGGCATCCCCACGATGGTTTTGCCCAGCTTCCCGCCGCTTACTTTGAGCAAGGCACGGTGGATGGCGTTCTGGATCTTCAGCTGGGCATCACTCGGCATGCTGCGGAATCTACACCGGTACGCGACTGCGTGAAGGGCTGGTATTGCAGGGCATTTCGAATACCAGAACATCCTTCGTCGGGATTCGGGTTCAGCGAGAACTCGAATCCGTGCCATTCCGTATCACTCAGCCCATACGCTGGTGAACCTCGGTTTCCGCCGAACCCGGTCGGCAGTGATAGGTGTTTGCCTGTGGCGGCTGACGGTGACTTCGTACTCCCCCGCGGGCACCGGTGACGCTGCCGTCTGATCACCATTACATTGCTGCATCATTGCTGGACATTGCATCGGCATTGCCGCCTTTGCGGTAGTCGAGACCGTAGTCTCGGGCTCACCGAGTGGATGCGGGACGCGGTGGTCTCGCGAGGAGGAGGCGACACGAGATGCCCAAATACTTGTGGCGGGTCAACTACTCCCAGGAAGGAGCGCGTGGCCTGCTCGCTCAGGGTGGCAGTGCTCGCCGACTGGCCATCACGGAGATGGTCGAAAGCGTGGGCGGCCAGGTAGAAGCCTGCTATTTCGCTTTCGGTGAAGACGACCTGTTCGTCATCGGCGATGTTCCGGACGAGGTTGCTGCAGCTGCGCTCGCAATCCGTACTGCGGCATACGGAGCGGCAGTCTCACACACGGTGGCACTACTGACCCCTGAGCAGATCGATGAAGCAGTCGCGCGTGACGTCACGTACTTGCCGCCCCAGGTCGGGCCGTAGTTCTTCCCGTCTGGTGTCGGGATTGTTCTATCGACTTGCTGAGCATGACAGTGCGAATCGGCGTCCGCCCACGGTTGCGGGCGGACGATTCGGCTATTGCCGCGGCTACCGTGGGTGGCCGAAGTACATCAGTTCCCAGATCGCGTCGTCCTTGTAGGTTTCGATCAGGTTGTTGACCGCCTTTGCGGTGGGCTACTCACCCGGCGAAGGCGCCGTGTCGGCGAGTTGGCGGGCGGTGGCGGCGCCGATACCGATACTTGCGCCGGTGATGAGCGCGACGGTTCCGGTCAGTTTCTATGTCGTGGGTATTGTCCTGTGCTCTCGATGTTGGGGCGAGCCAATGGGAATGAGCTCCCAACCAATTGGCCAGCGGGGATGGACCGAGTGCTCGCGGAGATCGGCGCCGGGGCTTGGGGGTGTCCCCGATCCGGATATCGGGTGGGTTTCAGACAGCTCCAATGCGGCTACTAACAACTGGCGTCAGGGCCGGGTCCAGAAGAGTGCGTTCATCCAATGGAGGTGCTGTAAGCAGCGCCAGGATGGCTGGTCTTGGTTTGGCGGTGTGTAGTGCACCGAGTCGTCATGTCGATCAGTCGCGGCTGGGAGCCGGTCAGCGTGTCGGTCGCCGCCACCGGTATCGGGGCGGAACTGTTATCGGCCAAGGGATCTCGACGGGAACAGGGCTGCGCTCCGTACCGCTGTGAGGACGCCTGAACGTTCGCTGCGGCCGTGCTTGTTCGATACGCTCACTGCTGGAACGACTTCCGCTACTCGCTGCTGCGATGTCGGTGGGGTCGGTCCCCGGCCGTATGGCTGGCGCGGGTAGTAAGCCCGCGAGTGTGATTGCGTGGGAAGGACATTGACGGATGACGGTGCGGCGGATGGTCGCGGGGGCTATGGTTTCGGTAGGAATCGGTGCGCTGGTGTGCGGAACGGTGGTGACACCGGCGCAGGCGGATCCGCTACCACAATGGGCGCCGTTAGGCACCACGCTTTATACCTTTGGCGATGCGAATTTTTGTGCCGGGGCGATCGGCGTGGCGGTGGAGGCCGCACCACATCAGCCCGGCCACGTGCTGGCGCACGTCACACCACTGGGTTACCAGCGCGGGCCGTGCGGCAATCATGTGATGCTGGGGTGGGTGGGCTCGGCGGGCGGACGAACTCAGGACGTATACGTGCACACCGATGCGGCGCAAGGCGACACTGTGACCGTCGACCTGTGGGTGGGGATGGGTCCGGCCAAGATCATGGCCGACACGTGGCCGATCCAGGGCCCGTTCGCGGAGTGGTATCTGCTGGTGCCCTAGCCCGTGCCTGGGTGTATGGCGCCTAGCGGGGTCCGTGAGCGGGCCGCAGTTCGGGTTTGGCTGTAGGTCGAGGCCATGGTCCCGAGGAGAGGACTGATCAGTTCAGGGTCGGATTTTCCCGGCTCGCGCAGCGGCCCCCGCTGGCGCCGTCGATCCGCAGCAATCCTGGACAACCGCAGGCGTGGCGACACAGCGACACCGCCCTTCGGTCCGGACAGGGCCGGGTTGCCAGGCCGCTTTCTGCCACCCGGACTCGGCTTGCGTCGCCGAGTTCGGCTGTGCCCGAATGGAGTTCGGCGTGCGATGTGGCCCACCTCGGGATTCATATCGTCGCCCCCACGTTGTCGGTCGGATAGGCGCCTGAGTTGCAGTACGCCCGCAATGATGCTGTCGATGCCGTGGTGTCGGTACAGGTCTTCGGTCGTTCCCGATTGGCCGAAACCGGTGACACCGAGCGGCGTTGGTGGGGACCTGCTGGATGGTGCCGAGAAAGGCGAGCGTGTGCAGGCGACCGTCCAGGACTATCAGCACAGGGGTCGACGGATTGCTCGCCCCATTAGCGGCCATCGCAATAGTTGAGGTGTTGCCTGTCGGTGAGTCGCCACGCTAGCCTCTATCGAGTTAGCGGAGGCTAACCTTCGAAGTGAACCGGGTGAGGTCGAGCGATGGATTTGAATAGGCGTCAACTCTTCAAAGCAGGCCTCGGACTGAGTGCGATACTGGCGATCGCCGCCTGTGGAGATGGATCTTCGTCCGATGGCTCTGGTGGCTCACCTCAGCGCGGCGGCACGCTTCGTATCGGTGCAATCGGCAAATCATCCAAGACCGAGCGGGATCCTCACGCGACGATGAGCAATGAAAGCGATTTCCTCATCATGTCGCTCATCTATGATCCGCTGACGGTTCCCGGAACCGACCCGAACGTGGCCCCTCGGTTGGCGTCGAAGTGGGAATCCGATGCAGAGCAACGGAATTGGACATTCACGATCGCCGAGGGTGCCACCTTCCACGACGGTCGTCCGGTCACTGCCGACGATGTGGTGTGGTCGCTTCGGCGTCTGCGTGAGGTCGCGGGTGAAACCAAGGTGCCTGTGTCGTCGGTCGATGACATCAAGCCGGTCGGCGCGAACGCGGTTGTGCTGACTTGCGCGGGTCCGAACAGCCAGTTGCCGTTGCTGCTGCGATTGATGACTTTTGCCGCCCCCAAGGGAACCACAGACTTCACCAAAGGCATTGGCAGCGGCCCATTCCGGCTCGAAAGCTACAACAATGGCAACGCCCGGCTGGTGCGAAATGACAACTGGCACGGCGGCGCCCCCTTGCTCGACGCTGTCGAAGTCACCCTGTTCGAGAGCCCTGAATCGATGGCCAACGCAATCATGGCCGGGCAGATCGATGTCGCATCGAGTGTCGGCGCCGTCGCGGGGCGGACGGCAGAAGCCCGCAGTGACCTCCAGGTCATCCGCCGTCCGAATGATGTCGCGATTGTCATCGCGATGAGGACCTCCGACGGGCCTTTCGCTGATCCGCGCGTGCGGGAAGCGCTCCGTCTTGCCGTGGACCGCCCGGCGATGGTCGCACAGGTGCTTTCGGGCTACGGCAGTGTGGCCAACGATATTCTGGGCACTGCTGATCCGACCTTCGACTCATCGATCGCGCAGCGAAAGCGCAATGTCGATCGAGCAAAGCAACTGCTCGCGGATGCGAAGTTCGACACCGGAAGAACCTATCCGCTGGTCACGAAGCAGGAGGCCGCGGGTGAGGTGGAATCGGCGAAGGTGTTCGCGAGCCAGGCCAAGGATATCGGGCTGAATATCGAGGTGGTCGTCCAAGAAGCGAACGCTTTCTACGATGACACCTGGCTGAAGGCCCCGTTCTACACAGTGAACTGGGGCACCAATGACTCGGTCATGTTCTTCGCCAGCAAGGTCATGTCGTCGCGGACGAAGTGGAACGAAACCGGCTTCAAGGATGCGGAGTTCGACAAAGCCTACGCCGACGCACTCGCCGCGCCGGCAGGCGCGAAGTTCACCGAGGCGAGTAAGGCGATCCAACAGATCCAGTACGACCGTGGCGGTTACATCGTGTGGGGCATGGCGGATGGCATCGATGTTGCGTCCCGTTCAGTTCAGGGTCTGCCGAAGCTAGGAGGATACGGCCGAGTCCAGCTCGAACGCGTTTGGTTGTCGAGTTGATCGCCCTCACCGGACTGGTGGTGCGGCGGCTCGGACTGTTGATCGCACTGCTTGCAGTGGTATTCGTTGTGGTCGACCTGCTGCCGGGAAACGCGGCACGGGCCGTCCTCGGACGCGATGCGGGAGCGGATCGGATAGCGGCGAAGGAGCACGAGCTGGGATTGGACCGGCCGCTGCCGGTCCGTTTCTGGAACTGGTTCAGTGGGGCCGCTACCGGGGATTTCGGCACCACGGCCCGCGGGCAATCGGTGAATGAGCTGTTGGCGGCGAAGTTTCCACAAACCTTGCTGCTGGCATCGGTCGCGATGTTGGCCACGGTGGTGATCTCGCTGCTGTGCGGGTTGTGGTGGTCCGCGCGGCCTACCGGCTTCACCGCTCGCGTTATGCAACCGAGCTCCGCCTTCGTCATCGCGGTTCCGGAATTCGTGGTGGCAACACTGTTGGTGCTGGTTTTTTCGCTGTGGCTGGATTGGCTGCCCGCGGTGACTTTCACCGACCGCTCCGGATATCCGGCGAGCCCGGAGATGCTGATCCTGCCAGTTGCGGCCCTGGCGATACCACAGGCGGGCTGGAATTCGAGGGTAGTGCGTGGCGCGTTGATCGACGCGGCCGCCGCACCACATGTGGAGAGCGCCGTTCTGAATGGGCTCCCGGAAAGGACTGTCCTACTCCGTCACGTCCTGCCGTTCGCGTTACCCACGATCGCAACGTCTTTCGCAACCTCGGTCGGTACGTTGTTCGGCGGCGCTCTCGTTGTGGAGACGATATTCAACTATCCAGGGATGGGCGCCATGGTGGCGGGATCTGTCTCCGACCGCGATACCGCGCTCGTAGCGGCAGTCGTGGCAATGACCGGAACAACGATCATGTGCGTCTTGCTGCTGGCCGATGCCATTCGTGCCTGGGCTAATCGAGGTCGGCGATGACGACCTCGACCACCTCCCGGAGGCTGTGGCCGACGGTGTTACCCGCGGCCGCGGTTGTCACCGTTGCGATAGTCGGACCCGCGCTCGCGCCGCACGCAGTCGATCATGCGGTCGGTATTACCTTCGAGAAGCCCAACAGCGCGGCCTGGCTGGGTGGCGATCGGCTCGGCCAAGACGTCACGAGCCAGTTGTTGCGTGGCGGCTGGGGACTGCTGCTGCTGGGCGCGATCATCGCCCTGTTGGTGACCGCGTTCGCCGCGATCCTCGGATCGATAGCAGCGCTGCATCCGAGAACCGGGGCATGGATCGAACGCACCGCCGATCTGGGCATGCTGTTGCCGCCGGTGTTGGCGATCCTGCTATTTATGCTCTCCTGGCCCGAATCCGGAGCCGTGGGTTTGGTGGTCGTATCGGTGATCGCGGGTACACCGTATTCGGCGCGAGTGTTCGCAGCGGCGGCGACCGGAGTGGCGGCGTCGGGCTTCATCGAAGCGGCGCAGGCACGCGGAGAACGGTTGAGTTACCTCATTTTTCGAGAGCTGCTCCCGAACCTGCGCGAAACACTGCTCACTCAATTGGGCCTACGATTCGTGGAGGCGATGTACCTCGTGAGTACTGCGGCGTTCCTACAGCTGCCGACCACCCTCGGAGACGCGAACTGGGCGGTGATGGTCCGCGAGAACGCCTCCGGGATCCTGCTGAACCCCGCCGCGGTGCTGGCGCCGAGTGTGGCGATCGGTCTGTTGGCGGTCAGTGTGAACAGCGCCGTTGCGGCGTTCGGGCGTGGGCGGAGCAGCGTATGACGACTGGGGTGCAGGTCGAGGATCTCACGATCCATTCGTCGTCGGGTGCGGTATTGCTGGCAACGACGTCGCTGTGTGTTCCCCAAGGCTCCGTCACGGCGTTGACCGGTCCATCCGGAGCGGGGAAAAGCACGCTGATGCGTGCGGTGCTCGGCCACCTTTCCAGCGGTACGACTCGATCGAGCGGTTCGGTGCGGGTCGCCGGACAGGATGTGTTCGCGCTGAGTCCCGATGCGTTGCAGTCCTTCCGCCGCGGGCACATCGCTTTCGTGAGCCAGGATCCGGGTGCCGCGCTGAATCCGACAATGCGGGTTCGGTCACTGCTCAGAGAAGCGGCGAACCATTCCAGAGATGCCGATCTGGGTACCGTGCTCGCTCGCGTCGGGCTGCCCGAGCACTGTCTGCATCGGCGTCCTGGCGAACTGTCCGGTGGTGAACAGCGACGGGTCGCGCTTGCGCTCGCGCTGGTCCGCAAGGTTGGTGTCCTTGTTGTTGATGAGCCTATCGCCGGGTTGCATGGGGAGCTGCGGAACGGGATAGCGGAGCTGCTACGTTCGCTGGCCACCGACGATGATGTCGCGGTGGTGGTTTCGGGCCATGACACCAAGGTTCTGCACCGGCTCGCGGATGACGTGGTCGCGCTGGGCGAGCCACAGGTGGGACTGCTGGAGCTGGCGACGCGGCCTTCGGATCCCGTGGTCGCGGGGCCGCCCGCCCTGCAGGCGCACGCGATATCCGCAATGGCGGGTCGCAGAAGGCTACTGGCATCGGTCGACCTCAGTATCGGGGCCGGGGAATCGGTCGCAGTCGTCGGGCCGTCGGGCGCGGGGAAGACCACGTTGGCCCGAGTGCTGGCCGGTATCCATTCCGCGGCGTCGGGCACTCTCGAGGTGGATGGACGCGAATTGGCTGTCGGGCGCGCACGCCGATCTCGCCGCGACCGGAGGCGAGTGCAGCTGATCCCGCAAAACCCGCTGTCCACACTCAACCCGAAGCAGACTGTGTTGCAAGCGCTTTCGCGACCACTGCGGCTCAGCGGGATGACCGGAAAGGCTGAGGTCGCTGATCGCGCCGCACGTCTGCTGGGCAGTGTGGAGCTGGACGCCGATCTGTTGGGTCGATATCCGGACGAGCTTTCCGGCGGTCAGCGGCAGCGCGTCGCGATCGCGCGCGCGCTCGCCACTGAACCGGATGTACTCATCTGCGACGAGATAACATCGGCACTCGATACCAGCACCGCTGAATCGATCATGGAGTTGGTGGAGCGAACTCGAATCGCACGGGGGATCGGCGTCCTGGTCGTCAGCCACGACATGGCAGTGGTGGCCAGGTATTGCCGCCGGATCCTTGTCCTTGCGGACGGAATGGTTGTCGAGCACGGAGACACCGCGGGGGTGCTGGCAGACCCCAGCGCACCTCAGACGAGGGCGCTGCTGGTCTGAGCGCGGGGCGCGATTACCCCGAGAAGTAGTCCTCCAGCCCGCCTTCGCGGACGGTGTCCACTGTGAAGCAATGGAATCCACCGCCGAAGAGCCGACGGTGGCGATGCTGGACCGGTACCACGGTCATTCTGTTCGCCTCGAGGAGTTCGATGAGTTCGGTGTGCGCCGAATTGACAAGCACGGTCTCGGAGTCGATGGACAGCAGGTTCATGTCGATGAACTTGCTGGTGAGCACCAGATCGTTGTCGTCGTAGCTCGGGAAGCCGTCTGCTGCCGGTTCGGGATAGTAGATGCGGTCCCATTTCTGCAGCTCGACGGGCAGTTGATCCACGATCTCGGGCGAGCGCGCCAGCAACAGTCCGGGGCGAAGCGGCAATACGGTGCTGTCGATGTGATCATCGCTGAGCCGGTAGAGCCGATGCAGTCGGAAGCGACCTTCGAACTGCCGGACCAGCCATTCGAAGGCGAGCTGGTGATGAGCTGTCGACACATTGACCAGGACATCCTCGCCGAAGCGCAGTATCTGCGCGGCATCCATCATCATCTCGAAGCCGACGTGATACGGCGAGTCGTCGGGACGGCCGACCGGTGCAAGCGGCTCGTCGGCCGAACCGGTGCCTTCGACATAGGAGAAGTCGAACGATCCGTCGGTCATGAGTGGTCGCGGCATTACCGACCACCGGGCTCCCTTGCGGAAGTAGTCCATGAACACCGGTTTCAACAATTGGTTTTCGAAATAGCGCGAACGCATCATCGGTGGGGTCTCGACGATTTCATCGCCCATGATGACTACGTTGTCGCGTACGTTGAGTGCAGGGATCATTGCCGCCGACCATGCGGGAGTCTGTACCTCGGGGACCGTAGGTCCGATATCCAGTGGGCGATGAACCCGGACATGAAGGGATTCCAGCGTGCGGACGAGCCCTGCGATATCTTCGTTCAGTTCGTCGACATGGCGCTGCGAGATTCTGATTCTGGACCGTGTATCGGTCCCTGCCGGAGGCGAGAATGGTGGGTAGAGCCATGGCTTGCGTGCAAGGTCGTTGTCGCCGGAAATGTTCTCGTGAAGGAACATATCGAACGTCAGCTCGCGCTCGTGTGTGGTGTAGTTCAGCCCCGATCCTACAATTACCTCTCGGAGTGGCGACCATTCATCATAGCTAT
This sequence comes from Nocardia sp. NBC_00403, assembly GCF_036046055.1. NCBI lineage: Bacteria > Bacillati > Actinomycetota > Actinomycetes > Mycobacteriales > Nocardiaceae > Nocardia > Nocardia sp. NBC_00403. The sequence continues at coordinate 5,166,852 of NZ_CP107939.1, forward strand.
TCAGACGCATGTCGATCTCTTTCGTAAATCGGTGGATCTGGGTTTTTCAAACGAACGCGGCGGTGCGCGCGGGCTCTCGCTTGTGTAGGTCGCGGTCGAAACGCCGCAACAGCAGCGTCGCGGTGACCGCCAAGCCCGCACACAGTCCGATCCACACTCCTGGACCGCGTAGACCGAAACCATAGGCGCAGGTCAACAGCACAGGTAGCCCGACGGCCCAATAGCCGACGAGGGTGATTCGAAAGCCGCTCTTGGTGTTGCCGAGGCCACGCAGAAGTCCGACACCAATATTCTGTGCGCAGTCCAAGAATTGCTGCACGACAGCGATGAAGAGAAGGGTCTTCGCCAAAGGCAGAACGTCCGCCGCCTCTGTTTGATCGAGAAAGGGGACAAGTACCAACCGGGGTGCCGCCACATATATGATGCCCACTGCGCCCATTACTGCGACACCGAGGGTCAAAGCTATGCGGGCGGTACTTCTCGCTTCGTCGAGATCTCCCTTGCTGACCACTCGACTCACCAAGATGGACGACCCGTGCGAAAGGCCGATGGTTACCTGAAAGACGATATATGTCAATTGGATGACTACGTTGTGCGCAGCCAGCACAGTCGGACCGAAACTCCCCATGATGAGTGCGGCGACAGAGAAAAGCCCTGCTTCTGATCCATATGTCAAGCTGATCGGGATCCCGAGTCGCAGGATCGCACGAACTGTTCTCAGATCCGCGCGCCAGCCCTGGATCGACAGCAATGGTGCAAGGTGGGTGTCCCTGCGGACGATCAGGAAGAAGGCACAGCATGTCGAGAGGTTGACAAAGGAGGTGGCACAACCGATCCCGGTCAACCCCAGGACCGGAAGTCCGAACCAGCCATAGATGAAGGCGCCGTTGATGGCTGCGTTCACCCCGACAGAGCCGATGGTGACCCACAGCAGTGATCCGGGTCTGCGCATGCCTACCGCGAATTGACGGAGCACGTTCAGCCACAACATCGGCACCAGACCGAACGCCAATGCCATCATCATCGGCCGTGCCAGTTCCAGAATGCGGGCGTCCTGACCGAACCATACGAGCGAGTAGCTCAGCGCGACAAGCGCACCTCCCGCGAGCAGACCGACGAAGGTCGCCACCAGAAATGCCGCACGAACGACCTGGCGGATCTCCGATCGCGCTTGCTCGTCGAGTTGGTCGGTACCGGCGCGCGATTCCCCTTGGCCCACCGCGCCCGCCACCAAATTTCCGACCGCCGTCACCACACCCACACTCATCGTGCGCACCTGGTTGTACAGCGTTATTGCCAACCCACCCGCGGCGATCGCCTGCACACCGAGCAAGCCCATCATCGCGAGGTCCGTGGTGGTCAGTGCCACTTGCGCGAGTTGGATCCCCGCGATGGGGGCCGCGAGAGCGATCAACGGGCGACTGTCGCGCACACCGATCGCGAGGCTCATGCCGGCGTCGATCGTGCCGAGGGCCGAGTCAACACTGACGAGCCGATTTCACTGGCATATTCATCGAGCAATTGTGCGACCTCCGCTTCTGCGACCGAGTTCAGCAAGTTCTTCTCACGCATCCAATCGTCATTGAAAATCGTGTCGAGATACTTTTCGCCGCCATCGCATGCGATGGTCACCATCGTGCTGCCGGGAGGAATTTCACGCAGCCGTTTCATCGCTACATACACTGCTCCACCGACCGAACCGCCGAGCATCAAACCATTGCGTCGCGCAACTGTGCGCGCGGTCGCAAAGGCGTGAACATCCGATACCTTAACCCCCTCGTCGAGGAGGTCGTAGTCGATGGTGCTGCCGATCGGGGCGCCGGGTGGAGTGCCGGTGCCGGACTGCCAATACGGACCGCCCGGGCCACCGAATACGATCGAACCGGCAGGTTCGACACCGATCACCCTGACCGATGAACCGAGGCGACGCAGTTCACGCGCGGTACCGAATAGAGAACCGCCGGTGCCTACCGAGCTGACCAGGTAGTCCACGTCGGTAGCAAGGTCTGCACGAAGTTCGTCGGCCAGCGCCCGGTATCCCCGCGCGTTGCTCGGATTGTTGTGCTGATCGAAGAAGTAGGCGCCCTCCTCCGAAGCGGCCAGTAGGGCGGCGTGCTCTTCACGTGCGGTCGGGCTCGGACCGTCGTCGCTGGTATCGGCGACGTAGACCAGCTGTGCGCCCATGGCGACCATCGCTCGCAATTTGTCCTTGGCCGAGTGATTGTCCACGACCGCGGTGAATCGGTAGCCACGCTCGGCGGCGACCACTGCGAGGCCTAGACCTGTATTCCCTGAGGTGGATTCGATGATGTGCCCGCCTGGCGGGAGCCGACCGTCCAGCTCGGCGTCGAGCACCATCTGTCGAGCCATCCGAATCTTTGCAGAGCCCGTCGGATTGAACTGCTCGAGTTTGAGTAGCAGCCGCGATCCTGAGCCGGTTCTGCACAATTCGATGAGCGGCGTACGGCCGACCAGATCAGAGACACGCTCGGCGATGTTCTCGACTCGTTCTCCGGTACGATGATTTGTCGATTGCAGCGCATTATTCATGGCTGTGACCGCCCCCTCGATGTGAAACACCAGCGGACTCCAGTCGCCACCGGATGCGTTCCGGCGAGGTCGTGACGACGACCTTCGGTGGCAATGGCAACTGATGGAACTCCGACTCGTTCGAATCCATTTGATAGCCAGCGGTATTCGGGTAGATCAACAGATCACCTCTGCGCGGGACACGATCGAATCGAATCTTGCGCCAGGACAACATATCTGTTTCGAGGCAACTCGAGCCGCCGACGCAGGCACTCGTCGGGGTGCTCGGCTCCTGCTGGGGCCAGAGCATCGGATCCGGCAGGTACTCGCTGGCAAACCATTGTTCGGACAAGCTCAAGCTGAGCCCGGACGCGGTGATGAACCCGTAGTCCTGTCTCGGCTTGTAGCCGAGGACAGGAAAGGCCGTGAAGCCGCAGCCATCGAGCAGTGCCCGGCCTGGTTCGATCAGCAATCGGGTACCGGTCTGCGCGAACTTGGCGGCGAGATCGGAATGCTCCGTGGCAACCGAGCTGCCGAGGATCGCCGAGAGCATCTCCGCGCCTGCGGGATTCGCGTGATAGGGGTAGAACCCGCTGAAGGTCTTCCGGGTGTGGAACCAGGAATCTTGATACTCGCTGAGGAACTGCTGCCAAGGACTCGCATCGACGTAGTCGACGGCGAATCCGCCGCCGATCGAAACCGAGTTGGCTGCAAGGCCTTTGGCTCGCGCGGCCAGGCACCGGTCGATCAGATCGGAGGCTTGCCATGCGCGCGGTGCGACGCTGTACCCGGTCAGATGAAAGGAGAAGCCTTCCATCCTCAGGTGTGCGCGATGCGCTACGCACCGGTCGATCGCAAGGTCCAGCTCGTTGTCGTTGAGTCCGAATCGACTGTTGGGGTTCGACGGCGGCAGGACTCGCAACAGAATGCGGACCGCTTCGCCCGCGTCGGCAATCGCGATCACTCGGTCGAGCTCGTCGAGCTCGTCGACCGTGATCAGGCAGCGATGGCGAGTGGCCAGCCACAGAAGATCATCGCTTTTGCTGGGCCCGGTGATCACCAGATCCTCGCCTCGAACGCCGTTGGCCAAAGCATGGATCAACTCCGGCGCGCTTGCGACATCCACTCCGGTGTTCGCCTCGGCACAGGCGCGCGGCCAGCACGCGGCTTTGTTGGCCTTCTTGCCGAAATACACCTTGCCGTCGACACCGGCAGTGACCATCGCATCGACGAATGCCGCGAGATTCGTAGTGAACTGCTCGGGGTACACCACGTGAAATGGGCCGCCGCCTACCGCATTTGCCAAATCGGCGAGCAACGTCGGATCGGTTCGCACCCGAGTGACCCAGCCCAGTTCTTTTGCTGGGAGCGGCAGCGCGGCGGTCTCGGTCAGTTCCACAGTCGCAGCTCCTGTCCACGGCCTTCTTCGATAGCGCGGATTGCCAGCGCATGCCCCACTGCGATGTCGGTGACGACCAGCCCACTGTTATATGCGAAGACCCGATCCTCCGGCGTCTTTCGCCCCAGGCCGCGGCCGGCGAGTATTTCCGGTAGCTCGGCGTCGACCGGACGTAGTGTCCCATCCGGACCAGCCAGATACTTCCCCGTCACCGCCAGCTGGCCCGCACTGGTAGCAATCGCGTAGTCGGAGTCCAGCAGTGCGGAGTCCGCGACGCCGTATCCGACGTCCACCAGTAGTCCGCCCGGCTTCAAGGAGTTTGTCCGTACCTTGACCGCCGTGGCTGGGCCAGAGGCGGCCAGCACGACGTCGGCGTCGAGTACCGCACCGGTCACGTCGGTGACCACTTCGATCGTCCGATCCGGGTGGTGCTGGTGGAATACCTCCAGCACCGCGGCGATTCCAGCGTCATGGGTCCCGTAGAGCAACAGGCGATCCAAGTTCGGCAGCACCTCGAGCAGGTAGGGGAATGCCTGCCTACCCTGGGTGCCGGTCCCGATCAACAGCGCCGTCCTGGCGGCCGGTGCAGCGCTGGCCTCGACGAGAAGTGCAGTCGCGGCCGGTGTACGCAGCGACCCGATTCGAGCGCAGTCCATCAGCGCGATCGGAGCGCCGGAGTCGTCATCGTAGAGAGTGATAGTGGTGTAGTACTGCTTCTGTCCGCGTCCCTTCTCCTGCTTGTACGACGTTTTGAAGGCGACCACCCGTCGAGACCCGTCATAGCCGAGCATCGAATACGAGATCGAGTCTCGGTCCGGCACGGGAAGCGCTATCTTGGCAGGGTTTCGAGACTGGCCTTGTGCGAGAGTCACGTAAACATCGCGCACCGATTTGATCACCTCGGCGGGTGTGATAGCTATGTCCGCCAGGTCATTGCGCGAGAGCACGCGCAGCGGTATGTCATTCATTTCGACTCCAAGGAGAGATAGTCGACCTGCTGGCCGTAGCCATTCTCGGTCAACTCGGCCATCGGGCGCGGCCGATCCGGCATCGCGACATTTACCCGCTTGAGCCACCGGTCGGTGCCGTCGAATCGCGCGGTGAACGGGACGCGGCCGTGTACAACCACGTCGTTGTCGATGATCGCGACGTCACCGGGCTCGAGCACGACACGACGAGTAACCCGCTCCAGTTCGCTTCCCAACCGCAGGTAGGCCTCTCGGTATTCAGGATCGGCGTCGGCCCACGGTGTGTAGTCCGGGTCGTAGCGCAGGCACAGCCCGTCCGAGCGTTCCCACAACGTAGGAATCGGATCTGCGGCTCCCCACTTCTCCGCGTCTCCATAGGTGAGATCCGGCAGGATCGGAATCGTTGGGCGCAAGAGTATTTCGTGGTCGGCAGCGGAGAGATTCACATCGCGAACCGAGGCTATGGTCGTCGCGACACCGTCCGGGTTGCGAACGCAACCGAGAAGGAAGACGTGCGAGCGATGTGGATGAAAAGAATCTTCGGTGTGTGGGCTCAACAGAATCGAGCTGCTCGCCCCGGTCTGCACGCTCTCATACCCTCGCGCGGGCATGACATTGTTCACCAGCCGCCCCTCCTGCTGGCCTCGCCAGCCGAAAGGTTCGCCGATCATGCTGGCGAGCAACAACATTTGCAGATCCAACGGCAAACTGGCCGTGTCATCGATCGCTGCCCAGATCGGCGGAGTTCGGCCGACCGATTGCTCATCGATGAGGAGCCCGCGGATTACACATACACCCCCGTCCGTGGCCGGTGGGCATATCTTCTCGCGCAGCTCACCCTCGATATTTGCTGCCAGTGTCGAGATCGCTTGCCGGCAGCGAGGATTGGACAACCCTCCGTATGCCGCAGCCAACGTCGTGCCCAGCTGATGCAAGAACACTTGCGAATTCGCGTTCAACATGCGCATTTCAAGTGATCGTATCTCGCTTTTTACAGCAATCGACATCCTGAACTTCCCCTTTGCAGTGCCCTGCCCTGTAGAAGGACGCACGGTCGTTCGGCGATGCGCGGGAACGTGGTCGTGCACCCGGGCACGTGACCCACTCGCAAATCAAGAACGGGGTCGACCATAGCGGAGTACGGCGCGTTAGGCAAGGCATTCCTAAGCTCGGGTCAACCTGCTTAGATGTCCGAATTATGCACCCGCCCAGCGATGTTCGTGCAGACGATGACTCCTACCTCGGGGCGCTGCATGGGTAGTCGGGGCCAAGTGCTGGCTCCAGTCGGTCGGGTCTGCCCCAGGCTCGCTTGGCCGCGGGGTCCGCGATGCGGCCCGCTCGGCGTCGGTCGCCTCTGAAGGACTCGTCGCCAAACGCCTCACAGTGACCGTGGCACCTGATATGCCGCCCACTCATTACAGCCCTGACGTTGTGTCACAATGCGCCGGTGCGTATCAACGTGATCTGTGGCGGGGAGAGTGGCGAGCGAGATGTATCAATGTCTTCCGGTGCGGCCGCTGTCCAATCCCTTTGGAGATGGGGCATGAGGTCACGCTCATCGACCTTGCGGCCGAATTGCCGATACTGGCGGGACCATTGCGGTTTCCAGCCGCACTTCCTCCCTATCATGTGACGAACAATCCGCCAGATATCGAGCAGCAGCGGCTATGGCGTCGCAACATCGCGGCGTCGCTGCTCGACGAGGAAGTCCTCGCGTGCCTAACATGACGCAGATATGACTTACGTTGCGGTGCACGGCGGATGGGGGGAGGACGGGCATTTGCAGTCGTGGCTCGAAATGCTGGGTGTTCCGTTCACCGGCCCCCGCAGCGATGCCTGTTCTGCCGCATGGCACAAGTCGCGAGCCCTTGCGATCCTTCAGGTCGCGTCCGTGCCGACGGCGCCCCGTGTTATTTATCGAGCGAATGATCCGGTTGCCGAGTCGGAGGTGCGGCGGATTCTCGGTGATGGACCGGCCGTCGTGAAGCCGGCGACTGGAGGCTCCAGCGTCAATATTTCTGCCGTTCGTGGAATCGAAGAGCTCCACTTGCTCGACGACTTGGCTGCATCGGAGGGGGAACTGCTTGTGGAGTCATACCTTTCCGGCAGGGAGTTCACGGTGGGAGTGTTGGGAGAAGAAGTATTCCCTGTCGTTGAAATACTGTTGGCATCTTCACTATTCGACTATCAGGCCAAGTATCAGATAGGTGCGGTCACTGAAGTGTGTCCCGCTGAGATATCCTCAGAATTTTCTGAGCAGTTGCAGGAAATTGCGATGCGCGCGCATCGAGCGCTGGGTTTTTGTCGGTACTCGTACTCCCGCATCGACTTTCGCTGCGACGCCGATGGAATGCCGGTGTGCTTGGAGGTCAACGCTCTTCCAGGCCTCACCCCGGGCAGCTTGCTGCCCTTGGCTGCGTCCAGGGTCGGATTGTCGTACTCGCAACTCACGGAACGCATCGTCGATCTCGGGGTGGGGAGAGTCGGTGGTGCTCTGGCTGTCAGGGCGCGTGGATGACACCGCACTGATCTGGCCATGACCTCATCGGCTCGTGCGGCCGTACCGTGAAGACACAGTCGTGTTAGGTTAGCATCACCTTAGTTTGAATGGTATGCATGAACCGCTCGTCGATCGCTTCTGTGGTTTCGACGGGCCGCAGTCAGGGATGCCCTTCGACGCGGCAGGGAGTCGCCCTCTCGATGAGGGGGAGGGCGACGACCTTGTCCTACCGATGGTTGGGCGTCGGTCTCAGCGTCCCTTCGGATTCGAGCCTCAAAAGTCACGATCTGCGTACAACACTAAGTTTGCCTTGTCGAACCATGGTTATGTTCGGTGTGGTTCAGCTTGGGAGTGAATGTGATTAAGCAGATGTTCGCTTCCGGTGCGCCTTCGGTTGCCGCTCAGTTGTTCGGTAGCGACTTGATCGGGGTGAGTGGGGGCTCGAAACCGGAATCGGCGTCATGATTTTGGTCGCTTTCCTCGTGAAATCGCAACGGGACAACCTCGCCCGCAACGAATACATTGAACATGCCGGATCGGCCGAGGGTATGGGGCTGCCGAATTGTTAGTGCAGCGCTGCAAGTCGTGAGCACCGGTTCACCGTCCCCCAGCGGGCTGTGAACACGCTGAGCGGCCCAACGTCACCACCTGCGGGAACAGTCGATCCTATGAAAACTGAAGCACTCTTTCAGCGTGCTCTCAGCGGTGGGTTGTCATGCTACAGATCGGGTCGGTATCGCACTGACGAAGAGAGGATCGATGGTGAACAACACTGCTCGCAGTCTGCTGGTCGACTACAAGCTTCCCCAGGTCACGGTGATGTTCTGGGTGCTCAAGATCGCCGCGACCACGCTGGGGGAGACCGGTGGGGACCTGCTGGCGCAGACGCTCGGGCTCGGCTACGCGCAGGCGTCGCTGTTATTTCTTGCCATCTTCATAGTCGGTGTGCTGGTCCAATTGCGAGTGCGCCGATTCCATCCCGCGCTCTACTGGACGGTCATCGCCGCGACCAGCACGGCGGGCACGACGATGTCGGACCTGATCAACAGGGGGCCCGGCTCGGACACATCTACCGACGGCGGACTCGGCTACGGCGTCGGCGCGATCATTCTCATCTCCGGATTGGTCACCGTCTTCGTGATCTGGAAGTTCAGCGGGCAGACGTTCGACGTCGCGAACATCACCACCGTGCGCGGCGAAGTGCTGTACTGGGCCGCGATCCTGCTGTCCAATACCCTGGGGACTTCCCTCGGCGATTATCTGTCCGATAGTTCGGGACTCGGATACTGGGGCAGCGCCATGCTCATCGCTGTCATCATGGTCGTCATCTCGGCCGCTCACTACTTCACCGGGCTCTCCGGTGTCCTGCTTTTCTGGATGGCCTTCGTGCTGACCCGCCCGCTCGGCGCGACTGCTGGCGACTGGCTGTCCAAACCACACGCCAGTGGTGGCCTCGCGCTCGGCACGTACGGAACTTCCGCGGCATTGCTGGCGATTCTGGTATTGGGGATTACCTACAGCTATCGAAAGAATCGTCGTACGATGGTAATCGAGCCGAGCGACGTCGAGTCTGCGCTGATCAATGGCAGCGACACTACGTCCGAGACTTCGGGGTCCAGGCGGTAGCGGTCTTTCGGACATGTACCAGATCCGCCACGAGTGGACTATCGGGCGGTGCGATCCTGTCGGGCTTGCCGGTGTTCGAGTCGTGGATCTTGTAGGGCATCGGTGTGCTGCGGCTGACCGCGGCCGGGCTGAATGCACGCGCCTTCGGCTCTCAACGTCTCTTCAGCGAGCTGTCGTTACAGTCCCGCGTTGTGAGCGAGACAACGAGATCCGAGGCCGCTGCGGTCCACGTGCTGTTGAGCAAGGTGCCCGCGGTTACGGTGTGGTTCTGGATCATCAAGATCCTGTGCACGACCGTGGGAGAGAGCGTCGCCGACTGGATCAACGTGACGTTGGGTGTCGGTCTGAGCCTTACCGCTGTTATTTTTACGCTCGTGCTCGCCGCGGTGCTGGGGTGGCAGTTGCGTCTGGACCGCTATGTGCCGTTCGTCTATTGGCTTTCGGTCGTCGTGCTGAGCGTGACGGGCACCCTGTACACCGACATCCTCACCGACAATCGGGGTGTTCCGCTCGCACTGAGCACCGGCATCTTCACGGCGGTTCTGGTCATCGTCTTCGGGATGTGGTTCGCTCGGGAGCAGACACTGTCGATCCACAGCATCGTCACACTGCCGAGAGAGCTGTTCTATTGGCTCGCGGTCCTTGTCACCTTCGCCCTCGGCACGGCGGCTGGTGACTGGACATTGGAACTGACCGGTTGGGGGCCTGGTACTTCGGTACTTCTGCCGGTCGGCTTGATCATCGCGATCGTGATCGGCCGGCGGCTGGGTGCGAACGCGGTGCTGTCGTTCTGGCTCGCCTACATTCTGACCCGCCCGCTAGGGGCGAACCTCGGCGACTGGCTCGCGTCCCCGGCGACCGATCACGGCCTCGGAGTGGGTACTGCCGCCACCAGCGTGATCTTCCTCGCCGCGATCCTCGCATCGGTGGTGTACCTGACCCGCACCCACCGCGATGTCATCGCGGCGGCAGAACGGACCCACACACCGACCGTGACCACGCGTCCGGATCGTGAGCGGGTCATGATCGGCTACTACGTCGCAGTCGCTGTCGCGACGGGTGCGTTACTCGTGTGGGCCGCCGCACAGCCGCACGCAACAGTGACGAGCGAGGACGACGCCACAGCGGCGCCCGAGGTCACGTCACTGTCTTCAGGCGAGGCGACAACGCATTTCCCGCAGGTAGAAGTAGCGAAGTTCCGTACCATTGCCCAGGACACACTTCTGAAAGTTCAAGCTGGCGACCAGGCCGGCGCGAAGGCCCAGATCAAGGACCTCGAAACTGCATGGGACGACGACGAGGCAACCCTGCGTTCCCTGGACAAGAACGCATGGAACGCGCTGGATGAGCAGATCGACAGCGCCCTGAAGGCGGTACGGGCCGGCAAACCCGACAACGCGACCGAGACGAAGGCTCTCACCGCGCTATTGACCGCACTTGGTTGAGACGACGCCGACAGCCGAATCCGGCTCGCGAAATGTTCGGCTTACTCGCCGGAGTTCGACGCGTGAGTTGTAATGGCCTGATTATCAACAAGATTGTGCAGTCGGTGCGTGCAGACGAGGAGAGGGATGTGGTCGGTAATGACGTCGACAGTTCGTCTCGCAGCCGCGGTCGGCTCGATTGTGGCGATCGCGATATCGATGTCCGCGTCCGCACGGCAACCTGCCGCGTCCACGATTGCCGACCTGATCTATGCGTCGGTCGACGGTAGCGACCTGAGACTCGATCTGTATCTGCCGGCCACCACCGGACCAGCACCGCTGGTCGTGTACTTCCATGGCGGTGGATGGTCGAGCGGTTCGCGGAAGAACTATGGAAAGCTACGATGGCAGGCCGACGAGCGAACACCGTTCGCACAATTGGTCGCGGCCGGTTACGCGGTGGCAGCCGTGGACTATCGCCTCAGTAGTCAGGCGCAGTGGCCCGCCCAGATCTTCGACGCGAAGGCCGCGGTGCGGTGGCTGCGCGCCAGTGCCGAAATCTATCGCATCGACCCGAATCATGTTGCAGCGTGGGGAGATTCGGCCGGTGGCTATGTCGCGGCGATGCTGGGCACCTCGGGTGATGTACCCGAACTCGAAGGGAGCGAGGGCAGTGCCGGTTACTCGAGCCGAGTGCAGGCGGTCGCCGATTGGTTCGGCCCCATTGATCTGCTCAGCATCGACGATCAAGCCCTCGATGATGGTCGCCGCAGGATTCATCTCGCGGAGGGTTCTGGAGAGTCGTTGCTACTGGGTTGTGTCGCCACTGCGTGTCCCGAGCGGGCCCGCGCTGCCAGTCCGATCAGCTACGTCAGTCGCGATGATCCACCAGTCCTGTTGCAGCACGGGCGTTTCGACCATGTGGTGCCTTTCGGTCAAAGTGTTGAATTTCGTGATGCGTTGAACCGCGCAGGGGTGCGTACCGAATTCCACGCCTACGACTGTGATCACGAATTCGAGGGGGTCGACGCACCGCCGAAGGAGATCCGCGCTGCGTTGATTACCTTTCTCGGGCGGACCTTCGGGCGTTGACACAGCATCTGGTGACGGCCGCAGACGTGCAGTCACCGACTACAGCAGCACTGAGTTCAGTGAGTGGTGACGAGTTCAGCAGGGTAGCGGCGGTCATAGTCGGTGCGCCCTTGCTGTTGGTCGGTGACGAGGTCTTTGCCCGGGGGCTTGCGGCCTGGTCAGGGCAAGTCCGTCGCCCTATAGGCGATGATGGGGCGTGATGCGAAAACGAGCATGTCGAACGCAGGTGTTGTGTCGGATCCCCGACGCCGACTGCTCGCCCGCGGTGCGCGCGGCCCGTCGTCGGGGACTGGCCCAGTGAGGGTCTTGCTGGTAGAGGACGAAGAGCTATTGGCCGAAACTGTGCGTCGTGGACTGGAGTTGGAAGGGTTCGTGGTGCAGGTGGCCGCCACCGGGCCCGACGGACTGTGGCTTGCGACCGAAGAGCGCTTCGACATCATTGTGCTCGACATCATGCTGCCCGGTCTGAGCGGGTACGAAGTGCTGCGACGGATCCGCACTCGGGATGTGCAGACACCAGTGTTGATGCTGACTGCCAAGAACGGGGATCACGAGGAGGCGGACGCACTGGATCTCGGTGCGGACGACTATCTGACGAAGCCATTTTCGTTCGTGGTTCTGATCGCGAGAGTGCGCGCGTTGTTGCGGCGGCAGACTCCGCAGCAGCGGCCGATCCTGAGCGCTGGTGATTTGGTGTTGGATCCGGCGAGGCGTTCGGTTCGACGCGGCGCGGTGGCGTTGACGCTCACCCCGCGGGAGTTCGCGCTACTGGAATTCTTGTTGCGGCGCAAAGGGGTTGTGGTCAGTAAGCAGGAGATCCTGCGGAATGTGTGGGACGCGCACTACGAGGGTCCGGAGAACGTGGTCGAGGTGTACGTGGGGTATCTGCGCAAGAAGATCGACGTGCCGTTCGGTCGGTCTGTCATCGAAACCCACCGTGGGGTGGGTTACCGGCTCGCCGAGAATGGTTGAGTGATCGGCTCGTTGACTATGTGGGGTGTTGGTCGATGGGGAGCTCGACCACGACGCGGGTTCCGCCGTGCGGCCCATCCTCGATGGTGACCGAGCCGTGGTGGGCGGCGACCAGCTGGGCAACGATCGCCAGTCCCAATCCGGTACCGCCGGAATTGCGGGAGCGGTCGTCTTGCAGCCTGACGAAGCGTTCGAATACGCGTGCGCGGTCGCTGATCGGGATGCCGGGCCCGTCGTCATCGACAATGAAAAGCGCTCGCCGGTCGGTGGCTCGGGTGGTGAGCACGACACGTGATTTGCTGTGGGTGGCGGCGTTGTCCGCCAGATTGCGCAGCACGCGTTCGAGCGCCTGCTGATTGCCGGTCAGCCGGACCGGGTGCAGATCGGTGGTGACGTGCAGTGCCGGGTGATGGTGACGCAGCAGCGCGGCCGCTGTGGCAGCCAGGTCGTCGAGGTCGACGTCGGTGGTGCGCAGTGCGAGTCCATGCTCGTCGGTTGCGGCCAAGGTCAGCAGATCCTCGATCAGGTGGCGCATCCGCTCGGCTTCGGGGAGCAGGGTGGTGGCGATCAGTTCGCGGTCGACGAAGTCGGGATGGTCGCGGCCGACCTCGAGTGCTGCGATCATCGTGGCCAGCGGGCTACGCAACTCGTGGGAGGCGTCCCCGACGAAGCGGCGTTGTGCATCGCGTCCCGCCTGCACGCGGTCCAACATCGCATTCATCGTCGCGGCAAGTCGGGCGATCTCATCCTGGGCGACAGGGACCGGGACTCGCTCGGCGAGCCGTTCGGCGCCGATGCTTGCGACGTGCGCGCGGATTGCCTCGACCGATGCCAAGGATCGGCCGACCAGTGTGTAGGTGGCGGACGCGGCGGCCAGGACGACCACCGGTCCGCACAAGGCGATGCCGATAGTGACCTCCTTGAGGGTGTCCTCGACCGGTTCACCGCTTGTGGCTGCCAGCACGGTGAACGTGCCTGACGAGGCGTCCAGCGTCCTGGCCGACGCACGCAGATCGGCCTCGCCACCGAGCGATCGGCCGGTGGTCACTGCAGAATCCGGCACAGCGATCAACGCACCCGAGGGCGCGCCCCCGGAGGATCGCACAACCGTGCCCGTCGCATCGAGAATCTGGACGACATCGATGTGCCCCTCGGTAGTGAACAGCCCGGGACTGAGATCGGCGGGTCCTGAGCCGACGAGTTGCGCAGCGATGTCATCGACCCGGGCGCTGGTGGCGGCGTCGAGGGAGCCGATCAGCGATCGGTGCAACAGCCACAGCCACGCAATCGCGCCCACACCGAGCACGATGGCCACAACGCCGGCGCAGATCAGGGCCGAACGAACACGTAGCCCCCAGCGCGAGGGGCGTACGACGACCTCGAAAGAGTGCATGCAGCAATCATCGTCCACCAAGGTTGCTGCGCCGGACACTCTCTCAGCGTGTTCACAGCGAACAAGGAACACGGTGGCAACCATGGCAACCACTGCTGATCCCAGCCATCGGAGACGGACTGCACTGATCGCCGAGGACCTGTTGTGGCTGTTACTGGACGACGAGTCCGGTGACATGCTGATCGATCGGATCAGTATCTCCGGGGTCCTGGCCGGAGCGCTTCTGGTCGAGTTGACCTTGCCGACGCCGGCGACATCAGTTCCGCTGGTCCGAATCAGCGGGGCGGGTGAGCTGGTGAAACCGGGCAGATTGGTGTGTGCTGACACGGGCGGCTTCCCGACCGACCCGATCCTGGTCGATGCGATGGCTGCGATCGAGGCGGTACCGTGCACACCCAAGCAGGTGATCCAGAAGCTCGAGCGCGGCCTGCACAAGCCACTGCTGGCTCGCCTTTCCGCTGACGAGCGGGTGTATCGCAACAGGTCCCGACTGGCAGGGGGCATACCGTGGACGAGTTGGCCGACTCTCGACCAACGGGGCAAAGACGTGCTACGCAGGCCGCTGCAACGGGCGCTCCTGGACGGCCAGCCGCCCGATCCACGCACCGCTGCGCTGATCGCGTTGCTGCGCATCGTGCATGCACTGCCGCAGCAGTGCCCTGGATGGCGTCGCAGCATCATCGAGGAGTGCGCCGATCGACTCGTGGCCGGGTGCAACCCGCTTGTTTCTTCGCCCGTCGACGCGGTCCAAGCCGCAGTGTGCGACACCTACGCGGGGGCCTACCTGATCCTGTGACCTAGTGGGAGCGGAGGCCGCAGTTGGAACGTGATGCTGAGTGCCACTGTTCGGCGCGGCCGGTCGGCAGTGCTGCACGGTCGTGCACGACGCGAAAACATTGCCCGGCCGAGCGCATAGCAATGCCGAATTGCGCTTATTTGATGTCGTAATGTGTTGTGCCCTGAACGATTTCGAGTCGAGCGCGGCCGGGCTTTCCGGTGTTCAGCCGAGAGACCATATCGGTGGCGTGGTCTCGATACAAGGCATCGGATTCGGTGGTCATGACGAGGGCGGGCGTTTTGATCGCCAGCTGCGCGGTCCAGTCGCAATCCGGGGTGAGCAGCTGCTTGGTTTTGGTGGCAAGGGCGTTCCAGCCGGCGGGGTCTGATGCGACGCTGCTGTAGAGCTGGTACATAGGGCTGTCGCGCATGGCATCGGGGTTAATGGCGGCGATGCCCGCACGGGTCTCGGGCATCCAGCCGTCGGAACGGTAGGGAGCCGAAGTGATGGCCAGCCGATTGACCAGGTCCGGTGTCCGGGCGGCCACCTGCAGGGCCACGCCGCCGCCGAGTGAGTAACCGAACAAGATCGGCCTTGCCGAGTTTCAAGTGGGTGATCAGCGCCGCGACATCATCGGCCAGCGACTTGTAGCGACTGGCCGGAACACATACCTTCGACTCCGGCACTGTCGTCCTCGATTAACGAGACACGTGGCTCGGTGTCCGGTCAGCCGTGGGTTGGGGTGCGTCGGTTAGGTTGCGTGACGAATTGCGCGATCGCGTCGAGGCCAGGTCGGTAGCCGTTACTGGTGTCCACGGTCAGTGCGGGTGCGTCGAGGCTGATCGGGTTGAAGGATTCGATGGGCGATTCGGTGCTGGCGGCAATCGCCGCGACGAGGGCGGTGTCGTCGTGCGCGTGGCGGTGGTTGTCGGTGTCGACACGGTCGGTGATGCGGTCGTGGATCAGCGCTGTTGGTGCGGTGCAGTGAATGATGCGGATGTCGGCGATCTCGTTGAGGGGTAGCACGTTCGGCCGCCACAGCTTGTCCTGGAATGCGGCTTCGGCGACAAGCGTGACGCCGGCGCAGATCAGGGTGGTGAGGACGGCGAAGAACGTGTCCAGTGTCAGGAGGTTGAGGTCGTCGAATCCATCGGCGGGTTCGCCGCGGCCGGAGATCACCATGCCCTGTTTGATTTCGTCGCGGATTGTCGCCGGGCAGCCGATCCGGCGGGCGAGGGCATGCGCGAGGGTCGTCTTGCCGCTTCCTGGTGGGCCGCTCAACACGGCCAAGGTGGGTTTGGTCGCCATGCCGCATTCTGGCATCCCGCTCATGCCCGATCTCCTTGGACGTTGCCGGTGGGGACCTCGGCGAGGCGGTATGTGATGAAGTCGGGTTGCCCGGTCAAGGTCTCGTGCACGGCCGGATGGGCGTGGGCCATTTGGAGGCGGGTTGATGTTCGGTGATCGTCTCGACGGTGTGGTTTCGGGGATGCCTACCGCGGCGCGCCTCGATGCCGGCGATCTGAGCAGGGCGAGTGTCGACGAAAGTTGTTGTTGTGCAGCCTGACTCGCGCGCCACCGCGTCGAGCTCGCCGAAGAATTATTCGACGATCGGCTGTGGGCGATAGAGGGCTGCAGTGGCCTGCCGTATTCGACGCTGTCGGTGACGGTTTGGCCGAATAACTCACCCCTGCGGGTAGCGCGCGTTTCGGAGATGTGCTCAACCGTGTATCGCGGGGCGCAGGGGCGGCGAGCACGCGGCCGGTGTTCGAGCCGAAACTGAGTAGCACGCTGTCGTCCATATCGATCACCCGCTGGTTGTGTCCGGCGGGAGTCTGGGCGACGCCGGGGATCTTCAGCAATCCCTGGACACCACCGATCGAAGCCAAACCGTCGGACATCACGAGCAAGATGTTCGGGCCGGCGGCGATCGTGGCCTCGCTTGTGATATTCACGAACGGCTGATCGAGCCCGGCTATCGTGCCGGCGTCCTGCGCGCCGAGCGATTCGGTCAGCGCGTCAGCACCCGATCCCGGCCCGGCCAGCATGGTGAGCGCAGTGCCGCGCAGGTAGATGAATGCGATCCTCGGCTTCGGGTTCGTCCTTCACGTCGGTGCTTCATGCGCCAGGCTTCCTAGTTGGCCTCTCTGTCGCTGTGGCGCCAGGCCGGCCGCTCGCCGGGAGCTCTCGGCGTTGCCTTGAAAGCGGAAATGTTGAAGGGCACCTTCTGGACCTATTCCGCCTGGACCGACAAGGCCGCCATCTACGCCTACGCGGGCGCCGAGCCGCACAGGTCGACCGTCCGACGCAAGCGCAAGGTCATGCGCGAGGCCACGTTCGTATTCTTTACCGCGCCCGTCGATGAGTTGCCCGTGTCGTGGGACGAAGTCCGTCGTCGGATCGCCGAGGAGCGCGAATCGGCGCAGCCGCGTCCAGAAAGCCACTGATTCGAACACAACGATCAGTGGCGGAATTGCCCCGCCCGGCTCTGATGGCCGGACGGGGTTTCCTGTCCCCCAACGAGATTCAGCGGTCATGGCGTTCGGTCGACCCGGCGGCGGTGCTCTCTGGTTTGGCACGGATCAGGCGGTTGGGGGAGTGATCCACCATCGAATGCTGTTGCGAATCAAGTGTCCGCCGAACTCGCCTGACCGACAGGCGATCACGATCGAGAGGTCCGTCGACCCTGGTCGCTGCTTCAGCGCGTTGCTTGGAGCGCAATGTGCACGCTCAGTTGTGCACGTTCAACGGAGGGCAGGGCGGGAAGGCGACCGGTAGGGCGGTCAAGGCGCGGTGGAAGGGACCTGGCCGCCAGACTGGTTCCCCGGTCGGGAGGTCTGGTCGCATCTCGGGTAGCGCATCGAGGAGTTGGTCGATGGCGTCTTGCGCGATGAGGTAGGCCGAGGATTGCGCGGGGCAGGCGTGTGGGCCGATGCCCCATGCCAGGTGGGCGCGATTGCCTGCCTGGTTTTCGGTTCGGATGGTGGGGTCGTTGTTGCATGCGGCCATGCTGATGACGACCGGCTGATGGGCGGGTAGCCAGACGTCGTCGACGAGGATCGGTTGGCGTGGGTAGCTGATCAGGAGGTTGGCCAGTGGTGGGTCGTTGAACAAGACTTCGTCGAGGGCTTCGCGGGAGGAGAGGTTTCCGCCCATGACGCTGCCGCCGAACCGGTCGTCGGTGAGGATCACCAGTAGGGTGTTGACGATCAGGTTCAGTAGGAACTCGATCCCTGTGCCGTAGACCTGTGCTACGTGGTTGACGACTTCCATTTCGTCGAGTTCGGATGGATGTTGTAGTAGCACGGTGGTGATGTCGTTTGCTGGTTCGGTTCGTTTGAGTGCTACGAGTTCCAGTAGTGCTTCGAACAGTATCTTGTTGCCGTTTTCGGCATCGACTCCCTCGACGATGGCGGCCGTGCCGGCGGCGACTCGCTGCCCTATTTCCGGGGGGCAGCCGAGCAATGTGTTGACGACCTGGAACACGAGCGGGAAAACGTATTGGCTGATCAGGTCGGCTTTGCCGTCTTGGCAGAAGGTGTTGACCAGCGGGATGGCGATGTCTTCCACGATGTCGTGGAGCGCGTAGAGGTCTATCGCGTCGAGGCTTGCGGTACTGGCCTGGCGGTAGCGTGCGAAGTCGAGGCCGGTGCTTCTGCTTGCGAGTGGTCGCCATCCCAGCAGTGGGAGGATGGGGCAGTCGGTGGGGATGTTTTTCTGCCAGGTGCGGGGATCGGCGGGGAAGTGTTCGGGATCGTTGAGGATTCGCACTGCGGTGTTGTAGCCGATCACCAAGGTGGCGGGTACCTCCGGCGCAAGTTCCACCGGTGCCAAAGAGCCGTATTGGCTGCGCATTTCGCGGTAGGCGCGGTGTGGATCGGCGGCGAATTCCGGCGCGTGCAGCGGCACTCGTGGGTCGTTGGAATCGGTCGGTGAGCCGTGGTAGACCGGGCAGGATCGGGCTTGGAGCTGGGGCGGCGTATTCAAGGATGGAACTCCAGACAATTCGTGTGCACGGCGGGTGGGACGGATTCTGTGCCGAGGCGCAGCGCCGGGGAGCGCGTTACCTGATTCCGGCCGGAACCGGCTGGGGGGCATAGCGTCGGGGTACTGATCTTGGCTGTGACGAACCACCTGGAGGTTCGTCAGATGCCGAGGGCGCCCAGCGAATCGTGATCGTCCAGGGCGGTGGCGATTCGCTTCAACAACGTCAAACAGGTTTCGTCCGTTTGCATCTTGGGTTGATATGCCGCTCGGCCGATGGTGAATGCCCAGGCCGCGTAGGCGAACATGGACTGCTGCCGATAGGCCAGCCAGGCATCGTCGAAGGACGGCACCTCCCCGCCGGCGCGCCCTAGCTCGTCCAAGTAGACCTCCAGCAGTTCGCGGTCCCACGCGCGCCGGTCTTCGGGCTCACATCCCGAGTTGACGGTATACGCGAAGTCATGCGCCCAGCCGCCCTGCATCACGACTTGCCAGTCGGCGTACCCCATACGTCCGTCGCTGGTCACGTAGGTCTGTCCGATGTGTGGGTCGCCGTGCAGCAAGGTCGGGGCCATGTCCTTGGTCGCCATATCGAGCGCGCGCTCGACGCCGGCCCACAACCGGTCGCTCTGACCGTAAAGCGTCGCGGGGATAACCTCTTTGGCCCGCTCCATGCCGACTTCGCAGCGTTTCTTCATATCGATCGCGGAGCGGACGGCGTCGAGCATATCGTTCGGGGTCTTGAGGACCGCGATCGACGGATGCTTCCAGAAGGTGCCGTGTAGTCGGGCGAGATTGCGCACCAGATCTTCGATCTGGTCGCGGGCGATCGGGGCATTCGGCTCGATGAACACCGCGCCACGAGTCGCGGCGATGTCCTCCATGAGCGCAATGGACCGCCACGATGACGGATCGAAGGCGCCCCAATAGCCGATCGGCGCCTCCATCTCGACTTCGGGACGCAAGTCCATGAAGAAGTGGGTTTCGCCGTCGATCATTTTCGCCCCGCCCAGCAATATGCGCTGGCTGAGGGAGGTGGTGGTCTTCGCGAACAGCTCGGTAGGCAATCCGGCCTGCTGGCCCGCCTCGTTGTAGTCGACGCGAATCGCAACCCGCGTGGACGTGCCGTGACTGCCATTGGATGTGCTGAACGAGAGCACCTCGGCATCGGGGAAGTCGCGACACAGGACAGCCGTCAGCCAGTCGACGGTGATCGCGTCACCGGAGATGGGGACATCGTCGGCGCTCCGCGCTTTCGGCCGGGTGATCTTCTCTAGCAGCACATGACCACCGACTGTGGCGACCCGCCCGAGCAACCAGAGCTTGTGGTTCAATCGTTTGCCTCGATTCCGGAGTGTACGAAATATTCTGAGCAGCTGTCCCGTTCACAAACACGTGCCGAAGGACAGTACCCGATAGGTTCGGATCATGTTGTACGACAACATTTTCGCTGGTTGTGACGCTATCGCGACCGCCTGACTGGTCACCGCGGCGGCGGATCCGGTGTTGAACTCGGTCTGGGTCATGTCCACGCCGCCACCGTGGTGTCGAATCACCAACTGTAGGAAGAAGACATCGGCGTCGGCGCCGTGCTGTCCGGAGAGCCGGGTGATCTCGGTGTTGGAGCCATGCCGGGCCGTCGTCGGGCCGTGTCCGGCGGGTCCTGATTGCCGCCCATGGAGTGCGCGACGCCCATCGGGTGGTCGCGGGTCGTCGAGGGACCGTCATGGTTCGAGCGGTCACGTCCCATCCACCACATCGGTGCGGTGGTGGTGAGGGGCGGGTCAAATCGCCAGGCGCGCAGTTGGGCGATTTCGGCGGTCTGGGACACGCGATTCGGTCGGCGAGGCCGCGCACCTGCGGCTCGCGTCACTGGGCAGGGGATGAGCCCGTCAATCCGTCGCCCACTACCCGCTCGAGCTCGGCGTGCTTCGGTGCGGAAGGCTCGCCGCGGACAAGACCGCATTCCTCGGCACGCATGCCGTGAAGAAAACGTGAGCCATTCCAGGAGTGATCCAGGGAGGCGTTGCGAGGAGGGAATAAGCGGGCGGCAGACTGGCTGGCGATGAAACTGCCTGAGCTTCCCGATCTGCCGGTCCGTGCGGCTCTCGATCGAATTGTCGCAACCCTGGCCAACCGCGGGACCGCGGTTTTGGTGGCGCCACCGGGGACCGGAAAGACGACGTTGGTTCCATTGGCGTTGGCGGCCGGGACGCCGGGGCGGGTGCTGGTGGCCGAACCCCGGCGGCTGGCGGCGCGGGCGGCGGCCGGGCGGATGGCCGCGCTGCTGGGGGAATCGGTGGGGGAGACCATCGGGTACTCGGTGCGCGGGGATCGGCAGGTGGGTCCGGGGACGAGGGTCGAGGTCGTCACGTCGGGCTTGCTCGTGCGGCGGTTGCAGGGTGATCCCGAGCTGACCGGGGTCGATGCGGTCGTGCTCGACGAGTGCCACGAACGGCACCTCGACGCGGATCTGCTGCTGGCCTTGCTGCTCGATGCTCGCGCGGGGTTGCGGCCGGATCTTCGGGTGCTCGCGACCTCGGCGACCGTTGCGGCCGAACGCCTTTCGATACTCCTGGGTAAAGATGGCGCGGCGCCGGTCCTGGAGGTGCGGGGGCGGACTCATCCGGTTGAACTGACCTATGTTCCGTCGTTGCCGCGGGAGCGAATCGAGGCGCACGTGGCCAGGGCTACCCGGGCCGCGCTCGCCGGAACTGGCGGTGACGTGCTTGTCTTCCTCCCCGGTGCCGCTGAAATCCGCCGGACGACGCAGCTTTTGGCGGATGTCGAAGGGGTGGACCTCGTTCCGCTGCACGGCAGGCTGTCGGCCGTTGGGCAGGACACCGCGCTGCGGCCCGGGTCGCGGCGGCGAGTGGTGTTGTCCACTGCGGTGGCCGAATCCAGTCTGACGGTGCCGGGGGTGCGGGCGGTGGTTGATTCGGGGCTGGCTCGGGTCCCGCGCATCGATCGAGTGCGGGGACTCGCAGGACTTGCGACAGTCCGGGTTTCGGCGGCGGTTGCCGAGCAGCGGGCCGGACGGGCCGGGCGCGAAGCGCAGGGTCGGGTATGGCGTTGCTGGCCGGAATATGAACACGCCACCTTGCCCGCCTATCCGGAGCCGGAGATCCGGACGGCGGATCTGACCCGGTTGGCGTTGGAACTGGCATGCTGGGGTACCCCCGACGGACATGGCCTCGCCTGGTGGGACGCTCCACCGTCCGGCGGATTGGCCGCCGGGCGGGATGTATTGAGCGCATTGGGGGCGGTTGATGCGGATCAGGTGACCGAGCGTGGGCGTCGGATGGCCGGGATCGGACTGCATCCGCGGCTGGCACGAGCGTTGCTCGACGGCGCCGCCGAGGTCGGGGGGCGAGCGGCCGCGGAAGTGGTCACGGTACTCGACGACGACACCGTCGCTCGCGGCGTGGATATCACGGCTGCTCTGCGAGAACTGCGGCGGGAGCGCCCGACCCGGTGGCGACGAGAGGTCGAGCGGCTGGCGCGATTGGTCGAAGTGTCCGACGGTGTCGACGATCCGGCTCTGGTTATCGCGCTGGCTCATCCGGAACGTTTGGCGCGTCGCCGTGGTGCGGGCTCGTCGATCTATCTCATGGCTGGTGGCACCGCGGCGACGCTGCCACCCGGTTCCGGATTGGGTGATTCGGAATGGCTGGCGGTCGCGGTGGCAACTCGCGACCCTGGGCACTCCGACGGGCGGATACGGTTGGCCGCCGCCGCCGATGAACAGCTCGCCCGCCGTGCCGCATCGAATCTGTTGGTGATCGTCGACGAGGTGGACTGGACCGACGGTGACGTGGTTGCTCGCCGAGTCGAGCGACTCGGAGCGATTCTGTTGTCGGAGTATCCGATTCGGGACCCCGATCGCCGATTGCTCGGCGATGCGGTGCGTCGTGGACTGCGCGAGACCGGGCTGGGCCTGCTGTGCTGGGATGCCGACGCGATCGTCCTGCGACAGCGTCTCGACTTCCTGCACCGCACCCTCGGCGCCCCTTGGCCGCCGGTCGACGACGAGTCACTGCTCGCCGGGATCGACAGCTGGCTCGGCCCCGAACTGGCCACCGCTCGTCGCCGTGCCGACCTCGAACGTGTCGATGCCGGACAGGCATTGCGCCGCCTGCTGCCCTGGCCTGCCGCGGCGCACATGGATGAACTCGCGCCCGAACGCATCGAGGTCCCGTCCGGCAGTCGCCACCGCATCGACTACTCGGCCGACCCGCCGGTGCTCGCGGTCAAGGTGCAGGAAATCTTCGGCTGGACGGACGCGCCGCGCCTGGCCGAGGGCCACGTCCCGGTAGTGCTGCATCTGCTCTCACCCGCCCAACGCCCGGTCGCGGTTACCGCGGATCTGGCCTCTTTCTGGCGTACCGGTTGGCCACAGGTCCGCGCCGACCTGCGCGGACGCTACCCCAAACACGCCTGGCCGGAAGACCCCGGCACCGTACCCGCCCACCGCGGCACTGCCCGCAACGCGGGTCGCGGTTAGCCCATACACGCGACATCGCGTCGCACAACATGAGCACGATGACCACCATGCGCATGCTGAAAGGCAGAACTCGTTGCCGCAGTTGACAACTGGATCAATTTCTACCGCATACTCCGGCGGCATTTCGCGAACTTCGAGCGGCCGCCTGAAGTCGCGTAGGCCCCTGTCCGCCGTTCCGGACCTTACCCCGCGGGGTGCGTACCGCAACCGCATCATGATCATAAGAAAAGCGTCGTTGTCTGGTAAGTGAGCTGGATTGCCACTATATTTGGGCCGATATGCGAAGTCGGCTGCCGGATGGGCGTCGGTTCGATGCGGAAGTGATGAGCAACCCAGCTCGCCTTCGGCCAGAGCCGTCGGTCTCGTCGTCGAGTCGATCCAGGACTCTGAAGTCACAAGGATGCAACCACTCTCCGCCGGAGTAGCGCGGAGATCCTCCAGGTATCTGAGTTGCGCACCGGTGACCAACACGGGAGTCCCTATGATGTCCGTACAGGACCGTAGACGAGAGGCGAGTGCCAACGGCAACGTCGGCATCGCCCAGCATTCGATCAACTTGACTACGGGCGTCGCTGCGGTAGTGCAGCGGTGGCCGATGCGAAGCGCGTCACTGTGATCTAGGCAATCCGTCGCGCCATTGCCGTCTGGAATTTGATCGAGATCGAGAAAGCTTTTCGATACCGGGATCGGATATTCACGCGAACGGGTTGGTCGGTATTATCCCGAGTTCTCTCGAGCAGTGAAATCAGCACCGCGCCAACGGATTACGAGATATATTCAGAACGGCATTCACGCAATGTCGTGTGACAGGCACAACGATCTACGCGGAGGAGGGCGCCATGACAACTACACAAATTCCCGGACCCGTCGAAGAGGTTATCCGGCGGATGCGTGCCATCAAGGAAGAACTCGATCCGCGAGACGGAGTCGCGAGCTTCAACGGCATGTATCTGCACGTCACCGAATTGGTGGGAAAGCAGATCACTGAAGGATTTTTCGCGGATCCTGAATTCGTCGAACGCCTTGATGTGGTCTTCGCGGGATTGTATTTCGACGCGGTCGACGCCGCCAAGCTCGGCAAGCAGCCCGACGCGGTCTGGAAACCGGTCTTCGATTCCCGTTCCAACCGCACCGTGTGGCCATTGCAGTTCGCACTGGCAGGCATGAATGCTCACATCAACCACGATTTGGCGGTCGCGGTGGTCGAGACCTGCAAGGAGCGGGCCACCACGCCCGACACCAAACCGGTGCACGCCGACTACCTCGAGGTCAACGAACTGCTGGCCGAGATCGAGGCGGAGGTTCGGGCGGAATACGAGCCCGCGCTGGCCAAGCTGGCCACCAAGGACGCCGAAACACTCGAGCACATCCTGAGCAGTTTCAGCATTGCCCGCGCCCGAGACGCCGCCTGGGCCACCACCCAGATGCTCTGGATACAGCGCGACAACAGCATGCTGCTCGGAATGACACGGCGAACCCTGAAGCAAACCGTCGCCACCGCTAGCCGGATGCTCCTCACACCGGTCATTCCGCCGCCAGTCTGACGATCGGACGACTTGGCCGATACCGTGCACCGGTTCGGCCAAGTCGTCCAGAGCTGTCAGACGGCAAGTTCGTCGAAACCGTCGGGAACTGTGTCGGCAACGGTGATGCAATCGCGCGCCCAGGGGCCGGCCAGTGCGAAGAAGCGGAATTCTCCCAATCCGTGACACGCTGGAGCCCGAGCAGTCGAAAAGCCCGAATAAACCAGATGACGTCGTGGGAATCGGTCGCGTGCTCGGTCATCGGCTAATCGGTTGAACCCACGGTCGTCGATCGTGGGGCGTTGTCTTCGGGTCGCTGTGGGTTGGGGGGTTACATGGGCATGTTGGGGAAGGTCATGTTCCACATGTTGCGCATCATGTCCATCATTTGCGTACACATCGGTATCACCACCTTCATCATCTCCTGCGTTCTCATAGCTGAGCGTTTACTGACTACCCAGCGATGAGGCGGACATGCTCGGTATCGGGAGGATTCGAGGGTTGTTTCGTTGGCTGTCGTGCTGTCGGGGTGATGGAGACGTGGAGAGCAGGATTTGCCACGTCGATCAGCTCTGGCCCATGCCTGAGGCGGTCAGCAACACCAGTACCACGGTGGTCACGGCGAACACCGTGACCGGCGACGATCGCGATGGGGAAATGCCGTTCGGCCGGATCATCGATGCGGTGCAGATGGTTGATGTGCCGGTACTGATCAACCTTGGTGGTTCGGCGCTGACGGATGACGTTCAGACCGCGGTGGCCGGCTATGACCAGCTGCTCATTCGGACCAACGTCGATGACAGCGCCCATGCCGCGGCTCCAGCGGTTGCCAGATCGCTTCTGGCCTATCGTGCTCGGGGGAGTTGATGCAACAGTTCCTGGCAGCCACCGGACACGCGGTGCGAGTCCTCACAAGTAGAGTGCGTCGATCAGGTTGCCGTACATCTCGTGTACGTTGCGCCTTCTGATCTTCATGCTCGCGGTGAGTTCTCCGCCGTCCGGAGTCCATTCGGTGGCGAGGACGGCGAAACGTTTGACCTGTTCAACGCGAGCGAGGTCCTGGTTGGCCTCCGCGACCGCACGGTCCAGTTCTGCGATCAGGTCGGGGTGGGTGGCAAGGTCATCCGCGGATTCGACGACGATGCCGCGGGCTGTCGCCCATGCTGTTACCGCGTCTTGGTCGAGCACTATGAGGGCGACGACGTACGGTCGGCGGTCGCCGTAGGCCAGTGCTTGGCCGATCAAGTTGTGCTTGGTCAGCAGCGCTTCGATCGCGGTGGGGGCGATGTTCTTGCCGCCCGCGGTGATGATGAGGTCTTTCTTCCGATCGATGATGTAGAGGTGCCCGTTGCCGAGCCGCCCGACATCGCCGATATGCATCCAGCCCTCGTCGTCGGTGACGGGTGTAACGGATCCGTCCGCCTGGAGGTATCCAGTGGCCACGATGGGACCACGGACGAGGACCTCACCGTCGTCGAGTAGCCGAACCTCATTGCCGGGGATGGGCTTTCCGACCGATCCGAGATGGAAGTCCGCCGCTCCGGTCGCCGTGGCTACGCCCGTGGTTTCGGTCATTCCCCAGGCCTCGAGTATCGCGATGCCGCGGGTCCGGAAGTACTCCTGCACATCCATGGGCAGCGGCGCGGCGGCGCTGCAGGCCCACGTGACCTGATCCAGACCGACGTCGGCGAGGGATGACTCCGGGCGTGCGCGCAGTGCGGCCGCGAGCTTCTCCCAAATGCGGGGTACCCCGAAGAAGCTGGTCGGGCGGGTCCGAACGAGCAATCCCACGAAGTTGCTCGGATCCGGACAGAACGTCACGTGACCGGCCTTGTGAATGGCCATGTAGACCGACACCATGCGTTCGGCGATGTGCGCCAAGGGCAGATAGCACACGCTCCGGAAATGTTCGGGGGTCGGTGCTGCCGCGTCCCGGGCTTCCGCATTGGCGATCACGTTGCGGTGCGTCAGCAGTACACCTTTCGGCACGCCAGTCGTCCCCGAGGTGTAGATCAGCGTGATGGGATCGTCGGACGATATGTCACGCCAACCGGCTTCGAACGCGGTGAGATCCGTCTCGCCGGTGATCGCGTCGGACCACCGTATGAAGCGGTCGTCGTCGATACAGGCATCGGGATCCAGCACGATGACATGTTCGAGCTCCGTCAGCTGGTCGAGAACAGGGAGCCAGCGATCGACCTCCGCCTTGCCTTCGAGCACCGCGACGGTGGCGCGGCTGTGCTCGGCCAGGTAGGCGATCTGCGAGGACGGCATCGTGCCGTACACCGTTGTCGGTAGCGCCCCCACGTGCACGACGGCCTGGTCGATCAGCCAGTGTTCAGGGCGGCTGGACATCATGATGGCCACTCGCCCGCCTTTGCGCACACCCAGCCGGGAGAGTCCGTACGCGACCTCGGCGATCCGCGACCGGGTTTCGTTCCAGGTGAGGGTGTTTCCGTCGTAGGACAGCGCGGGCTTGTTGCCGAAGTGCTCGGCGTTGCGGTGGAGTAGGAGTGGAATTGTCGACATGGTGGAGCCTTTCAGAGGTGGCGGAGATAGTCGGCGCGCCGGACGAAGCGAGAGCGGATCCAGTACGACACTGTGGATCGAGGCCACAACAGCGTGTTACGCCCAGTGACGGGATCCTGGTACCAGCTCTTGCAGCCGCCCGCCTGCCATACGGTCGAGGAGAGCCGCCCCTGCAGGAACTCGTTGAAACGGTGCTGGGCGTCCGGCTTGACTTCGATCACGCCGCGGCGACCGGCGTACCGGAGGCACTGGATCATGTATCGGGCCTGCGCCTCGATCATGAACACTTGAGAGTTGTGTCCGAGACCGGTGTTCGGGCCGCACAGCAGGAAAAGATTCGGGAATCACGACACCGTGGTACCCATGTACGCCTCGGGCCCTGACGCCCATTGTGCACCGAGTGGAATGCCACCGCGTCCACGGATCGGCACCCGGGTGAGGCTGTTCTGGGCGTCGAAGCCGGTGCCGAAGATGAGGACATCGGCACCGTATTCCGTTCCGTCCGTGGCGAGTACCGAATGTGTGCGCACTTCCTCGATGCCCACGGTGACGAGGTTGACGTGCGGCTTGGTCAAGGCCGGGTAGTAGTCGCTGGAGATGAGTAGCCGCTTACAGCCGATCTCGTAATCGGGGGTCAGCTTGGCCCGCAGTTCGGGTCGGCGACCGCCGCCGCGATCCCCGACGGCTGGTTCCGCACCGGAGATCTGGCTCGACGCGATGCCGATGGCTACTACTACATCGTCGACCGGAAGAAGGATGTCGTTATTCGCGGCGGCTACAACGTCTATCCCCGGGAAATCGAGGAAGTGCTGTATGAGCACGCGGCCGTCGCCGAGGTCGCGGTCATCGGCGTGCCCGATGCGCGGCTCGGCGAAGAGGTGTGCGCCGTCGTGGCGCTGAAGCCGGGCGCTACGGCAACAGCTGAGGAGTTGATCGACTTCGCGCGACTGCGTGTCGCCGCCTACAAGTACCCGCGCCACGTGCACTTCGTCGACGCACTGCCGAAGGGTGCGACCGGGAAGATCCTCAAACGCGAGATCATCGTGCCGTCCTTCCCCGAAAACGGGCAGCGGCCGTCTCGTTGAGGGCGGCGGGCGTGCTTCGGGCGCGGCCCCTCCTGCTAGATTTCCTCTGCGGAACACCTGACGTCGGAGGGCGGAAGTGGCGAGAAATCTTGGACTCGACGGCGGCGTGGACGTAGCCGATCGGATCAGGGTCGAAGCGGCGCAACTCTTTCACCACCGCGGCTACGGAATGACCGCGATCCGCGACATCGCCGAAGCCGCGGGGATCTCCTCCTCGACGATGTATCACCACTACCGCAATAAGCAGGACGTGCTGTTCGCGATATCCCGGCAGTTCATGACCGACTTCAACAATGCACTGCTGCCGATACTGAGCGACTCGACCCGCCCGCATCAGGAGCGTCTGGATGCGGCCATCAAGCTCCACCTGATGATCAGCAACGAACGGCGCACCGAGCTACTGACCATCCGGGGCAATCGTGGCGCGCTGTCTCCCGATCAATTGAGAACGATCGTGCGTCTCCAGACCACCTACCAACGGGCCGTTCGCGAGGTCGTCGCCGCTATCCAAGGCTCCGGACCCGTTGACGCTGAGCTGATCACGATGGCATTGATGGATCTGATCAATGGCGTCTGTCAGTGGTTTGCCCCGTCGGGCTCACTGACGATCGACGAGATTGCGGAACGCTACCTGCGAATGGCAAGGTCCTTGGTGTCCGGTGGGGTTCCGCCACGTCGGGCGACGCGGATGGCCACGCCCGGGTAGTTGCGTCCGCAACGCGGCGCGAGCGGCGGCCGCGGCCGCGGGATTGCCGACCTCACGCGCGGCTACGTGAGCCCGCCCGGAAAAGAGCGCAGCGGCGAATCTCGTTCCGCTCCTGACGCAACCACCGGAAGCGAACTGCTGCGAGTCGCGTAGGGCGAGGGCGGCGTTGCGGCGGCTGGCGATTTCGATGTGGAGTCGAAGGACGAGGGGTGCCGAGTTCACGGTCGTCGGAACGGTCGCACGAGCCCGAATCAGTTGGTACGCGGTGTGTTCCACACGAATGTAGCGTCGCCAGCAGCTGAGCAGTGCGGGAATTGTTCTGCCTGGCAGACTCCGGTTCCCCGGCCGCGTACGGGCCGGAGGCATTGAGTTCTGCGAGCTCGTGCGGGCGAAGACGGAGCGATTCATGGGTCGTGATGGCGGTGAACCATGCGTGGTGGCCCAGCCGCCGCAACTCTGGTTCCAAGGCATGGAGTCGCTGCCGAATCGCGAGAATCTGCGACCGGTGACCGTCAGGGTGATCCAAGCTGTCTCGCGCTCGATCTCCCGAGCGAAGCGCTGCCCCTGGCTGTGGCGTGCCGCTCGGCGGCGGCGATGACATCCCTGCTTCGCTGGAGCCGGGGTGGCGTGAGATTCGCCGTAGGAGGCACTGATGCGTAGGCGGCCATGATCGCTGGTGCGAGTCCTCACCGTGGGTGATGTGGTGAGGACCTGCTGGTCGGGCGGGACCAGTCGGGTCGGGAAGTCGAGCAACGCCCGATCCGGCACGGCTGACGATCATGGAGTATCCAGTCTTGGTGGTCGACCAAGTCGCAGGTCATCGCCGCCAGGGCGTCGACCGATGCACCTAAGTTACACTGTGTATACAAATGTGAGGGCCCAGATCGAAGGAGAAGCGGAGATGGCTGAGCCTGCGGCTGCGGGGGCGCGTCGGGTGCGGATGAGTGCAGCCGAGCGTGAGCAGCAGTTGCTGGATGTGGCGGAGGTGTTGTTCACCGAGCGGGGGTATGAGGGGGTGAGCGTGGATGAGATCGCTCGGGTGGCGGGGGTGACTCGGCCGATCGTGTACCAGCATCACGGTTCGAAAGAGGGAATCTTCCTGGCGTGCGTGTATCGTGCCCGTGCTCAGTTCGAGCAGAGCCTTGTCGCGGGTGTGACGGAGGTTGTGGAAGCGGGTCGGAACTTACGGGCCATTGCTGCGGCTGGGGGTGCCCCGTACTTCGACCTCATCGTTTCCAATCCGCAGCGGTGGGCGCTGTTGTTCACGACGTCGGCAAATCTGGAAGGAACGCTGGCGGAGCAACTGGGGCAGTTGCGGCATTCGACGATCGTGCAAGTCGGGCAGTTAGTGCGCCCTCTGGTAGGGGTCGTGGGGGAGGACGATCTGATGGCGTTTTCGTATGCGGCTTCAGGGATTGCCGAGCAGTTGGGTCGCTGGTGGCTGCGCAACCCACAGATTCCGCGTGAGCGGGTATTGGCGTTGTACGCCGATCTTGTCGTGGGGGCGGCATCGTTGCTGCAGTCGCCGGTGATCGCAAGATCGGGCAACTGAGCCGACGGGCCCTCGCTCAGATCACCGGCCGGATTGCGCCACGCTGTTTCGCGTCGGGCTTATCGAAGCTGCGGTCTCTCCGTGACGTAGCACAGCTGGGTCAGGATTTCTTCGAGGGGGCGGGCGATCTGCGCGGCAAGTCGCCGCATGACGCTGAGCATGGTGGCACTGTCGAGTTCATGGTCGACCAGGACCGCGTCCAGAACCATCGCGGCATACGCCTGCCGACGATTCAGGACTGCATCGGGCAACCAGCTCAGCAGCCACGCCTCGCCGGGGCGGTCGTCGGCCAGCCGAGCCGCGAAACCGTGGCACCGTTGTCCGGCGATGCTGAACGGGGTGATGACGAACTCATCGATATAGGTCGTGATCAATCCGCGCAAGGTCGCATTGGTCGCGGTGTCGGGAAGGAGCTCTTCGGCAGTGGGCGGCGCCGGCACTGTCGAGCGCGTGGGGACCGAGGGAATGAGCTGCGGCGGTGCGGCTTCCGAAGCGGGGCCGTGCTGGTGATGGTCACCGACGGGGTGGATCCGATCGGGGGTATGCACGACCGTGACGGGCAACATGATGGGCATATGGTCTCGTTGCATAGGTTCCATGTGTAGGGGTCGAGGCTACGCGGCGAGTGCGGCCGTAGCGAGTCTTCGAGGCCAACCGGAACGGATGGTTTACACACTGTAACTATACAGGCTGTAGGTTTGCAAGTGTTGCTTCGAGCACGTCACAGTGCAGGTAGAAGTACTCGCCGCGAAGTTGCCGGAAGTTTGGTGCCGCGAAGACGTCTGCGGAGATTCGGTCGTTGCAGAAGATTCAGGCTCCCGTAGAAGGAGCTCGGTGCAGTCACATGCCCGACACGCGCGGGCATGTTCTGCGACGTCATCGCGGGGATTGCGATCGGCCACGGTCCAGTGAGCGCATCGACACGCTGCGAGAGCGCCGCCACGACCCGGCACGCCAGAGCGATCGGTGTGCGTCGACCTCGTCGGCGACCGGGAGGATGGGGCCATGCTCGTGGCCGAGGTTTACGCCGGAGGCGTCTGCGTGAGCGCTCGGACGTGGCCGAGGACATCGGGGTATCGGCGCAGGTGTGCGCCTCCGTTGAGGTCGATGGTGGAGCCGGTCATCCAGGTTGCTCGATCGGAGGCGAGGAACGCTGCCATATCGGCGATCTCCTCGGGGCGTCCGCTGCGTCCCAGGGGAGTGTTTTCCAGGTAGTCCTCGGTCAGGCCCGGCACCAGTGCGATTCCGGCCACCAGAGGTGTGTCGACGAGCCCCGGAGAGATTGCGTTCACGCGGATTCGGCGTTCGGACAGTTCGAGCGCCGCGACCTGCACGAGCATGAGCACTCCGGCTTTGGCCGCGCAGTAGGCGGCCATTCCGGTACCTGGTTGGCGTCCGTTGAGTGAGGCGATGCAGGTGATGCTGCCGCCGTCGACGATATGGCGGCCCGCGTGTTTGAGTACCAGGAAGGTGCCGGTCAGGCAGACGTCGAGGGTGATGTGCCAGTGTTCGAGTTCGAGTTCGGTGATCGGGCCGGGCATCGAGAGCCCGGCGCAGTTCACCACAGCGTGCAGGGCGGGTGCCGTGCGAAATCCGGCCTCGACCGATGCCTCGTCGGTGACGTCCATGCCGATGCTCGAGGCGGTCGAGCCGATGGCGATGGCCGCGTCTGTGGCTCCGGTCTCGTTGAGGTCGGCGACGATCACCCGGTATCCGTCGGCGGTCAGGGCGTGCGCGGTCGCCAGGCCGATGCCCGACGCGCCGCCTATCACCATCGCCGTGCGCTCGTCTGTGGTCATGCTGCTCCCTTGGTGCTGTGGTGGACTGTGTAGTCGAGTAGGTGTCGGCGCAGGAATCGCAGTTGTTGTGCGACAGCCGGTTCGAACCATGGGTTGGGCTCGAGTGGTCTTACGGGGAGTGCCTGACTTCGGCACTTGATGTGGCCGCGGCGTGTGGTGGGGCGGCGCGGTCGAGGTCGGCGATCTGGACCAGGGGGTCGCGTCGATGTGTTCGGCGCGCCGGTGGGTGGATGCGCGACCGCGCCTACATCAACCTGCGACACGGCATGTTGAGCACCATGCCCGTGGTCAGGCCGCTGGTGTCGGCGCCGATGACCGCGGTTCGCGGTGGGGACATGGCTACATTTCCTTTCGGCGCTGTAGACACATCTTGAATTTTGTCTACGGATAGACACATTCTCAGATCTGTCTAGTTTTTGCTAGGGTTTGAGCGAAACCGCAGTCGTGCTGATGAACCCGTACCGAAAGTGAGCCGCATGATCGAAGCGGAGACCGCCACGGTGGTCGACAGGCTTCTCGATGCCGCTCAGAAACTGTTGGCACGCAAAGGAATCCGGGCGACTACCGTCATCGAAGTCGCCGAGGAAGCGGGTGTCTCGCGAGCGTGGCTCTACCGGCACTTCCAGGACAAGGCTTCGCTGCTCGGCGCGGCGATCGTCCGGCTCAACGACGCGTTGTGGAGCGGCGCGCGCGCCGAGCTCGACACGCTCGGAACCTTCGCCGAACAGCTCACAGCAGGTGTGCGCATCGGGCGCGGGGCCTACGACGATCCAGGGACATTGTTGCTGCGGTTACGAATGGCCGAGCCCGAGGAGTTCGCACTGTGTGCCGGCGCGGGGGTTTCCGGTCTCGTTCCCGATCTCGCCGCCTTCTGGCGTCCCTACGTCGAGGCCGCCGCCGCGCGCGGCGAGATCCATCCACATCACGACCTCGCCGAGGTATCCGAGTGGGTGGCGCGCATTCTGATCAGCCTGGGCACTGTCCCGGGAGATACCATCGACGCAGACGACAGCACTGCTGTTCTGCGCCACGTGCGCCGCTACATCCTGCCGGGCATGGCCGCGGACCCTGATGGATTCGACGCCCGCACGAATAGGTGATCCGGGCATCGTCGACGATTTGTGGCCGGTTAGGGCACAAAGTTGCGCCGGTTATAGTCCCAAATTCGATAGCCACCGCAGTGTCATCGGTGCGGCAGCCTTGGGGCCACCGCCATTAATTCCTGAATGCCAGCTAGGAATTTGATCGACGGCGGGACACAATATTTGTAGGGATGAATGTTCCAGGGCGATCTGTTGTGTTCGGCAGATCACCTCGCCTGCACTGATTGGAGGCGGAACTGACGATATGCATCGAGACGGAGAGCGCCCGAAAGGGCTTTGTGTTTCCGCGCTGGCGGCGGTAGCGAACCCGTCGTACTCGCGAATCGATACGTGGAATCTGCTCGATGACGCGTGCCGGCAGCTGGCCGATGTCAATCGTGCCGGGCTGGACACCACCCGCGCCACTGCCCGAGTGCAGCGCCTGCTCGATCGTCTCGGCGCTTACGAGCGGTACTGGCTGTACCCAGGCGCGGCGAGACTGGCGACGTTTCGCGGATACGTCGCCGATCTTGCCACGACGCGGCTCACCGAGGAGGTGTCGCTGGCCGTGCGCCTGCTCTCCGAGTACGGCGACCGCACAGCTGTGTTCGACACATCCGCGCCGATGGCCGATCAGGAACTGGTGGCGCGGGCCAAACAACAGCAGTTCTACACTGTCCTGCTCGGCGACGATTCCCCGCCCGAGGCTCCCGAGAGCCTGGCGGAGAGCCTGCGGGCGCTTCGCGACCCGTCGGACGATGTGCAGTTCGAGCTGCTTGTCGTGGCGAGCATCGAGGACGCCATCACCGCCGTCGCGTTGAATGGCGAGATTCAAGCGGCGATCATCCGGGATGACCTGCCGCTTCGTTCACGCGACCGGGTGCCGTTGATGACCACGTTGCTCGGCGCCAACGACGAGGTGGTCGTGACCGACCGCACCCACGCCTGGGTTGAATGTGGCGAGTGGATCAGGGAGCTGCGGCCTCATATCGACCTGTATCTGCTCACCGACGAGTCGATCGCCGCGGAGACCGAGGACGAGCCGGACGTCTACGATCGCACATTCTATCGACTCAACGATGTCACCGACCTGTACAGCACGGTGCTCGCCGGCATCCGGAGCCGGTTCGCCACACCGTTTTTCGACGCCCTGCGTGCCTATGCGGCCGCGCCGGTCGGCCAATTCCACGCCCTTCCCGTCGCGCGTGGCGCCAGCATCTTCAACTCCAAGTCACTGCAGGACATGGGCGAATTCTACGGCCGCAACATCTTCATGGCCGAGACGTCGTCCACCTCGGGCGGGCTGGACTCACTGCTCGACCCGCACGGCACGATCAGGGCGGCGATGGACAAAGCCGCCGAAACGTGGTGTGCCGATCAGACGTACTTCGTCACCAATGGAACATCCACCGCGAACAAGATTGTCGTGCAGGCCCTGACCCGGCCGGGCGACATCGTTCTGATCGACCGCAATTGCCACAAGTCGCACCACTACGGCCTGGTGCTGGCCGGGGCGTACCCGATGTACCTGGACGCCTACCCGCTCGAGCCGTTCGCGATCTACGGAGCCGTGTCCCTGCACACCATCAAGAAGGCGCTGCTGGACCTCGAGGCGGCCGGACAACTGGACCGAGTGCGCATGCTGCTGCTCACCAACTGCACTTTCGACGGCATTGTCTACAACCCCCGGCGCGTGATGGAGGAGGTCCTGGCGATCAAGCCGGACATTTGCTTCCTGTGGGACGAGGCGTGGTACGCGTTCGCAACCGCGGTGCCTTGGGCACGGCAGCGGACCGCGATGGTTGCCGCCGAGCAACTCGAATCGACGTTGTCGTCGCCCGGGTATGTGGAGGAGTACCGCAAGTGGCGTGCGTCGATGCAGGGAGTCGACCGTGCCGAGTGGAGCAACCACCGGCTGCTTCCCGACCCTGGGCGCGCGCGGGTACGCGTGTACGCGACGCATTCCACCCACAAGTCGCTGTCGGCGCTTCGGCAGGCGTCGATGATCCATGTCCGCGACCAGGATTTCAAAGCTCTCGTGCGCGAGGTATTCGATGAGGCGTTTATGACCCACACCTCGACGTCGCCGAACCAGCAACTCTTGGCGTCGTTGGACTTGGCGCGTCGGCAGGTCGACATCGAGGGATTCCAGCTGGTCCGGAATGTCTACGACATGGCGCTGGTCTTCCGTCACCGCGTCCGCAAAGACCGGCTGATCGGCAAGTGGTTCCGCATCCTCGACGAGGACGACCTGGTGCCCGACGAGTTCCGGGCCTCTGAAGTCAGCTCGTACCGGCAGGTCAGGCAGGGTGGCTTGGCAGAGTGGAACGAGGCGTGGCGGTCCGATCAGTTCGTGCTCGACCCGACACGCGTCACCCTGTTCATCGGCAAGACCGGTATGAACGGGTATGAGTTCCGCGAGAAGATCCTCATGGACCGGTTCGGCATCCAGATCAACAAGACCTCGATCAACAGTGTGCTGTTGATCTTCACGATCGGCGTCACCTGGTCGAGCGTGCACTACCTGCTCGACGTGCTGCGTCGGGTGGCTACCGACTTCGAGCGCAGCCAGAACGCGGCCGGTAAGGCCGATCGCGCTCTGCAACAGCGCCGGGTTGACGAGATCACCAAGTATCTGCCAGGGCTGCCCGACTTCAGCGAGTTCGACAGCACGTTTCGTCCCGACGGCGCCAGCTCGTTCGGCGACATGCGATCGGCCTTCTATGCCGGGTATGAGGAGTCCGACCGCGAACACGTCCTGCTCGGCGACGCTGGGCGACGGCTCGCCAAGGGGAAGACTCTGGTGTCCACCACCTTCGTCGTCCCCTACCCGCCCGGCTTTCCAGTGCTGGTCCCGGGCCAGGTGATCTCGACGGAGATCCTGTATTTCCTGGCCGAGCTCGACGTCAAGGAAATTCACGGATACAACCCCGACCTCGGGTTGTCGATCTTCACCGAGGCCGCACTTGCGCGGCTGGCCGCGGCTCGGCACGTGAGTGCCGCGGCGCCCGTCGGTGCGCCCGCGCCGGCCACCGTCGGGTAGGGGAGTCGTGAGCTGTCCAGCAGACTATCTGTTGTCCTGCCCCCGTCCGAGGGCTCTGATCGCCGACCGTTCCCCCAACCGTCCGAGTGTATTAGAAGTTGTGGCGCAATGTAATTCGTCAGATGCTATGCCGGAGACGGTTGGGGGGAATCGAAGGGGAGGCCGGGAAGGTGTTTGGCATGCACTCCGGACGAGTACAGGCCGTCGAAACCGATTGTCATTGCGTGGGTCCGACACTGGCCGTGGTGTAGCCGATTCGACTCGGCGTCGGATCAAGCAACGCTGCCGCCGGCAATTCGAACCTGGTTCGAGTCTTCGAGCGGCTACGGGCATTGACTCGATTGACGGGTGCTGAGGGCACGCGACAGCGCTTTCGCGCCGATTCCGCATTTCATGTGCCCGATTTCAGCGGTGGACGTGTCGTGGCGACTATGTGGACGCGTTTACTCCGCGGTCCAGTCCGGGCACGAGCATCGAATGTGACGAAGTCCAACCGAGGAACGTGATGCACGTCATTGCCCGAGAAGGCGTGGTTGGGCATCGTCGTCATTTCGTTTTTGGAAAGAACCGGGTTGGAGATGCCCATATGGCCGACCATACTTTTGCTTACGACCTCACGCTGGACGAGGCACGACGGCGCAGCGCCGTCGTCGCGGCGCTCGGTGACGACTGGGATCCGGTCGCGGTGCTCGCCGAGGAAGATCTGGCGTACGACATGCTGTACTCGAATCTCGACGATGAGCAGCAGCGGATCTACGAGGAACTCGTCCGGGCCGGGATCCTGCCGGATCGGGCGACGCGCCATATTGCCGACTGATCTCACCGCCGAGCACGAACCATGACTGGTGTTCGGCGTGTTGCCGCCGGCGAGTCGTGACCTAGCTGTTCCGGCTCTCGGGCGGGTCCTGACACCAGTCTCTAACTAGCCGCATACCGAGGTTCCCAACGGCCACGCGGCCGCACCCGGGGTTCGACGGTCGGTGGCCGTGTCGCGGGGTCCGGAGAGGACCCCGCGACCAGCTACCAGTTGTGCTGCGCCGGCCGCGCACCTGTCAGGCGGCGTCGAGGGCCGCGGTGATCTTGCGGGCCATCGCCGCCACGGCGGGGCTGGGCTGACCCTTGCCGGGCCCGGTGGCGGCTTCGACGGCGACCAGGACGGTGTCGCGGAAGTTGTCGGCCTCGCCCGGATGCTGTGTGCCGAGCAGGCTCATGGCTGCGGTCAGGGCAGGCAGCACCTGGTCGGCGAGTTCGGCGACGGACTTGCCTGGCAGGTGGATGTCTTTGGACTTGGCGGCGAGCACGTGCCCGACCAGCCCGGTCGCCGAGGTCAGGGCGATGGAGCCGTGTGTGATGCCCTTGTGCGGTGCACCGGCGGCGGCCAGCAGCGACACCGCGCCGTAGGCGGCGGTGCGCAGGGTGGCCTTGTCCTGGTCGGTCAGGGTGATGGTCATGTCGTGTGCTCCTCGTAATCGGTTGTGGCAGCGACCCGTACCGTGTCGGTGCCGGTCGTTTTGTTCGATGGACACACTGTTGCCGGGCTGGCTGACACCGACCTGACACACGCCTGACGCCTCCACTGACACCACGATCGGCCATCAACACACCAGCTAACGCCGCCGGCGATCACACGGCCCGAGATCGCTGTGGCTCAGGACATCCCGTAATGCCGCGTACGGCGCGGTCAGCGGTGCGAGATGCGCTGCGGCGCAGAACATCCGCTCATCAGCGTAAGGCGTTTTGTGTCAAGCGGTTGGTCGGTGCCTCGCCCGTTGTCGTCCCTGCATAGCGGTGATGGGGTTGATCCCTGCAGCGTGTAATCGGGTTGGTGTGACGACGGGCGGGGCTGCCCATGATGAGCGTCGAGATCACGGTGTGTCTCAATGCCGCGTGGGGCTCGCCCCGACCGACCGCTCGATAGCCACTGAATTATTCAGGCGGCCACCGAGATTGGGGGATGACTGGCCATGTGCCGTGGGTGGCGATGCGTGGATCCCAGCATTGGCCGGTGGTGACGACCGCATGCAGATGTCGCAGGATCGTGGCGGCGATGGCGGCGATGGCGGCGATGGCGGCTTGGGCTTGGGTGGGAGTGAGTTTGTTGTCGTCGCGGCTGGTCAGGTGCTGGTAGCGAGCGGCATAAACAGGGTTGGCGCGTTGGGCGCCCCAAACCGCTCGCCAGGCGGCCAGACGCAAGCCGGGCCGTCCTTGGCCGGTGAGTTTGGTGCGTCCGGTGAAGGTGCCCGACAGTTTCTCGCGCGGTGCCAGACCGGCGTGTTCGACCAAGGCGCGGGCGGTGGTGAACCGGGCGGGATCACCGGTTTGGGCCAGGATCGCCGCGGCCCCGACCGCGGAAAGTCAGGTGATGGAAGTGACCAGCTCGGTAACCCGAAGTTCGTTGAGCACGTTGATCATTCGAGCCTCGGTGTCGGTGAGACGCCGTTGGTTTTCGGCCCAGTCGGCCAGCAGCAGCCGCACTCGATCGAGTGCGCCGCGCCGGTGCGCGATCACCCCCGCCGGATCATCGGGCGCGGCGAACAGGTTGCCCACGATCCGCAGCGACGGTTTCTGGCCACCTCGCCGGGTGATCTCGCGGCGGACCGCTTGTTCGAGGCGGGCCGAGCCGAGACGGCGGGTGCGGGCCAGGTCACCGCCGTCGCGGTCGCAGATCACGCTCATCGCCGCGACCGGAGGTGCGGGAACGAAACGGCTGTCGCGCGGTGTCCAGCGCGGCCGGCCCTACGCACTCCAGCAACGCCCGCAGTTGTTGGATTTGGCTGACCATCTCCACGATCACCTGCTCGCGACGAGCACCTAGATGCCACAACCGGCCCCAGGTCTCATCGACCGGCTCAGGGATATAGCAGCGCAACTGCGCGGTCAACCGGGCGATCAGCACCGCGTCCTTCTCATCGGTTTTGTCGCAGGTCAGGTCCTCGGCGCGACGTGACCAGGAGGTCATCGACGGCTGGACACACACAACGCCATACCCTGGTCAGCGGCCAACTGGCCCAGCACCCGCCACCGGTGTCCGGTCGGCTCACACGCCACCGTCACCCCAGCGAAACCCGCGCCGGCTGCCCGCTGGACCGCCCAGTCCAACGCGGCTCCCAGATCCCATGCCCGGCATCGGAATGTTTTGCGGGCCGATACTTTCGAGTCGTGATCGGTCACTACCACCATCTGTTTCCGGTCGGCCAGATCAATCCCGACGATGGTGTTGTCGGTCGGGACCAGCGCCCGAAGCCGCCCCAGACGGGCGTTTCGGTTGCGATCACCCCGCGACAAGCCACTACCGTTACTCACGAACGTCCTCCTACTGCGATGGGACACCAAGCCCGACAAGCGCATCAGGAGGATGTTCCCTCGTCCAGACACCCGGCGCATAGAACGTCTTTCTATGCCGCTGGGCGTGAACATCAGCCCGCGTGGGTGCATGTCCCACCGTTGCGCCGCAACACCTTTGAAGACGGGTCCGCGGGATGCCGTTCACCGGACGGCACGCCGGTGCCAGCCTTGCCGTGAGGGGCGAGAATCTCCGGAAAGAACTACGCGACAACGGAATCCACTCGTCGCTCCGGGAAATGGAGTACGAGTTCCACCATGGTGTGCACACCATGCTGATCCTGCACGGTGGCTGACCGCCGAGTGCGTCGTGTCCAGCGATCGCTGGACACGACGCACTCGCTCAGCTCAGTGTGAACGTCGCCGTACCCGAGATCTGCTCCATCTCCCTGTCGTTCGAGTCCAGCGCGACGATCCGAGCCTCCACCCGGCCGACGCCCGGCGCCGTGCCGAAGCCGACGATCACGCCGTCCACCGTGTTTTGGACGACACCGTTCACGACGCGGTGCTGTTGCCCGTCCGTGTACCCGGTATCCAGGTTCTTGAAGCGCACAGCGACCTTCCAGTCCGAGCAGCTGTCCCCGGTCTGGGTGACGTTCACCCGCACGCCGAACGTGCCAGGCTTCTCCTGCCGCACGGTGACCGCGTCGATGATCGCGGAGCAGCTGGTCGGAATCAGGCGCGTCAGGGTCGGCGAGAACGGAAAGCCTGGGTCATGCGGAATGGCGGTAGATGGCGCTGCGAGCCCGACCACCCCGGCGACGGTCACCGCTGCGATCACACCAGCGCGGGCCAAAAACTGTTGCAGCTGCTTGCGATTGAGAGTCATGCCTGGTTTACCGGGTCACCAGCAGCCGTTGTTACGACAATAGTTGCGTTAGTGAAATCACTGTAACATCCGGAATGGACGCTGTTGATGATCTCGTCGGCCAGGGCCGAAAGCCGTTACAGCTCTGAAGATCTCAGCTCCACCGCTGATCCGGCGGCAACGGCAACTGCTCCAGCCCGCCGAGATCCCCGTCGCTGGGCGAACTCACATCGCGAGGAGTATGACCGCAATCGTTATCAGCACCAGCAGCCCCACGCACAGCGCGCGACGATGACACCGGCTCTGGAGCGGGAACGCGACGCTTGCCCAGTCGGCGTCAAGGACTGAAGTCTGACGTCGTGGGGCGATCTCGGTCCATGCTGTGCTGGCATCTGCTGCCCGCAGGCCGATTGCGCGGGCACCGGCCGCCCGAAACCAGGCTGTGCGAACACCGGCTGTCGCGGCACGGATTGCCCTGTAGCGGAGGGGCGTGGGTGGCCACGTCACGCCGGGCGGGTCATAGCTTTGGTTGGCGTGAGCCGGTGAGGTCCATGTAGTCGGGCAGCATGCGCAGCACCTCGACGAGTCCGTAACTGCTGTAGCGATTGGCGTCGTCGGTGTCGAGATGACCGATACGGACCGGTGTCGCGATCTGGATCTCGCGGGCCAACGGGTTGCACTGGCCGGGCGTTTCTGCCGAACGCACGCTCATGGCTCGCCTATGTCAAGTCGCAACCTCGATGCGTTAGGGTCGCTCCGGTCGACCACGTGGCACCGCTCGATCTCGTGCTCAGGCACCCGGTCGATGCGGTACTTGGCGTATTCCACCGACTGCTGGATGTTGCGCCGGAATCGGTCGAAGGTGAGCGGGGCGCGGGTGGAGGCCAGCATATCCCGAGTTTCCGGGCAGCTCAGGGCGGTTCGGATCCTGGTCACCCAGCCCTCGTCCAGGAACCATGGCATCCAGGGATGCTCGTCCGCCATGCCGGCGTCCACGACCACCCAGTCCGAGTCGAGGTTCTTGTCATGGCCGATACGGGCATTTGGGAACCGGAAAGTGTGTGCGGCAAGCGGATACGACAGACCCATCGGATCGAGGACGCGGACATCGAGGGGCATGTTCATGCCGATCATGCCGAGGTTCACGAAAAACACGGTATGCCCGGCGCTGCCATCCGGGATCGGTGTCGGAGGCGGGACGATGGTCCAGCTCCAGGACGGCGAATTGATGAGCAGACCGCCGTTCGGGCTTCTTGCGATATCGCCGACCATGGCGCGCATACGCGGGTAGTCCAGGTAGTCCTCGGCGCGGAGCGGGTGATCGTGGCCGGTGGTCTGGACGTAGTAGAGCCGCTCGTCTGCGATACCGGAGGTGCTGATCTTGCTGTCGGTCTCGATGGCGGTGGCGTTGGCCGCGAACAGCGCCCAGCCCACGGTTCCGGCGAGAGCTACGGGCACGATCAGGGAGGCCCGGCCGGTGCGGCGCGGGTCCGCCTGCGCAGCCCAAGACTTCAGCGGCAGCACCATGACGGGCAGTAGCAGGCAGAACAGCTGCGGCAGCAGCATCCGGCCGTGCATGAAGTCGCCGCCGACACGGATCTCATAGACGGCCAACAGGACACCGCTGCCGAACATGAGTGCGACCACTGCGACCGGGGTCCGCAGCCACCCGCTGAGTCGGTGAATGCGTTCGCGCAGGGCCGGTTTCGCATCGCGGTCGGACGCGATAGCGGCATGACCACCGATACGTCGGGACCGCACCGCCATCACCGCCGCCACACCCAGCACCACCAGCGGCACCCACAGCCAGTACGGCCCAACCAGATTCCACAGGTAGACCAACCCCTGCCGCCATTTCGCGCCGCCCGCATCTTTGGCAACGGCCGTATTCGGGTACGGCAGACCGTAATAACCCATGCGCCAGATCTGATAGGCGACGGGCGCCACGCCCGCCATCGCCACCATCAGTGCACGGAACATCCACGGCCGCATCCGGATCCCCGGCTGTGGCGCGCAGCAGATCATGAGCAGCGCCAGCGCGCCGACCAGCGTCATCTCCGGCCGGATCAGCGGCGCCAGACCTGCGACAAAGGACAGGCCGAAAATGCTTGCGAAACACACTGTTTCGGCGCGGCTCCAGCGGATCAGCCACCACCACAGCACCGCCAGCCAGCAGATGACCAGGCTGGACTCCAGTCCCGAGGTGGCATAGTCACGGGCCGGGGGCACCGCGATATAGACCAGAGCGCCTGCCGGAAGTAGTAATCGGGCACCGCCGCCATCCCACAACCGGGCCGCGCCCAGCATCGCGAAGACGATGGCCGCAACCGACAGCGTCAGCGCGATACCCAGCACCAGGTATTCCAGCCGCGCCTGCGTCAGCCAGCCGAAGAACCAGATGAGGTAGGTCCAGGCCGTACTGGTGTTGACTTCGACGCGCTCACCCGCATTGAAGACTGGGCCGTTGCCCGCCAGTAGGTTTCGCACCGTACGCAGCACGGTCAAGCCGTCGTCGGCGATCCAGCGCCGCTCCCAGCCGCCGATCGCGAAAAGCGCAGCGGTGAGCACAATTCCGCTGACGAGAGTCGTGCGAGATGGTCGCTGTGTCGCCGGCGCAACCGCAAGCTCTTCGCTCATCACCATGTCAGGCGAAATAGTCAGCGTCACCTAAGCGAACCGAACGCCGTGATGAGCAGGAACCACTGTGGACAGCCGGATACCGGCGACCATCCCCCCGGCTACCGCGCTCAGCGGGAAGCCGGAGGACACGAGACCGCCGCGCTGTCCGGGCTGCCCGGAAAGGTAACTCATGGATCTTCCCCTCATTGGTACGGGCGAACCATACCGTGCGATCCAACGAGGGGCCAAAATCTTGGGGTCAGCCATGCGGCCGGGCCGACGTCGAGGATCTCTTGCGCACAAGCACTTTCAGAGCAGAGCGCCGAGCCTGCACCAGCCGGCCGACTACGGTCGCGGGCCCATCGGCGAGCATCCTGGGCGGCTTCCTCATTGGACGCGCGCTTGGGCGTATTCGGGGGTACTGCCGTCCCAGCGTAATGCCGAAAGCGGTTGCCTGCTCGTGGGAATCCCACGTCGGAAGAATCCGCCTCGAGAGCGGTCTCTGCGGTTTGGTACACGACTCGCGGCCTGCCTGAACCGGACACGGCACCCGGACTCTCAAAAAAACTGACTGATCGATTCCCGTACCTGGCATAGATACCCTCACCGCGCTTCTTCGGCATTTCTGCCCGAATGGTACCGACCGATTGACGTAGTCCACTACCCCAGCTGTTGACCCAGCCGCGCAGTAACGTCTGCCACACGTTCGTTCCGGCACCGCCGGGGAAATGTCAAGAAAGGTCATAGGAAAATGACGAGAACAATTCAGCTGCACACGATTCGCTGCCTGGAAGAAGTAAACGAAGATTCTGCCTCAGAAGAAATATATGTACTCATTTCAGCCGTGGACATGCGACCATCGAACTTTCCGGTTCCGGTTCCGCCGGTGCCGAATTTCGAAGTATTTCGCTATGGCATTTTCAAGGATTTCGACGCTGGCGAGGTACGCACCGTAAACGATCCTCCCTGCTGGGGGCCCAGCAGAACACCGCTGGAGATTGCAAGTCCGGACCATGCGGCAATCGTCGTCTCGGTAATGGAACAAGACAATGGTTCCCCGGAGCAATACCAGGCGCTTGTCCGAACCACGATTCCTCTGTCTCTCGCCGCGTCGCTGGGTGAAAGGAATCAGGCTGTCAGGGCGACCCGTTTAACCGACACTATTCGTGACAATCTGAACGGCATCGACCTGCCCATACCGTTCGCCCTTGATGATGATCACATCGGAACGCAGCAATTGATTCTCGACCGCTCGGACATCTTCGTTCAGGGTGCCGAAAACAAGGTGATGATTTTCGACACCTTGGAAGGAAGGTACGAACTGGTCTTCCGGGTGGCGGGCGAGACGGGCTGGTCGGATTGGGAGAGTCTGGGCGGCGGCATCACCACCGCGCCGACCCCGGTTTCATGGGGGCCGGGTCACCTTGACGTCTTCGCACGTGGCGGTGACAACGCGCTTTGGCACAAATGGTGGACCGGCAAGACCTGGTCGGGTTGGGAGAGTCTGGGCGGCGGCATCACCACCGCGCCGACCCCGGTTTCAT
Source organism: Nocardia sp. NBC_00403 (assembly GCF_036046055.1). Classification (NCBI taxonomy): domain Bacteria; kingdom Bacillati; phylum Actinomycetota; class Actinomycetes; order Mycobacteriales; family Nocardiaceae; genus Nocardia; species Nocardia sp. NBC_00403. The sequence goes on from NZ_CP107939.1 coordinate 5,211,653, forward strand.
GGGGGCCGGGTCACCTTGACGTCTTCGCACGTGGCGGTGACAACGCGCTTTGGCACAAATGGTGGACCGGCAAGACCTGGTCGGGTTGGGAGAGTCTGGGCGGCGGCATCACCGACACGCCCGCCCCGGTCTCGTGGGGGCCGGGTCATCTTGATGTCTTCGCACGTGGCGGTGACAACGCGCTTTGGCACAAATGGTGGACCGGCAAGACCTGGTCGGGTTGGGAGAGTCTGGGCGGCGGCATCACCGACACGCCCGCCCCGGTCTCGTGGGGGCCGGGTCATCTTGATGTCTTCGCACGTGGCGGTGACAACGCGCTTTGGCACAAATGGTGGACCGGCAAGACCTGGTCGGGTTGGGAGAGTCTGGAAGGCACCATCACCACCGCGCCCGCCCCGGTCTCGTGGGGGCCGGATCATCTCGACGTCTTCGCACGTGGCGGCGACAACGCACTCTGGCATCGGTTTTGGAGGGGGCTCTAGTAGGACTTTGTTGGGTGGGGAAGGTGTGGTGGCAGAGTGGGCAGGTGCCGATCCAGATGGCAAGGGCGCGTTGGATTATGCGCAGGATGCCGTAGAGGGTCAGTCCTGCCCGCTGGCTTTTGGGGTGTAGAGCCCGAGGGTGGTGAGGAACAGGTGGGCGGCGGTGACGAGGGTGGCGTGGTGGTGCCAGCCGAGCCAGGATCGGCCTTCGAAGTGGTCCAGGCCGAGGGCGTGTTTGAGTTCCCCGTAGTCGTGTTCGATGCGCCAGCGGATCTTCGCCAGCCGGACGAGTGCTTCGATGGGGGTGTCGGTGGGGAGGGTGGAGATCCAGTAGTTGGTGGGTGGGTGCGCCGGCGGGCCATTCGGCGATCAGCCAGGCCTGGGGCAGGGTGCCGTCGCAGGCGCGGGTTATGGTGCGGTTGGCTGGGCGCACCCGGATCGCGGTGAAGCGGGAACGCATCTCGGCCGCCGGGTTGGCGGGGCCGGTCTTGGTGCCCTGGCGCCAGGTCACCTCGGACAGCGCTGTTTCTCCGGCGGTCAGGGCGAGGTCTTTGCATGTGGTCGGTGCGTCTGGGTAGATCTGGAACCTGCTGATCGCCGCCAAGGTCATCTAGACCTCGGTATGTTCCGGCCGGGCCGCACCGACCGGAACATGCCGAAATGACTCGTCGCCACGTGTTCTCGACCGCGGACCATCTCGGCCACAAGCCCTCACCGATCTCCATGCAGCCGATAAGGTCACGCACTCATCGGCTACCGGGTGTTCGAGTTTGTCCGGTTATGGCCTGACCGATGGACATCTGCTCCCTCTGCACGGAAGCGATTGATCAGTGATGAGCCGTTGCGATGAGGCATCGCAGTGCGGCATGGGCGGGTGGGGACCATGTGCGTTTGCCGCCGGGGCGGCCGTGGGCGCCGGCGTCTGCTTGACATGCGTGGCTGACGGTCCCGGCGGGTGGCTCCGGTAGGTCGCGACGCGCGAAAGTCGGTACACGGGATTTCTGGCGGGGCGGGCCGCCGAGGGGCACATCGGCATCGTCGGCGTCGTTCAACCTGGCACGGGGACGGGGACAACACTGGTCGCGCACTTCGCGGAGCATGCTCGCCGAGCCGGTGCTGAACAGCTGACGATCGCGTTGGACGGCGAGACGGCCGCACGCTGGAAACGTCGAAAATTCCTCGAGGGGGCTGGGTTTCAGGCACAAGGCCGTGGCGCGATTCACTTCGCCCGGTTGCTGGCTGCCGGCTAGCGACCCGTAGCCGTTCGAGCGCAGTGGGCGATGTGTCGCACGCATCGCGCGCGGACAGTCGAGTGGGTCTCGCGCGGCAGTGCTCACGGTCCGTGAGTGATATGCCCGCCCAGCGCGCGGGCACCGTACGTCGCGCTCGACCTGATTCCGGACGTAACGTGCGCGCTCGCCGGACAGCGACAAACCGATCGAGCCGCGCGCGAGGCCGCTCTTGCGTTCGACTATGACCACAGTGGCGCACGGTTTGGAGCGACTGGTGTGCTCAGTGGGCGCGTGGTGCGTGGCCGGAACGCGCGCGCCACGCACGACAGTGTCCTCGTCCTCGGCCATGAGAACTTGGCCATGACGGCGACAATGCGTCAATCTGGAGTTCGCTGAGCTCGCCGGCGTCGGGTCATCGACGGTGCATGTACGCGAAGGTCGCGGACTGAGCGCCTTGTGCAGCGACTCGGCGCACCACTGGCAGCGCGGTCTCATCAAATTCCGGGTGCTCGATCTCGGACTCAGGCGGGTGTCGCCGCATCGTTGCGCCAGCATCCGCAGCGACTTCTTTGTCGCTCAGGTCCGACAGAAGGGATTGATCACTCTGCAGTGTTGAGGATCAAGATCCGATCTGCAGTGCTTGTTCAGTCTGTGCGAGCGAAGTTCATGGTTCTCTCCGTTCTTGTGTCGGTCCCACCACTCTCGCTGCGCGCCAGGCGAGCACGGCGAGTAGTGCGGTACCCCATTTGAAGGGCACCTCAGCACGCGCAAGCCCAGAGATTCGCCACGAATCCGCTCCGTCGCATCAGCCGGTTGCTCGCGCTGGTCTCCGCCATCTCGGACCGGGTGGTTCCCCATGGATCGTGCGGTGCGGTGTCGCTGCAGGGATCCGAAGGCCGATTGGGGTAGCCGACTGCGTCTTCGACCGCTGTTGTCCAGGCCAACACTCGAACCCGACCGGCACTCGTCGGCTACCAGTACTGGGGCCGTCGCGGCGCTGCCTGGCATTGCATCGGCGGCAGATGTGACGCCGGACTTGATCAGGGGCAGGGGGCGGGTGACGGTGACCGTCACCTCCACCGCACCCGGGCCGCTGACCTGCAACGTCAATATCAACGGCAAGTCCAGGCGTCGTTCCCGGTCGTGACCGGCGGAAAGAACAGCACCGTGATCGCACAGGTTCCCCCTGGGACGGCCACCGTGCAAGTGTCATGTGGCGCCGCGCTGGATGTGACGCACTCGGTGCCGATCGACTTGGCGAACGCGGCGTTGGACGATGTCGACTCGGTGTTCATCAGCGCGGGCAGCAGCGCGTTGGCCACCGACCCGGCACTGAGGCGACCCTGCCATTCCATTACAGGTCGGAAGTCCAGGCGGCGCGACCACGGCCGCGCCGCCTGGATGCCAGCAGGTGAATCCCCCCGGTGAGTCCGGGGACTTCATCTTCTGTGAAGGATGGAGCTGTGTCGTCGAGGAAGAAGTACCCGGCCGAGCTGCGTGAGCGGGCCGTGCGGATGTATGCCGAGGTTCGGGAGCAGCACGAGTCGGAATGGGCGGCTATGCGTGCGGTCGCCGAGCTGCTGGGTGTCGGGACACCGGAAACGGTCCGCAAATGGGTGCGGCAAGGCCAAATCGACACCGGTGCCCGCCCGGGCATCACCACCGACGAGTCCGCCGAGTTGAAACGACTGCGGCGGGAGAACGCAGAACTCAAGCGCGCCAACGCAATTCTGAAATCTGCGTCGATTTTCTTCGCGGCCGAACTGGACCGGCCACAGCGCTGACCGTCAAATACATCAGCGAATATCAGGGCCATCGTGAGAACGGTGGCCTGCGATGGGGTGTCGAGTCGATCTGCGCCGTGCTCACCGAGTTAGGCGTCGAAATCGCCCCATCGACCTATTACGAACACCGCAACCGGATCCCGACCGCACGGGAGCAGCGCGACGAGGAACTGAAAGTAGAGATCACACGGGTGCACACGCAGAACTACGGTGTCTACGGCGCGAGAAAGGTGTGGCTGCAACTCAATCGGGAACGGATCCGGGTCGCCCGCTGCACCGTGGAGCGGTTGATGCGCGAGCTGGGACTGCGTGGGGCGGTGCGGGGGCGGGTCAAACGCACCACGATCGCCGATCCGGCCGCGCCGCGGCCGGCGGATCTGGTGCAACGAAGATTCGCGCCCACGGCACCGAATCGGTTGTGGGTGGCCGACATAACCTATGTCCGGACGTGGTCGGGGTGGGTGTATGTCGCGTTCGTTGTCGATGCCTATGCCCGACGCATCCTGGGCTGGCGCACCGGAACGTCGATGACCACCGCATTGGTGCTCGACGCGATCGAGCACGCCATCTGGACGCGCGAACGCGACGGCTGGGATGTGAAAGATGTTGTGCACCATACGGATAGGGGGTCGCGATACGCATCTATTGCGCTCAGTGAACGACTCGCCGACGCCGGGATCCACCCCTCGGTCGGAGCGGTCGGATCCTCCTATGACAACGCGCTCGCCGAGACGATCAACGGTCTCTATAAGACCGAACTGATCAAACCACGCGGCCCCTGGCGCACGGTCGATCACGTCGAGTTGGCCACCGCCGAATGGGTGGATTGGTTCAATCACCGGCGGCTCTATCAACACTGCGGTGACATGCCGCCTGCCGCGATGGAGACCGCCTACTACTGTCAACAACCAGCCCAGCAAACCGCTGAGCTGTCACACCCGTAAGTCTCCGGACTCGCCGGGGCGGTTCAGGCTGCGCACGGGGTTCTGGGGGACAGATCAGCGAGAGGGTTCTAGGTGGAGTCGGCTCGGCGGCGAGATCGGTGATGGGCCGTCGAGGTGATGGCACGCTGGGAAGGCGGCAGGGTGCGCTCAGCTGATGCGCTGTCGGCGCAGTCGCAGTCGGGGAAGCCGGATTCGCACTCGAAGCACCAGCCGCATGTGCCGCAGTGTCGGCTCGTGCGGTTCGCCTCGAGTGCTCCGCAGTACCAGCACACGTATCGGCGGGGTTGTGTCGGCCAGCGCACGGAGATCGGGAGGTGGGATCGCCGGCGGAAGCGCATCTGCCCTGCGTCAGGGGCGGTCCAGCCGATGTCGCCATCCGGTCCTGCGATGAAACCCGTCCAGCGACACGCTCATCGAGTAGATCACCGGCAGCATCGAGCCCTCCTCGGCGACTGGGCGGTGCGTTCGAGTAGGTCGAGGGCGTCGTTGAGGCCTTCGGTCATATAGTGGCGCAACGCATCGTGATCCGCCACGTTGCCGTATCGGACCAGATGCGCGGGACCGCAAGCGTGCTCATCGGCAGAAGCCGACGTTCATGACCGCTCGGTAGGCGGCTACTTCGAGACTGGCGGCAGGACCGGTGCTCGGCCAAGTTCTGGTCCAGGTGCCCGGCGAGATGCTCGATACACCGGGCTGTCGGCGACCGCGGCGGACCCCGCTCGGTGTAGAACCGCAACATCAACCCGAACCCGAGCTTCGCCGCACCACGCTTGGACGCGACCAGCCCCAACTCCTCGCCGACAAGCGTCCACCGATCGATCAGCTCATCCTTGTCAAGCCCCCCTCATCACGCGGCAAACTACACCCGCCACCACCGTTACCAGGCAGTTGCGCCTCATGTACCAGATGACACGGTTCTTGCCGGCACCTGGTTCTGATCGCGACTCTGGGCAGCAGTTGGTCGTGAATCTCGACATCACTTGGTGGAGTAGGATTTTTGTGATCGCGAATTTTGACACCGTTGTTGTGGCAGGTCCTCGCTCAGACCTCGCGCCGACCACCAAGCAGGGGACAGGACAATGGACCACACATCGCCCACCCTGTGCTCGGCAGGGCCTTCCGCACCCACGTCGGCGTATCCACAAGGATCAGCGTCGGCGACAACGAAGACCCGCACACCGGACTCGGGGACCCGGTAGTGGCGAATGTCCGTGGTCGTCGCGTCGTTGTCCGGTTCGATGCGATAGCCCAAACTGGTGATGAGGGCAGCTAATTCGTCGAACTTCACCCGAGGTGTGAACTCGCCGTACTCGTTCCGCAGGGGCGCTGGCACGGTGGACACGTCACCTCCGCTCAGACGGTGCGCCTGCACGCTGATGCCGAAGCAGTGCCATGTGCCCTCGTCCGCCTGGAACGAAAGCTCTACGAGTCCGTAGTCCCGCCGCATGAGGTCCTGTGCCCTGTCGTCGAGATAGTCCGGCCCCAGCTTCGCTTCCCACTCGGCAGGATTTGTGTCGAATCCGGCCCCCAACACTTCACCACGCGTGGCGAAGTGGACATACAAATCCAGGTCAGGCATCGACATCTTCTCCCTTGTCATTACAGGATCTGCGCCTCTGTCCGGCCGCGGGCGCCGCCATCACCGACGCCTACAGACCCGCCCACGCCCGAGCAACCCACCGCTGACCCCTCACAGCACAACACGCCAATCCGACACACCAACTCAGGTGATGTCAATTTTCGCGACCGGGATCGGGAATCACCCAGCCCAACCGATGCCTAAATCCGCTATCAACCGGCAACAGAATTCGCGAACAACGACACCGGAATTCGCGAACAACCGGCAACAGAATTCGCGAACAACCGGCAACAGAATTCGCGAACAAAGCCCAGGCGCCCGAACTGGACGGCGGCGCCTCTCAAAGCCGCGCGACAAGGTCACGCCTGGTGTCTAGTTTCCCAATAGCTATCGGCCGAACCCGAAAAACGGACAAAGCCGCACCGGGGGTGCATTGCCAAAGTGCCGCAACTGGAGGGTTACTGGGCATAGGCAGCGCAACTAACGGCCAGGCCCGTGCTGCTGTGGGAGAACCCTTTTCACGTTCACTGATAGAAAGCAAGAAGATGGCACCTGTTATCACCTCGCTGACACCCTCTTTCGGCCCTCCAGCGGGTTTCAACTCTGTAATCATCGCCGGCTCCGGATTCAGCAATGTCGGTCCCGTGTCTGTCCGGTTCGGCACGACGGCGACGACATTCACCATCGACTCCAATACCCAGCTCACGGCCATCGCCCCACCGGGAACCGGCACGGTGAACGTTACCGTACAGGTACTGCTGGACGGCACGAGCAACCCGCTGCCCTACACCTATGGCGTGCCTGCTCCTATCTTGACCAGCATCAGTCCGGCTTCGGGGTCGGCGGCCGGCGGAACGGCGGTCGTGCTCACCGGGACGAACTTGACCGGAGCCACCGCAGTGAGTTTCGGTGGGACACCGGCAACCTCGTTCACGGTCAACTCCTCGACGCAGATCACGGCGGTGACCCCAGCCCATTCGGCTGGGACGGTGTCGGTCACTGTCACCACCGCCGGCGGAACCAGCAACGGTGTCGCGTTCACCTATATCGCGGTGCCCACCCTCACCAGCATCACTCCAAGCTCAGGGCCGCCAAGCGGTGGGACAGTGGTTGTGCTCACCGGGACAGGCCTGACCGGAGCCACCGCAGTGAATTTCGGCGCTACCCCATCGACCCTGTTCGTTGTCAACTCGTCGACGCAGATCACCGCCCTCACCCCAGCCCATTCAGCTGGGACGGTGTCGGTCACTGTCACCACCGCCGGCGGAACCAGCAACGGTGTCGCCTACACCTACGTTTCAGGTCTGGCGCCGGTCAATTTAGGGACAGCCGCGTCGTTCGCGGTGCTGGGTGCCGCGACAGTCACCAACACCGGAGCCACGGCCATCACCGGTAACCTGGGTGTCAGCCCGGGCACCGCAGTGACCGGATTCCCGCCCGGAACGGTGACCGGCGGAGCCATCCATGCCGGGGACCTGGTCGCGGCGCAGGCACACACCGATTTGCAGGCTGCCTACATCGACGCGGTGGGCCGGACGCCCACCGCTTTCGTGACCACTGATCTCGCGGGACAAACCCTGACCTCCGGGGTGTACCACGCAGTTGCCGGGATCGGCCTCAACGGCACCGTCACCCTGGACGGGCAAGGCAATCCGAATGCGGTGTTCATCTTCCAGGCCGGGACGACACTGATCACCGGGGCGAACAGTGTGGTCAGCCTTATCAACGGCGCCACCGCAAGCAAGGTGTTCTGGCAAGTCGGTAGCTCGGCCACACTGGGCACCAACACCAACTTCGCCGGAAACATCCTTGCTTTCACCTCGGTCACGGTGACAGGCGGCACCACCTCGAACGGGGACATCCTGGCCCTCAACGGTGCGGTCACCCTGGACACCAACACCATCACGGCACCCTGAGCCCCGATCCACCGAAAGGATTCCGACCCTGTCCGCGCGCCTTCGGCGCGCGGACAGGGTCGTATCGGGTGTGGGTAGCCGCTGGCCCGGACTCAACCGGTCGTCGCAACACCACGCTGTTGGAGCAACGATAGCTGTTCCTCGAGGGCCTCGGCGGGGGTCTTCCAACCGAGTGTCTTCCGAGGACGATTGTTGAGTGCTGAGGCGACCGCTCCGAGTTCTCTCCGACCGTATCGAGATAGATCAGTTCCCTTCGGAAAGTATTGGTGTAGAAGTGGAGTGGTCCCCGAAAGTTGGACCTTGGAATTAAACCTTATGCGGCGGCGGAGGTTTGGGCGAGGTACTCGTCGGGGCTGAGGTAGCCGAGCCGTTGTTGGATGCGGGTCGTGTTCCACCACTGCAGGTAGTCGGTCAGTCCGGCGTGGAACTCGTCAGTGGTCGCGGGCTGCTGGATTCGGAACCATTCCTCTTTGAGATGGCTGAAGAATCCTTCCATGACGGCGTTGTCGAGGCACGTGCCTTTTCTGGACATGGATTGCGTGAGGCCGGCCTCGCGGAGCACGTCCTGCCAGAGGGGGTGGCGGTACTGAAATCCTTGATCGGAGTGAACCAGCGGTTTCTCACCTGACTGCAGGCTGTCGATTGCGGTGCGCAGGCCATCGGTAACCATCTTCACGCTCGGTGATGGCCCGGCCGCGGCAGAGATGACTCGGTTGTTATAGAGGTCGAGGACTGGCGAGACATATACCTTGGAGGCCCCGATCGCGAACTCGGTCACGTCCGTGACCCACTTGGTGTGCTTGACTGCTGCGGTGAACTGGCGGTTCAACACGTTGTCGGCCGCCTGGCCAACCTCGCCCCGGAAGGAGTTGTATCTCCGCCGACGGCGCACAGGGCACTGCAGGCCGAGCGTGCGCATCAGTTTCAGAACGGTCTTTTTCGACACCCGCCACCCGCGACGCAGCAGGATCGCCAGGATGCGCCGGTGCCCGTATGCGCGTCTTGCCTCTTCAAAGGCTTGACGGATGGCTTCTTTCAGCTCAGCATGCCGATCCGCGCGGGCGATTCTGTTCCGGTGGTCGTAGAACGTTGACCGGGGAAGGTGCGCGATCTGCAGCAAGAGCGACAGTGGGTACTGCGCCTTGAGGTCTTCGACGGCTTGAACCTTCAGCGGCGTTCCTGTGACTTCAAGGCCCGCAATTTTCCCAGGTACGCGACCTCTGCGCGCAACCGCTCGTTCTCCTTGCGCAGCGTCTCGATCTCGTTCTGCGGTGGAGGGTTTCCGCGATCGGTCGGGGGCCGGCCGCGTCTCTTGGGTCGCAGCCCGTCTTCGCCCTCGCGTCGATAGATACTCGTCCAGTTGGCGACGGTGCTGGGCGAGGGGAGCCCGTATTCCTCGGCGAGAGCCCGTCCAGACTCGCCCGCAACATGACGGAGCACGATCTCGAGCTTGGTCCCGAAGTCGTACTGCCTGCGTTCCCTCGTCACCAGCGCATCCCGTCCTCTCAGCTGCCATCGCTGGTACAACATTTGAACGGGGTTCGGGGCGAGGTCAAGGGACAGGGACGCGGACTTCGCGGTGAAGCCATGTTCAAACAGTTCGACGGCCAAGCCGGCGTCGGCCTGACTCAACGTGCTTCCCGAGTACATCGGCCTGCCCTCCTGAAGATGGACGCTTACTTACGGTGTCCAACTTCTGGGGACCACTCCAGAAGACCATTCGTGTTCTCGTTCGTGCCACGCTGCCAGGGACTGTAGGGGTCGCAGAAGTAGACTCCGATGCCTGTAACGAGCGTCAGTTCGGCGTGCCGGGCGAGTTCTTTGCCGCGATCCCAGGTCAACGTCCGGCGCAGCGGTTCGGGCAGCGTCGTGAGCGCCGAGGCGATAGCCTCACCCACCGCATCGGCGCCGCGACCTGCCAGCGCGGGGCCGTTCTTGACCGGTGACTGGATGCCGTGTCCGACCATGCGGGGCAGGTGCAGCAGCATCGTGAACCGGGTGGTCCGCTCGACCAGGGTGCCGATCGCGGACCTGCTCGAGCCGATGATCAAATCGCCTTCCCAATGGCCAGGGACGGCGCGGTCGGTGACCTCGGCGGGACGAGCGCTGATCATCACCTCAGGCGTGACGAATCCGTTGCGGCGACGACGGCAACGAGCCCTCGGAACACGCAACGCCCGCCCGGTGCGCAGGCAGGCGACCAGTTCCCGCTCCAACGCTCCACGCCCCTTGATATAGAGGGCCTGGTAGATCGCCTCGTGAGAGATGCGCATCGACTCGTCATCGGGATAGTCGATGCGCATCCGCCGCGAAATCTGTTCAGGACTCCACGAATTGGCCCACCGGCGGTCGGCGCGGCGGGCCTTGTTGCGGCCGATCCATCGTGTCACCGGACCAAGGACCTTCTTTTCGGCGTCGGTCCGGATCGTTCCGGAGAGCCGATCGGAAACGTAGGCACGCAACTGGTCGTTGTCGGCGAGTTTGGCTGTTCTCGGCCGCGTGGCTCGACGGTCCCGATGCCACTGCGCCGTCGTGGCCCGATAGAGCAGGATCCCGCCACGAGTTGCCGCGTTGCGCCGTAGCTCACGCGAGATCGTCGAGGGTGAACGGCCCAGATGACGCGCTATCTCACGAACCCCGAAACCACGGGCATGGCATATCGCGATCTCTTCCCGCTCAGCGAAAGACAGATAGCGTTCGGTGTGAATTGCAAAGGGAGACTGCGACACTCCGCCAGCTTCGCGGAACCAACGGCTCCCGACCGCCGGCGACACACCGGCCTCGACACCCGCGTTCTCACTCGTAGATCCGCGACCGATCGCTTCCCAGAAACGCTGTCGATGCTCACGCCGCGCCACCGGCGGCCGACCCGGCGACCGCATCACCGGCCTGCCGGCCGCCGCTGCCGCCCAACCTTTCGGTCGTCCCACTGAATACCTCCGAATCGAAGGTGTTGCGACGACCGATTGAATCCGCCACCTACACGGCGATCAGGTTCGCGAATCGATTGGCCGACAACGGTATTGCGCAATCGATGGGGTCTGTCGGCGATTCCTACGACAACGCGTTGATGGAGAACTTCTTCTCCACCCTGAAGACCGAACTGGTCTACCGCTGCGCGTGGCAGACCCGCGACGAGGCGGAGAACGCGCTGTTCGCCTACATCGACGGCTGGTACGACTCCCAGCGCATCCAGAAGAAGCTGGGTTGGCGATCACCCGACGAGTTCGAAGCCAGCTACCATCAACGGGTTCCGGCTGGAACCAGGTAATTCGCTCTCCAGCTAAGCGGGGGAACCTCATGGTGAACTGTTTGAGCAGCCCGTTCGGCCCAGTCAGCGATAAGCCTTGCTCTTTGGCCATCCGGACCAGCTCCTGGGCGGCCAACTCCTCGGCCGAAGCCTCTGCCGGCTTCTTCTTCCTCGTCACGGCATCAAGTGTCGTCATCACGGCACCTTCCCGCTGAGCATCGCTCAGCGAATCAGGCCGGAACACCGTTGAATCCACAGTCTCGCCGGGACTGGCGCAGGCGGTCGAGAGCACGATCGTCTGCTGTTGCGACCCCCTCGCAGGGGCGATGAGGACCCCACGGTAAAAACGCAGGCCAAAGCCGCTAGCTAAGGGTTGTAGCGAAAGTATCTGCAGACCTCCGGTGATGTAGTTCGGCCAGGTGTGGCGCTGAAATCAGGCAATGTATCAGCATTGGCACAGTCGCAGACAAGATCGACGACGGACCTGCCTGGCCTGGAATAACAAGACGAACAGGGAGCATGACTGGTTTGCGGCTACGCGAATCAAACTCGACCGAACAGTTTTAAACTGGCCTCGGGCAGGTCAGCGGGGTTTGTCGGTGGTTTCGGTTGCCTTGGCATGGGACCCGCGATAGCTGTGGGTGCCGGTCTCGATGATGTTGCCGCCGAAGGTAAGTCGGTCGATGATCGCGGCGCGGAGCCCAGCGTCGGTGAAGGTTCGGGACCAGCCGGCGACGCTGCGGTTGGAGACGATCGCGACCGACTTCCTCTCCTCACGTTCGGTCAATACCTGGAACAGCAATTCGGCGCCGCGGCTGTCCAGCTCTGTGTAGCCGAGTTCGTCGATGCAGAGCAGGTCGACGCCGCTGTAGCGGGCGATGGTGTTGGTGAGCCGTTTACCATCGACGGCTTCGATCAGTTTGTTGACCAGCCTGGCAGCCAGGGTGTATCTGACGCGGTATCCGGCTTTCGCCGCCTCGGTGCCCAAGGCGATGAGCAGATGGGATTTCCCAGTGCCGGAGTCACCGATCAAACACAACGGCAGCCCTTCCTTCACCCAGTCGCATTTAGCGAGAGTGTGGATCATGCCAGGGTCGACACTGGGGTTGGCACCGAAATCGAAGTCACGCAACGTTTTAGCACGAGGAAACCCGGCGGCCTTGATGAGCCGTTCGGAGCGGCGACGGGCCGTCACCTGTTCTGCCTGTAGCTGTGGTTTGCGTTCGCGGACATAGGCACTGACTCGCTGATACGACACGTCTCTCATGCCGTGCTCCTCGAGCAAACGGTGATAGATCCGGGTCGCCGTGTGACGTTGCCTACGAGGCACATCCAGATCGGCGCGCAGAACATCGTCGATGAACGGCTTGTAGGGATCCAGCTTCTGTGGACGCGGCGGATACCCCTTACGGGGCTCGGGCCACACCGACTCCGTCGCGTTGGCCACCGTCCGCCACCCCACCTTGTGCTTGCGCTCGATGGCACGCATGGACAGGCCGGCACGAAGATCCTGGCGGATAGCCGCGTACAGCTCAACTTTCGACATGTCGGACATCGGCAGACTCCCCTCCCGCAACCCGATAATTACACTATAACCGCTGGTGCCGCCTAAATCCGTGACTCCGCAACGCGCCCGTTAAGATTCGTGAGCAACCGCCGTCACGGTTGATGAACAGGGTACGGGCCCGAGGTAGACCTCGATACCGTCCCGAGTAGTGGCAGATCGTGTTCGACCGGGCAGGTCGATGCGTTGCTGCTGCGGCAGCGACGTGGTGAGTCACCACGTGCCGGCTATGCGCAACAGTGGGAACGCCCGGGGCACGCGCGGGCGTGGATGCTCGGCTCGACCCATGCGCCGCCGGTGGCAGCCTCGATGCGTTTGCTCGGTGGATCGGCGTTAGGGGCATGAAGTCGAACCCTCTTCCAGTAGTGGGTCTTCCCGTTCTGACGACTACGGCCGCAAATGCGTGGCACGTAGTACGGTGCCGTGTACGTCCTGGCAAAGCAACGCGGAGACCAATCAAATTGCGAGCGGCGTCAAGCCTGTGACGGTTCGTTCCACCTTGACGACCTTCGGCATGGTCGTACAGTCCTACGTCGACCAGGGCGCTTTGCCGCGCAACGTAATCGTGCTGGTGAAGCGCCCCCACCGATGACATCAGCGAAGACGACGACGAGCAAGCCAAGTCGTGGAAGTCGAGCAGTTCCGGGAAGCGGTGCGCACGGAATGTGCTCTATGTCTGCTGGCTGTTGCGTTACTACGGGGCACGGCGGTCGGAGGTGCTCGGCGTGCGGTAGACGCAGTTCGTCGCATCCGCGCTGAAGGTACGCGGGGGCGTGTCGCGCGCTCCCCGAGTATCGGCCCGTCTTGGCAAGCTCTAGGCACGCTCAGAATCGCCAGCACAAGGCAGCAGATTACCGGAACCTCGACAGCGGCTCTCGACCTTCTCGTTGGCTGCGACAAGCCCGCACGCATATCGGCGGTACTGACGGTTGATCGGCGCATAGGCTGCGCCGACTCTGATCGCCGCGCGCGACGCGATCACTGACCGAACGACCCATCGGCACCGAACTGTCAGGATGACCTCCGCCGGTCCGGGACATGTGACCATCCCATCCGGATCGGTTAGCACGCGGCGGCGACGGCGAGTTCGGAGCGGGCCGCGGTGACCAGCGCGGCGACCATAATGTTGCCCCGGCGCGGGTTGCCTTCGTAGGTGCGCAGTTGCTCGACCGCGATGGTCTCGAAGCGGATCGCGGTGACCGGACGGCTCACGCCCGGACCTGGCCAGTGGCTGGGAGTTTCGCGCACCTCGCGCGATGGGGGTATGCCCGCGGGTGGGTGTCGGTCCCGGATCATCCCCGCATGCGCGGGGAGCACACGTTCGGTTGCCAGATGAGGGGTTGATTCGAGCGTGCCTAGAACGTGCCAAGACGGGCCGATACAGCACGGATAGGGCAGCACCAGCCGGACGTTGAAAAGCCTCTGACCTGGACGGGAGGGTGCCAGCCGGACCCCCGGGACGAAATCCAGTTCCCTGGGGGTCAAGTGGTCGCAGGTTCTAATCCTGTCGGCAAAGAAACCCCTTCCGACCTCTTGGGTTCTAGCAGTCGTCGCAACACCCAGTTCAGCGGAGGGTCGCGATGGACTTCAGGGTTCGGGAAGATCGGAAACCGCAGAGGCCCAGGAAGTTGCGGGCCGAGCGGGTGTGTCAACGTCGGTCTTCGGGTGGGTAGCGATGGACCAACCGGTATCTCCCACAGGTAGGCATGCGGTAGGTTGCGCCGATTGCGAGACCCAATGACCCAGTGGTTAAGCCGGGACCGCGGGGCTATGCGTGAGTAAGATCGACTCCGGGAGAATCAACAGGCGGGCTTCGGCTTGAGGAGTCAGCCCCGGAACTTCTCGAGCGGTTGGAGCGCTCGCGTGTACGTGCACATGAACGCCGCGTAGCGGCGCGTAAGCGGGAACGCGCGATCGCCGATGCAGTGAAGCGTTACGTCGATGATTGGCAGGCGATCACCGCGTGCGAAACCAAACGTGACAGCGAGATCGAGGGACTGCGAGAGCAAATCCGCGCGATCGAATCACGTACAGCTGAGGAAGTCGCGTGGCACCGCGGCGGCCAGGCCGCAGCCGCTGCGGCAATCCGTGACCAATGGCGAGACCGGCGGCGGCGCCGCCGAGCTATTGGTAATCAGTACCCGGGAAGCTCGGCAACTCATCAACGCCGGCCGCGCACAACGCAGCGCATCTCAGGCGGTGCCCACGGTCGCGTCTACTTCGCGGCACGAGGATGCTCGTCGGGTCTCGGTGAATATTGATCGGGCGAGGCGTTTTGGCTCGGAGAGCGCGCCAGACGACTCAGTCGGACGTTATGTACCTGTCAGTGTCGAGGACACAGGGCAGGACGGGAGCTCCTGACGCGATACCAGCATCGAGGTGTCGCTTGCCACGGGCGAGCAACACCTCCGCCGTTGACGATGCTGGTCCCGAATGCCGTTCGGGCGCATGGAGATCGAGAAACCTTCGACATCGTGCCAACCACGCCGTGGAGCAGTTCGTTCATCAAGGTCGGTGACACCGGTTGCCAGCGGGGGGTGCCCCGCTTTTCGCGTAGGTGGATCAGGCATTGGGCGGGATCGAGGTCCTCGGGTCGCAACGACAGCGCGCCTTTCACCCGGCACGCGGTTTCGATGTGGAGGCGGATGATCAGACTGTCGAGCTCGGGATCGTTGCCGGTCGTGTCCGCGGCCTCGATGATCCACCGCAGCAACTGATCCGGCAGCGCTCGGTGCGAGGAGGGCACCGCACCGGGCTTGGTCAGTTTCGTGGCCGGGTCGTCGTCGCGACGGATGTAGCCATCATCGACCGCCCGTCGATACAGAAACCGCAGAACTGCGACTGCATGCAACACCACCCCGCGCCCGCCCTTGTCGTTGCTGCGGATCTGCCGGTTGGTCCGGAAATGTTCGATCATCGTTTTGAACTCGGTGACCGTTGGCTCATCCAGACGCCGCTCGGCCCACCTGGTCCGGTCTGTGGATGATCGCGGCCATCGAGTTCAGAGGCTGTTTTACTCACAGCGACCACCTCGCTACTAGAAATCCGCAGGTCAGGGCCCTGGTTGGGAAATTACGTGTCAGAGGTGGTGATCTGGCACAGGACAGAGGGGGAGCTCGCGCCATGAGTGAGATCGAATTCGTCTATAACGTCGTAGTCGTCACACACCTGCTCGGCCTGGCTGCAGTGGTCGGGGGCTATGCGGCCGGACAGCCGAACGTGTCCACGGTAATGGTGTGGGGCGAACGTCTGCAGATCATCACCGGTCTCGTGCTCGTCGGTATGGCCGAGTCGATCGACTCGCTCGGCAAGGACCTCGATATGGCGAAGGTCGGTACCAAGCTGATCATCGCGGTGCTGGTCGCGGCATTCGCCGAGATGGGGCATGCGGATGCCAAACGAGGGAAGAACGTGCCATGGCTGACGCACGCTGCGGGCGGACTGGCGATCGTGAACGTGTTCGTCGCTGTGCTGTGGACCTGAGGCACAAATCGAAACCGAGTCGCGAGAGTCCGATGCCGGCGTTGCCGAACGCGGGCATCGGACCAGTCGTCACGACTCGAACAGCGATTGCCCGAGGTATCCGCCTGGTGACCGCACCCCGGGTGGGATGACGAACACCGCCGACCCGATCGGTGTCGTCCATACATTGAGGGCGTCGAATTCGGCGAGACGCTGCTGCACCGGCAGATATTGGGTATCCACATCACGCTGGAACGCCGCGAACAGCAGCCCGGAGTTGGAGGTTTGACCGGGCGGCGGCGCGTCGTCGTAGTTGTAGCCGCGGCGCAGGAACCGCTCGCCGTCGTGGGCGTGATGGGCGCGGGCGATATGTGCGGACGGTGGGATGACCGGAATACCGTGTGCGTCGACGGCCGCGAAGTTCGGCTCGTCGAATTCCCTGCTCCCGGTCAGTGGCGCGCCATCGGCCAGCTTGCGGCCGACGCTGAGTTCCCTGCCCTCCGGATCGATTTCGTCCCAGGTGTCGAGCTTCATCGCGATGCGGCGCAGCACCAGCGACGTACCGCCGGCCAGCCAGGGCTGCGCGCTGCCGTCGTCCCAGACCAGCTGGGCGAAATCAGGTGTGCCCGGCGCGATATTGACGGTGCCGTCGACCTGCCCCATCAGATTGCGCGGGGTCTGCCCTGGCGCGGCGTTGCGGAAACCACGTTGCACCCAGCGCACCGAGACGAGTGATGCCACGTTCTTGCACAACACCCGTACCGCGTGCGACACAGCCGTCGCTTCGTCGGCGCAGACCTGCAGCAGGAGATCACCGTCGTTCCAGGCCGGTTCGAGACGATCGATGTCGAACGGCGGCAACGGATGCAGCCACGACGGCCTGCGCTGTTCCAGGCCGGCCACCGTGAACATCCCTGGACCCAGTCCCACGGTGACTGTGAGCCGGGCGGGCCGGTGTGCCAGTTCGGGTTCGGTGTCGGCCAGTGCGGGGCGGCCCTGGGTGAGCCGCGCGGCATCGTCGGTCCAGATCCGCAGGAGCCCGATGATGTCGTCGCGGTCGGTGCCGGGGCGCAGATCGAACCCCACGAAGGTCGCCTGCGCCGGTGGTGCGGTCTCGATGCCTGCCTGGTGTTCGCCGTAGAAGGGCTCTATCGCGGTCGGCGTCTGATCGGTGTCGCCGGTCTGCCGATCGCCGAGCGCGACCGCGCCCCAACCCAGTCCGGCAGCGCCTGCCGCGGCGGCGGCCCCGCCGAACAGGTGTCGGCGAGAGACGCGTCCTGGGCGGGCGGACTCAGCCACCGTGCGCGGGGGTCTGCGGGGTGCCGCCACTCATGTGGTCGCCTTCTGGTGCGTAATTCTCCTGGTTGCCGGGGAAGTCGCGCACCCGGGCGGTGAAGGTGGTGGTCGTCCCGTCGTCGAAGGTGAGCGTGACCGGGGTTTCCGAGCCGGTGCGCAGCGCCGCCTTCAGCCCCATGAACATGATGTGGTCGCCGCCGGGGCGCAGCGCGACACTGCCGTGCGCCGGAATCACGAAGCCACCCCTTTTCGGCTGCATCTTCTTGGTTCCGTCCGCGGCCGCGACGACCTCGTGCAGCTCGACTCGTTCGGAGGCGGGGGTGGTGGCGGAGACGACTGTCACCGACGTGGTGCCGGAGTTGTTCAGATCGCCGAACGCGGCCGACATACCACTCTCGGCGGCCTTGATCCACTGATCCTCGACAGTGATCGAATCCGCTGCCTTGGTGGGTGCGGCGTCCTTGTCGTTGGATGAGCAGCCGACGAGCAGGAGTGGGACCGACGCGAGGGCGGCAGCCGTGCGCAATAGACGGGAGGCGCGGAGTGCGGATGGTCGGGTTGTTGTCAGCATGGGAGGCTCCGATCGGGAAGGGATGGGTTTTCCGCTGCAGGCAGGGCGCGATTGACGACACCGAAACGTTCGATCGACGCTGCGTGGGTCGGTTCGAGGCAGTCGTGCTCGACTCGATGCGACGCGAGACACGAGCCGGGCGAGGGTCGCCGACCGACTCCGGTCGATTAAATGAGTGCCTGCATAGAGTGGGAACGTGCTGAAGCCCGTCGAGTGCGCTGTTGCACAGCGCGCTGGCGCGGTGCGGGCACATCCGCCATTGCTCGATGCGGGTGCGGTCCTGCACTCGGCCGCATGCGCGTATTCACTGTGGTTGGCAACCCATTACCGAGGTCGAGCGAATGTGCCGATGGCGCTGAATGCATGACCGCATCGACTGCCGGCGGGACGGGCCAGCGGGGCGCCGGAGGTCCCCGGGTGCCGATTCCCGAACTGAACAGCAACCGCTTCGGAGTCTGCGCAGCGCTGAACGACACAGCGAGGGCAGGGGTCCTGGGTGCGAGCGGTCCAGTGCCGAGCACGCCGACGGCGCGCACCGCACTCGACGCCGCACCGGTGATGGCGCGTTGTGCGCTGTGGATGAGGAGGCCGCCCACCGGGATGGTGATCAGGTGTGCCATCAGCATGGCCCCACCGGTATGCGTGCTGTGGTGATGGCCCGCCGACATCGATAAGGCGAGATGGCCGACAGTCTGGCCGATCGCGAGCATCGCCATGACTTCGACAACGCCGTGCCGGGTGCGCATCGAGGCAACCACAGCGCCGGTCAGCGTGCAGGCGGCGAGCAGGAGGGCAAGCGCGGATCGGCCGGGGGAGACCGTGCCGCCGGCGAGAGCGTGGGCGGCGATACTCACCGCACCGGATGCTGATCCGACGAAAGCACCGCGCAGCCGCGCCGCTGCCTCCGTCGGTGTTCGCACCCGGGTCATACTACTGCCGGTCGTAGGACGCATACGCGCCGGGATTGAGCGGTTGATCCGGTCTTGGCTCGATGTGCACCGACTGTCGCGGTGCGGCGACTGCCATCGACGCGCCCGTATAGACCGACGGCCGATCTCGAGCCGACACCGTCAGCTCGGTACCGGTAGCAAGGTAGGCCGTTTGGGCTCGATGTCCGTGCCCGACGAGCGTCCACGCAGGCGTCGCACCATCCACGGCAACACATGATCGGCGACCCATCGCACCCCCCGACGACGGTTCGACGGTTCGACGGCAAGGGCTCGCGCCAGGTCTCGTCCGCGCCGGGAACGCCGAGCGTGGCGGCGACGGCACGCGCGACGAGGTCGTGGCCGAGCGGACTCAGATGCAATCGGTCCTCCGCCCATACCTTCGGGTGGGTGGTGGCCGCGACCGGCTCGAAGTCGATCAGCGTGACTCCGTGCTGTCGGGTCAGTCGGCGCATGTCGGCATTGAGTGCACGCACGCGCGCTGAGAGCGGCCGGGCGAACGGCGCAACGGCACCGATATCAGGGAAAGTGAAGGTGACAACGCGAATGTCGAGTGCGGTCAGTGCGGCGAACATCGCGTCGAGGTGGCCCAACAGGGCGTCACGGTCGAAGCGCGGCCGGATGATGTCGTTCATTCCAGCGAGCACGGTCACGAGATCGGGTCGCAGCGCGATGGCGGCGGCGAGCTGCTCGGTGCGGATCTGTGCGGCGCGACGGCCGCGGATGGCCAGATTGGCGTAGTGCAGGCCGGGGTCGGCCGCGCCGAGGCGTTCGGCGAACCGGTCGGCCCAGCCGCGGTGTCCGCCGTCGTCGTCGGGGTCGCCGATGCCTTCGGTCTGGCTGTCTCCGATGGCCACGTAGCGGGTGTAGTGCGATCCGGGTGTCGGGTTCGGCTCCACGTTCTGCTCCTGCGGGTTCGGCCATCGGCGCAGGAATATCGTACGGCCACACAGGAATACGGGCCATCGGTGCTGCGGTCAGAGTGGACGGAAGCCGGTTCCGATGCCGCCGGACTGATCGATGTCGTCGAGCACCATGCCGATTTGACTGGCCACCGCCGGATCGTGGACCGGCACCCCCGTGCCCTGACACATGACGTCGAAGACGGTCACGCCGAGCGCCTTGACCCCGATGTGTCCGACGTTCATCCCGACCAGCTGGTCGCCGATGGTGACGGGACCGCCCGAGTCTCCCGGTTGCGAGCACACGTGATTCTGGAACCACCAGCGGTGGGTGTCCCACACGACGCCGCAGTTGAATCCGGATGTGCGCCCGTTCTTGCAGACGATGTCGCCTTCGCGCGGCGGGGTGCCGATTCGGGCAATGAGCGTCGAGGTCACTTGCCGGATCGGGTGGACTTTGCCGCGATCGAACTTGATCACGGCATAGTCGTCGTGGTGATCGACCGCGGCCACGGTGCCGATGATCCCGGCCTGCGGCATGTGCTCGGATTTGACCGACATGCCGAGTTCCGCGCAATGTCCCGCGGTCAGTCCGACCATCCGATCGGCGCGGTCGAAACCGATCGTGGTGAGGGTGCAGGCCGATTGTCCGCCGAGCACGATGCCCGATCCACCGCCGAGAGCCGCCCGCCGGTCCGCCGCTGTCGCCGACCCTGGGTACCCGTGGGTGGCCAGGAGTGCGACCGCCGCGGCCACGAGCACGCGAATCCCGATCCGTCCCGTAGCAAACATGCTGATAACTGTGCACCGCGGCTCGCCTGCCGGCTGGATCATGTGCCATCCCTTCCGTTGCAGGTCGGACACGGTTTGGTGTAGCCGTGCCCGCTCTGCGGTACCGACGACCGCCCGGCCTGCGGATGGGCAACCGTCCAGCGCGGACGTCGATCACACGTCGACGGAGGCGGTGCTCGGATCGCGCTCGATGATCGACTCCAGGGCGCAGGATCTGTTGTGGCGCTCGGGATTTCCGTTGTGCGTCACAACACGACAGAATGGCGTATCGGGCCACGTGACACCGGCCCTTCATGGTTAGGTTGCTCCGAACGATCCAGACATGCGGATCCTGCATGGGAGGGTGACGATGATGGGTTCCGAGTCGGTACCGGTGGGCATCGACCCCACCAAGCCGAGCATTTCGCGAGTCTACGACGCACTACTCGGCGGGAAAGACTATTACGAGGTCGACCAGCACGTGGTCGACCACCTCGTCGAGACGATGCCGCAGGTCGATGTGCTTGCGAAATTGAATCGCGCGATCCTGGGCCGCGGTGTGCGGTACCTGGCCGATGAAGCCGGGCTGAAGCAGTACCTCGACCTCGGTGCGGGGCTGCCGACCATGGAGAACACCCACCAGGTCGCCCAGTCGTTCCAGCCGGATGCACGGGTGGTGTATGTCGACAACGATCCAATTGTGTTGGCGCACGGGCGCGCTCTGCTGGAACAGGACAAGAGCACTCGGGTGGTGACCGCCGACCTGCGTGAGCCGGACAAGGTCCTGGCACACCCCGACGTGCAGAAGATGATCGATTTCTCCGAGCCGGTCGCGGTCCTGCTCGTCGGCATGTTGCATCACCTGCACGACGGCGAAGACCCCGAAGGTGTGGTGGACGGCTACCTGGACGCGGTACCGCCGGGCAGTCATGTGTTCATCACGCACTTCATCAACGAGGGTCCGGAGGCAGGCCCGGTGGAGCAGTCGTTCCTGGAATATCTGGGGACGGGGCGGTTCCGGACGCGCGCGGAGATTCTGCGGCTGTTCCGTGGTCTCGAACTGGTGGAGCCCGGTTTGGCGTATCTGCCCGAATGGCGGCCGGACCGCATCGTGCGCGACAAGCTCACCCTTGCCGAGCGACTGATGGTCGGCGGGATAGCGCGCAAATAATCGCGGTGCACACGAGCTTCTGATCGGCGCGGATCGCGCGCGGCTCGAGACCGCGAACGTCGCACTGCATGGTCGACGATATTGGCCACCTTTGCCGGCGCCCTCAGCCGTCGCACCGCGGGTATCGGTCGACGAACCCGGCCCGCTCCCTGCTCGTCGTCGCCGCCCTGGTCCCGGCCACCCACATCGGTCTACCTATCGGCAGTCTCTACCCTCCTGGTCGTAGCAAATACCTTGTGCCTGTTGCGCTTCGGCCGCGGGGCCGAACACGAAGGCATCGACAACGAGCCCTGCCCGGTGTCCGCCTGAGAACCTCAGGCGTCGGGCAGCGGCCGGCCGCAGTCCTCGGAGCATCAGCCGATCACGATCTGGCCGGTCGAGCGACTCGGGTCGATCCAGAGTGACTTTCCGAATTCCATCGATCGGCGAACACACGGAATCTCCACATTTGACACCGCTTCTCTCCACAGGCGGTGGCTAGGGTTTCGGAGCATGGAGCAGAGCGCACTGGTCGCGGGGCCGCCGGTATCGCGTCGGATCCTCGTCGTCGACGACGAGGTGACCATCGCCGAGTCCGTCGCGGCACGGCTGCGGGCAGAGGGTTTCACCGTCGAGACAGCGCACGACGGCCCCGCGGCGGTCGCCGCTGTGGAGGCGGGGGAGCCCGATCTTGTAGTCCTCGATGTGATGCTGCCGGGGTTCGATGGGCTCGAGGTGTGTCGGCGCATTCAGGCCGGGCGCGGTGTGCCGGTGCTGATGCTCACTGCTCGCACCGATGAAACCGATCAGTTGATCGGGCTCGGCGTCGGCGCGGACGACTATCTCACCAAACCGTTCTCCATGCGTGTGCTCGCGGCCCGGGTGCATGCACTGCTGCGGCGTATGGACCGCGCGGCCGACCGTGACGATGCCACCATCGTCGTCGGCGACCTGCGCATAGACCTCGATCAGCGTCGTGTCTGGCGCGGTGACGTCGAAGCTCAGCTGACCCCACTCGAATTCGAGCTGCTTGCTCGACTTGCCCGCAGGCCCCGCGTCGTGCTGGCCCGCGAACGTCTACTCGAGGAAGTCTGGGACTGGGCCGACGCCGCAGGCACCCGCGCCGTCGACAGCCACATCAAGGCCTTGCGCCGCAAGCTCGGCGCCGACCTCATCCGCACCGTGCACGGTGTCGGCTACGCGCTGGAGGCACGATGAGCGCCGTGGAGAGGGTCGGTGACTTCGTGGCCGAGGTGTTGCCGCGCCCGCTCGATCCGGTCCGGTCGATCAAGCTCAAGTTGGCGATCCTGATGCTGGTTTCGGGTGGGGTGGCCTTCGGGTTCTTTCGCTTCAAGATCGGCTGGCTGCCGCCGCGGACCACGCTCACCGCCGTCGTCATCGCATTGGTGACCTCGCAGTTCCTGGCGCACGGCATCACCAGGCCGCTGCGTGAGATGACTGCCGCAGCCAAACGGATGGCGCACGGCGACTACACACGGCGAGTTCGTGCGAGTTCGCGCGATGAGGTCGGGCAGTTGGCGGCAGCGTTCAATCAGATGGCCGCCGACCTGGCGGCCGCCGACCAGCAGCGCCGCGATCTCATCGCCAATGTCTCCCATGAGCTCCGCACGCCGATCACCGCGCTCAACGCTGTGCTGGAGAATCTTGTGGACGGAGTGTCCGAGCCCGACCCCACGACGCTGCGTACAGCCCTCGCGCAAACCGAGCGGTTGGGCTTGCTCGTGTCCGAGCTCCTCGATCTGTCCAGCATCGAGGCGGGTGCGCTCCCGCTCGATCGTGAACGCCTCGCCGTCGTCCCGCTGCTTGCCCAGGTCGTCGCCGAGGCCGAGGTGATGGCGGCGGCGCTCGGGCGTGGCGTGCGATTCAGCACCGATGTGCAACCGAGCACGGCCAGCGTGTCGGCAGACCGTGCACGCCTGCATCAAGTGCTGTTGAATCTGCTCGACAACGCCGCCCGCCACGGCCCCGCAGGCGGCCGAGTGCGGATCACCGCCCATGCCCAGAACGGCCAATTGGTCATCGAGGTCCAAGACGAAGGACCCGGCATCCCGCCGGCCGAACGTGCCCGCGTCTTCGACCGCTTCACCCGCGGCGGCCGCACCGACGGCGGCGGCACCGGCCTGGGCCTCGCCATCTCTCGCTGGGTCGTCGACCTACACGGCGGCACCATTGCGGTGGCCGACCCCGGCTCCCGCATCCGCGTAGTCCTGCCCGACCGCTGACGCCCCCGAACCACCTCTGGCCCAACCCAACTCGCCACACCCCGAGCCACTCGACAGGTCCCGGGGCGCTCCCGCACACCCACAGGAGGGAACCTCATGCCCGAACAACCCGTGACGCCAGACGAACCACCGACATCGAATCGACCATCCGGCGACGAGCATCCGCAGCATGGCGAGGCTGTGGCCGAGGGCTCCGCATCACCGAACGACCCGACCCCCAACTCCCGCTCGGCGGTGCCGGATGAACCGGCCACATCGGCAGCGTCGCTGACCCGCGTGACACGGCCGTACCGATGGAGCAGAACAACGCCGCCGACCTCGGCCGGACAAAGTACTGAGGGGCAAAGCGTTGCCGGACAAAGCGCTGAGGGGCAAAACGCTGCCGGACAACTTGCTGCCGGAGATGGCATTGCCCGGCTGGGAACTGCCGGACAGGGCGATCGCGGGCAAGGAGCAGCTGGGCAAGACGCTGCCGGAGAAGGTGCTGCCGGAGACGGTACTCCCCGGCAGGGTGCTGCGGGAGACGGTGCTGCTGGCGATGGCTTCGCCGGACAAAGTGCTGGTGGCCAAAGCGTCGCCGGGGAAGACGCCGTGGGAGACGGTGCCGATGGGCGGGGTTCTGCTGGGGCAGGTTCCGCCGAACAATGCCCCGCCGAACAATGCCCCGCCGGGCAAGGATCCGTCGGACAAGGACCCGTCGGTTCGACGGCATCGGACATCGAACAGTCCTCGGGCTGTGGCGTTTCGACCAGCGCTGCACTTTCCATCGAGGGGGTGATGTCGCGCAAGGGCAAGGCAACCGATGCCGCAGTGGGCGGGCCGAATAGTGCGACAGCCGCAGCGATTGTCGCTGACTCCGCAGCCGCGGGAGTTTCATCTGCATCGACGTCCGTAGAGCCGCACTCCGACGAAACACCGGAGTCGGCAAGTGACGCTATGGCGGGTGAGCCGACGCTGACGGCTCCACACAGTGACGCGGATTCGGACCATGCGGCACCGCCGTGGAGCGCAGGTTGGCGAACGACCTCGTCGGCTCCGACGCAACCTACGCGACTTGTTTCTCCTGTCTGGCAGGAGCCACCCTCGACTGCGCTGGGCAACCGGATGCCGCCTTCTCCGACCGGAGTTCAAGCGCTCCGCGCGCCGGAATTATGGGTACCGCAACCGCCGAGGTGGCGGCGCGTCACCTGTCCATCGGGTGTCCTGCCTGCCGCTGGCATTGCGGGGGTAGGAGCAGCGGTTCTGATCCCGCTGGATCGTCCAGGGGTCGGCTGGGTGCTGGCCGGAGCGGTGGCCTCGGCCGCGGTGTTCTTGGTAGATCGGCGTGCGCGGCGCACCGCGGGAGCTGGTGCCGCGTCCACATCGGACGGTGGGTCTCTAGGTCTGCCCGCGGACGGGAACGCGGTGGTCGGTGTTGCCGAGGTCGCCACGGCGGGGGCCGGGCATTTCCACACATCGCAGTCTGCGGCGAAAGATTCCTCGACGGAACCACCGACCGAGGTGGCATCGTCGGCCGTGCAGGAAACGGTTGCTGCGCAGGCCGAGTCGGCAACGGTCGGAGTCGTGGAGAAGGGATCCGCAGCAGCTGGAACCATGCGAGCCGGGTCGGCCGCGGCTGTAGCAGTGCGGGCCGAGTCGGCAACGATCGGAGCCATGCAGGCGGGGTCTGTGACAGCTGGAGCGTTGCCGACGGTGTTGGCCGCCGCCGGGGCAGTACAGCCCGGGACAGCAAAGGTCGGAGGTGTGCGGGAGGGGTCGACAACGACTGGGGCTGTGCAGTCGGGGTCCGCCACCGCCGGAGCGGCGCACCCCGCCGGAACAGAAATTGGATCGGAGCACACTGCGGGACCGGCGGCGGTGGCTGCGTCGGTCGCGGCCGAGGCGACGACGCCACGGTCGGATCTCGTGGACCGCAACGGCGGCGTCCTGGGGAACCGGGGCCGGATCTGGTGGTCGGCCTCGGCATTGGCCTTGCTTGCGGTGGGTGCGTTCCGCGCCGCCGGATGGCTGTTCGTGTTGTGCGTACTCGCCGCGTGTGTGGCCGGATCGCTGGCTGCCGTCGGGCGGCGATCGGCCAATGGCGTTTGGTACGACGTGATCGCGGTGCCGATCGAGTCGTTCGCGGCGTTGCCGTGGGTGTACGCGGCGATCGGCCGGATGCGCGCGAATGGTCAGGACAGGTCGTGGCGGGTCGCGGCGTCGATGGCGGTGACGGTTGTGCTGTTGGCGGTGTTCGTACCACTCCTCGGTGGGGCGGACGCGACGTTCGCCAACCTGCTTGCGAGCGTGACACCGGAGATCGACGCCGGGGCGATCGTGCAGTGGACTGTCCTGTTCGCTGTCGTCGGGCTGGGCTCACTCGGTGCGATGTATCTGCTGGCCGGACCGCCTGCCACGCCGTTCGACGAGGAAGAAGCCGAGACCGGTCGATCGCTGCGACGACTGGAGTGGGTGTTGCCCGTCGGCGCACTGACCGCGCTGTTCGCGCTCTTCGTCGGTGCACAGTTCGTTGCGCTGTTCGGTGGTGACGACTACGTGCAGCGGACCGCTGGGCTCATCTACGCCGAGTACGCACGCAGCGGTTTCTGGCAGCTGTCGATCGTGACGATGCTGACCCTTGCCGTCATTCTCATCGTCTTGCGTTGGGCGGCAAAGGATTCAGCGGCCGATCGGCTGTGGTTGCGAACGCTGCTGTGTGTGGTGAGTGTGCTCACGTTGGTCATTGTCGCGTCCGCGCTCGGCCGTATGTGGACCTATCAGCAGGCGTATGGATTCACGGTGCTACGACTGTTGGTCGAGGTGTGCGAACTGTGGCTCGGCTTGGTCTACCTGCTGGTGATCGCCGCTGTGCTCCGGCTGGACCGCGCCTGGCTGCCTCGTGCCGCGATCGGCACGGCCACCGCAACGCTGGTCGCCCTTGCCGTACTGAACCCTGAAGGTCTTATCGCCGACAAGAACATCGACCGTTGGCAGCACGGGAGGAACTTCGACGCCGAGTACCTGAGCACCCTCTCGCCGGATATCGTCCCGGCACTGGAGCGTCTGCCGGAACCGCTGCGCGCCGAGGTGTTCGATCAGATTCGCGCGGACATCGACGATGACAGCTGGCAGAGCTGGAATTTGTCACGATCACGCGCACGATGAGTCCGGCCGGTGCGCGCGCTCTCGACGAGCCGCCGCAAAAGCTGGTGCGGAAGGGTGCGCATCGGCCGGGCCGGTGACGAGGCGGTCTGGCAGCCCACCTGCCCTCCCAGAGGCAATACACTTGTATTATCCCTGTTTGTGGGTTATAACTGGCCTGAGTGGGCATTGCTATCACTGAGCGGGATCGATCCCCGCGAGGTGCTACAAGTGCTCACCGGTGTTCGCCGATGGCCTCGGCGGGCGCGCGGTCCCGGCGGGCTGGCGGTCCTGACAGTGTGGGGCCGGACCGACGCAGGCAGGCCGCTCATCGTCGCCGTCCGCCGGACCGAGGACTGGCAGTGGGACATCCTGGGTGCCGTCGAGATGGCAGACACGCAGGTCGCGGAGTTCGAGCGTTGGGAGCACGCCGATGACTGACTATCCGACGAACCCGGAGGACGTCCAGGATTTCCTGGCCGGCCTCGAATTCGGTGACGAGCCCGTGGATCCGGCCGAAGCGCCGCCGGTGCTGCGTGCGGACGCGGTCACCGTTACCACGTCGCTGCGCATCCCGTTCGAGCTGCATCAGCGGGTGAAGAGGGCCGCCGAAGATCGCAACGTCACCATGTCGGCACTGATCCGCGACTGGATCGAACTCGAGCTCGCCGCCCTGGAGAACGACCAGCCGATCTCTCGCGCCGACGCACTCCGCGCTCTCGCCGCCCTGCATCCACTGCGCCAATCGGCCTAGCAGACGGCACCGGTCGGTAGCACACCCGGACGCGCCGATTGTGGTGGCTGCCTGCCGGGGTCGGAATTGCCCGGACACGCAACTGTGGCTGGACGCGCCGATTATCGTGGTTTCGGCCCCCAACCGGTGGGCGGTCGACCCGTTCAAGAGCGAGCACCTCCCGATCACCGCGTTCAACCAGGATCTGGATGCGGCCTGGATCGTGCACCTGGAACAGGACAAGGGCAACGGCGCGAAAACCATTCACAACAAACACGGTTTCCTGTCTGCCGGTCTGAATGCTGCTGTGGCCGAACGGCCTTGTGCGCCACGAGGCGCTGTGATATTGAGCGGAGGTGAGAGACCTTCGCCTTTGAGTTGAGCTGTCGCAGCAGCTTGATGAAGCTGAGGGCAGCCTGATCCGGGTCGATGACGGGGAGGGTGGGAGCAGCCCTGACAAAGCCGGGACGTGTCGGTATTACCAGACGGTGCGGGTTCGGCGAGCAAGGCAGAAAGGTGTACGTGCAGAAACCGGCGAGAAAGTCTCTTCAATTCGCCAACTAGATCCGGAACGGACAGCGAGCGTGAGTAGGCGAGGATGACAGTGGCAATGAGGGGAGGTGCGCTAGCTGGGGCGGTGGGGCGCCTTTGGTGACTGTTAGTGGATCAGGAGGGGCGGGGTGGTGCTCGTCCGCGCGTGGCTCTCGCCTGCGGAGCGGCCTGACCGAGCAGGCATCGAGGTCGCGTTGGTGCACCGGTCCGGCGAATGGGAATGGACATCGCGGCGGACCGGGTATCAGGGACGAGTCCGAAGTTCTGGTCGTCGTCGTGGCCGTCCTCGCCGGGGCAGCGTGGACGTGGATCTCGCTGTGAGTCAGTCCTGCGAGCGATTCTTGTGTCGGATGAGCAGGGCGAGACCGACGAATATTCCGATGAGGGTGAGTGCGGCGACCTCGGCCATGGCTGGTACTCCTCTACGGCGCGGCAGGGCATCCGTCAGGGTGTAGGAATACTCGATTCCGGTCGTGCCTGACGGCAGAGTACCCAATCGCATCGGTTCTCAGCGGAATTTCGTCATCCGGGCCGCCGAGGTGGGTGCCCGGCACTGCGGGGTCGCTGCCTTGTCGTCGATCGGGGACGCTATCTCGGCGCCTGGCTGGCCAAGCTCACGGTGCCCGAGTTGGGCGGGTGCTGCTTTATGGGTTCCGTGACCAGGATTTGGTGCCGCTATGCCACGTCGATGGGTGTTGGCTCGTTCGTTGTCATGGGCCGGAGGTGCGACGGACTACAGCAGGCGTTTGAGCTATACGACCTCGGCTTTTACGGTGGCGTGGGCGATGCCACGGCGTCTTCCGGCTCGGGGGTCCAGCACCAATAGAGCAGCGCGGCGAGGACCAGGGCGGCGGCGGGCGAGGCCAGTGGCTCGCCACGGGGATACGATGGACATTGTGTTGGTGTGTGCGTTCCACCGGCCACTTCGCATCGCGACCGCCGCCCTCGCAGTGACCGGGGTATGTCTGGCCATCACTGGGTTGGCGTTGTCGCTTGCCCATGAGGACCGCGGCCGGGCCGGTGTCTTCGCTGTCGTCGCTGTTGTGCTGATGGTCGCCGCCGCGATGGTGTTGCGCGGCGGTAGATGGGTGAGTTCGGCCGCGGTAATCCTGTTGGGGGGCCAGTGGATTGCCATGGCGGCGACGATCTTCGAACTCGTCCACGGCATCGACTGGGTGAAAACCCAACAGCTGCAACGCCTTGGCGTTGATCCCACTGTCGGGGTCACCATCAATCTGGTCTTCTCCAGCATCGCCGCGTTACTGTTTGCGTGGTTCGCCCTCCGGTATGCCGCAATACGGCGGAATCGGTCATAGCTCACCCCGGCCGGGGCCGAAGTCCAGCGGCTTGTTTACGGGAACCTCTGGAAGTATCGACATCAGCGGAGATACTCCCCTTTCAGTTGCGGGACAGGTGGCTACGTGGGCGCGTGTCGGCCGTAGGAGGTCAGGAGCTGGGTTTGTCGCCGACCGGTTCGAGAAAGGCCGCTGTTGGCCGCTGCGAAGCTGCGGCAATCTTCGATCCACTCGCGAATCGGCTAGAGGGCGATGCGGCTATGTCAGGAAGACTCTCAGCTGCGGAATCGCCTCGACGGGATGTCTTGCCCGGATGCCCTCGCCGATCGACTCGAACTGCCGAACTCCGTTGGAGCGAACCACTTTGCCCATCACCAGGCCGGTATACGACCCGCCGCCGCTGAGATCGTAGCGGGCGATTTCGATACCTGACCCGCCATCGACCACCCGGCAGAACGCATTCTCGATCTGCTCGAAGGTTTGACCCGAGTACGAGGTGACGATGAAGATCACGGTCGTGACCTCGGGCGCCAACCTTGTCAGGTCGACAGCAATTATTTCGTTGTCGCCCTTACCTTCCCCGTTTGTGCTGTCGCCGAGGTGTCGCACCGAGCCGTCGCGTGAGATGAGCTGCTCGTGGTAGACGACCTCCACGATCTGGTCACCGGCGAACAACAGGGCCGCCGCATTAAGATCGATGTCCTCGCTGCGGGGGCCGAACCAGCGGCGCCGACGGACCGGATCCCAGCCCAGAGCCACGGTGAGGTGATCTAGACCCGCCCCACTCGCGTCGCGAAGCGTAACGAACATGGGTTACCCCCTCTGTCAGAGCGACCGCGGTGCCACAAGCCGCCGCTGCGCCAAACTGTCCTAGTTGAATACGAAGTAGCGCAACCACAGATACGGTGCGGCGACAACGATCGTGATTGCAGTGACCACCGCGCCCTTGCGGGTGAACTCCCAGAATGAGATCGGTGACCCGGACCTGGCCGCGATGCCGAGCATGACGACGTTGGCGCTGGCGCCGACTGCGGTCAGGTTGCCACCGAAATCCGAGCCCAAGGTCAGCGACCACCACAGCGCATCCGCGTGTACCCGGTTGTCGATACCGCCGGCGAGATCGGCGACCAGCGGGCTCATTGTGGCCACGTACGGAATGTTGTCGATGATGCCTGACAACAGTGCGGACACCACCAGGATCAGCATCACCGCGAGGAGAGCGTTGCCGCCGGTGGCGTCGGCGGCCCATCGCGCCATCGCCTCTACGACCCCGGTCTTGACCAATGCCCCGACCATGACGAACAGTCCGGCGAAGAACAGCAACGTCTCCCACTCGACACCGGAGAGATAGTCCTCGGGTTCGGTGCCCGAGATGAGCACCAGTACCCCGGCGCCGAGCAGTGCCATGACAGCCGGATCGACATGTAGCACCGAGTGACCGACGAACCCGGTGAACACCGCCAGCAGCACGACACCGCATTTGACAAGTAGCGGCCGGTCGCGGATGGCTTCGCGTTCGTCGACTGCCATTACGTCGGCGATCCGATCGGGGTCGGCGTCGAAGGAGCCGCGGAACAGCCTGGGCAGGATCAGGGTGAACACCGCGAACTCGATCGCGACGATCGGTGTCATGTGGATGAGAAAGTCGTTGAAGGACAACCCACTTCGGCTGGCGACAATGATGTTGGGTGGATCGCCGATCATGGTTGCCGCGCCGCCGATGTTGGATGCCAGCACTTCGGCGATCAGGAACGGTGTGGGCTTGATCCCGAGGCGGTCACATACCAGGAGCGTCACAGGTGCGACCAACAGCACGGTGGTGACGTTGTCCAGGAACGCTGATGCCACCGCGGTGATGAGTACCAGCAGTATCATCACCCGCACCGGGGATCCCTTGGCGCGCTTGGCTGCCCAGATCGCGGTGAATTCGAATACGCCGGTTTGGCGGAGCACCCCGACGATGATCATCATCCCGAACAGCAGCAGGATGACATCCCAGTCGATCCCGGTGTCGTGGGAGAAGAACGCCTCCCCCGAGTCGAGTACACCTGCGGCGAGGACGATCGCGGCGCCACCGAGGGCGGCTTTGGTTTTGTGGATGCGTTCGGTGGCGATCAACAGATACGCCACTACGAACGCGGTGACCGCGATCGCGGTCACCGCCGGTCACCCGCGCGACCGTCCCCGCTCACGTGGCGGCGAGGGCTACCTGCAGCAACCGCGATGCGGTGATGACACCGACCATCTGTGTCCCGTCGACCACCGCGACCAGCGGGCATCGGCACCGCGCCATCAACGCGGCGACTTCGATCACGGTGTCGTCGGCGCGGACCACCGGCATGACCGGTTTCGATGTCGACTTCGGGAGCAGTTCGCCGACGGTCTTGCCGCGCAATGCATCCGCGACCCGATCGGCCACCGACTCCGATAACACCCCCGCCAGCGATGGGTCGTCCTGCACGTATCCCGGCACCAGGAAGCGCACCACCTGCGAGGCAGGCAGTACTGCTCGCGGCACGCGATCGCCGTCGGTTACCACGATGCCAGGTAGTCGATGCTCGGCCAGCAGCTTCGCTGCGGCCAGCGCATCGGAGTCCTTGGTCACCGACGGATAGTCCTCGGCTATCTGACTTGCGTGCACATGTGCACGATACGGCTCGGCCGACCCCTGTCGAGGTACATCTGCCCTTGTCGGCACCAGCCGCTGGATCGGATACTGCCCCGCCGTCGGTAAAGGTAAGCACCAGCAGTCTCCCCATGACCGGACTGCCCGACCCGTGGTCACGGACCGGGTTGCCGACCAGACTTCCCGGCGCACCACCCGTAAAGATGCCGTAAAAGCATGTTTGAGGCAAACCGACAACCGTCTACGATCCACCACCACAACAGATCTGCCCTGTCGGCCTCCGCAGCAATGGCAGTCAGCGCGCACCACAGTCCACCCACCGGTACCGGGTGACGGTGGTAGAGCTGCGACGGACACCTCGCCGAGTCCGTCCTGCTGCTCGACACCACTACGAACTGAGCCGGTTCATCTCCGGTCGTAGGGCTAGAGGGGCGACGGTTCGAGGGCGCCGCCCGCCGTGGCGTCGGCACCCTCGAGCTGTTCAGGAGTTGAGGTCGCGCTGGTTGAACCAGGCCAGGCCCGCGGTTGACAGGACCGCTGAGATAGCCAAAAGGGTTGCGGCGTCGGCCCATTGCATTCCATTCCGCAACGGCTCGCCGCCGATGTAGTAGTGGAACGGTGACAGGTATTTCAGCCAGTCGGCGCCGAGGACACTGGCGAGGCTGTAGGCGGCGTAGGTGAGTACCCCGATTCCTGCGGCACCGGCGAGGACGGGTCCGCGACGTCCGATGGCGGCGCCGAGGCCGATTGCCAGTGCACCGAAGGTGATTGCCAGCAGGGCCAGGTTGAGGCATTGGGCCGCAAACTCGCCGACGCTGATCGAGTCGAGATCAGCAGCGGATCGGATCGTCAGCATGCCGAGAAAGACCAGCATCCCGATCGCGACAGCGCCGGTGACCAGAGCGGTGAAGCGTTGCAGCGCGAGCCGGGTTCGGCTGACCGGGTACGCGAGCAACAGGTCCAGGTATCCGGATTCCTCGTCGCCCGCGATGGCGCGGGCACCGAAGGTGACACCAAAGATCATCGCCAGCAGCGGCAGCAGGAGCCCGAACACGCTGGAGCCGAGATAGCCTGCGGCCGAGGACATGTCGTCCAGGCGCAGCGCTTCACGCATCGCATCGGGGTAGTTCTGCACCGCGTCGGCCATTCCGCCGCTCGCCACTTGTGGGTAGAACCCGGCGTACATCAGACCGACTGCGGCGATGCCGGCCGACCACGCGACCAGCGAGCGGCGATTGTCGGTAATTGTCTGGGTGTAGATGTCAGGCAGCATCGGATTCTCCGGTGTAGTAGCCGTGGAACAGGTCTTCGAGCGCGGGTTCGGTCACCGACAAAGCGACGACCTGGTGTGCCACGAGAGTCCGCAGCAAAGCGTCCGGGCTGCCGCTTACCTGACAACGCAGGGTGGTGCCCTCCACTTCGATGCTGGTCACATTCGGGATTGTCGTGAACTCGGCGAGGGTGACCGGTTCGGTGAAGGTGACCTCAATATTGCGAACGGCGTTGGCGCGCAGCCCTGTCACCGTGTTCAGCGCCACCAGGCTCCCTTCACGGATGATGGCGACCCGGTCGGCGACCGCCTCGACTTCACTCATGATGTGGCTCGACATGAACACCGTCTGACCGTTGGCCGCCGCTTCGGCGGTCATCTCCAGGAAGGTTTGCTGACCGAGAGGGTCTAGACCCGAGGTCGGCTCGTCCAGGATCAGCAGCTCCGGGGAATGCATGAACGCCTGCACCAGCCCGAGCTTCTGCCGGTTGCCCTTGGAGAGGGTTTTGACCAGTGCGCCCTGATCCAATTCGAGCCGTTTACACAGCGAGTCGATCCGTTGCGCATCGACGCCGCCGCGTAGAGCGGCCAGGAATCGCAGCGTCGCACCAACGCGCTGGCGGCCCGGTACGACGAAGTCTCCAGCGAGGTACCCGATCCTCGCGTGTAACGCCACTGCGTCCGCCCGTGGGTCAAGGCCCAGAACCCGGGCGGAGCCGCCGGTTGGGCGGATCAAGTCGAGTAGCAGCCGGATGGTTGTCGATTTGCCTGCTCCGTTCGGGCCCAGGTAACCGAACACCTCGCCGCTGCGGACTTCCAGGGATAACTCGACCAGACCTCGGACCGAACCGTAGGTCTTGCTGAGCCCTTGAAGCTCAATCACGTTCACCATCATTCAATCGTACTGAAGTTTCAGAGATCTGTAAATATTCGGAACAGTTGGAGGTTTGCTACGTTTGAACACGTGGGAACCAACGAGCGATTGCGGGCAGCCGCGGAGAAGCTGGCCTTGATATTGTCCGACGGCGGCGGCATGCAGCGATCCACCGCTCGGGTGATGACAGCCCTGCTCTACACCGAGCAGGACACGATGACCGCCGCCGATCTGTGCGAGGAACTCTCGATCAGCTCCGGCGCGGTCTCGACCGCGATCAAACATCTCATCCCGGTCGGGTTGATCGAACGCGTGCCGGCCCCGGGCAGCCGCCGCGACCACTATCGCTTCCGCAGAGGCGCGTGGGCGGCATTGATGTCGCAGCAGAACACGATGCTGGCCACCATGCGCACCGCGGCCCAGGAAGGCATCGACGCGACCAGTGAGGACACCGTCACCGCACACCGCCTATATGAAATGCAGGACTTCTACGCCTACATGACCAACGAGCTGGTCCCGCTGATCGACCGCTGGCGCGAGCAGTACGCGGCTGAACACGACTGACAGCGTCGTGCCCGCCCTCCTGGACGGGTTCAGCGAGAACCGGGTCCCTCACCGGCTGCGGTCGGAGATGCTGTTGGACTGCCGACCCCGCGATGGCACCAAAGCCGCGTCGAAGTGTGATGCTGCGGCGTTGCGGATCGTGCCGATGTTCACCGGATTGCGTGGGGTGGGCGGTCTGTGGTGTCAAAGTGTCTCTGGTGGGCGTCCGGTGGGGTTGGGTTTGGGGTCGGTGAAGATGGCGGTGATGTGTGGGCTTGTTTCGGAGTCGGGGAGTATGACGAGGACTTCGTCGTCGGCGTGCAGGGTGGTGTCGGCTGCTCCGGCGACGAGTCGGCCGTCGCGGATGATGAGGCTGATCCAGATGTCGTCGGAGGGGAGGTCGGCGAGGGTGCTGCCGTCGGCGAGTGAGCCGGGGGTGATGGTGTAGCGGTGTAGTGCGTGTGGTTCGTGCCGGAAGCGCACTCCGATGCCCCATGGTTCGGGGTCGACGGTGCGCAGGGGCACGCCGAGTCGCCGGGCGAGGGTTGGGACGAGGCCTCCTTGGACGATGACGGAGAACGCGACGACGATGAAGATGATTTCGTAGGCGCGATGGCTGTCGGTGATGCCCGCGTGCACGATGAAGGTGCCGAGCAGGATTGGTACTGCGCCTTTGAGTCCGGTCCACAGCACGAATACCCGCTCGCCGCGGGCGAGGTCCACCTTCCATAGCAGCGCGCCGACGAGCAGTGGTCGTATCACCAGGGTCAGTAGAACGGCGAGCACGAGGCCGATCAGCCAGGCGCCGCCTTGGCTGATTCCGTCGGGGCCGGTGAGTTGGATTGTGAGCCCGAGCATGACGAATACGACGATCTCGGCGAGGTTTGCCAGTGCGGAGTGGAACCGTGCGATTTCGGCTTTGTAGGGTGCGCGTTGATCTCCGATGACGATGCCTGCGACGAGGACGGCGAGGAATCCGGATCCGTGGGCGAGGGTGGCCGCGCCGTAGATCGCCAAGGCACACATCAGAACTCGCAGGGAGTAGAGCCCGGCGGCGGGCAGGGGTATGCGACGCATGAACAACAGCAGGCCCAACCCTCCCGTGACACCGACGGTGGCACCGACGACCATTTGCAGCCCGAACTCGCCGGTGGCGTGCGCGATGGCTTGGGTGTCGAATGTTGTGGCACCCAGTAGCGCGATCAGTAGGGCGATGCCGACCGGGTCGTTGGCGCCGGACTCGCCTTGCAGCAGCACGCCGCTGCGGCCGGAGATTTCGCGGTTGCCCAGTACCGAGAACACCACTGCCGGATCGGTCGGTGCGAGTGCGGTGCCGAGCAGTAGCGCTATCCGCCAGTCGAAGCCGAAGAGCAGGTGTGCGGCGGCGGCGAGGGCCGCTGCTGTCACGAAGGTTCCGGCCACGCCGATCCAGACGATCGCGCCCGCGGCGGATCGGAAGCGTTTCCATCCGATTTGCATGCCGCCGTCGAACAGGATGATCGCCAGGGCGACCGTCGCCACATGCTCGACGGCGCTGATCGGTATTCGCCCCAGTTGTGGCCAGACGTCGGAGGCCACGGCGGCACCGACCAGAAACAGAGCCGGTGTCGGCACAGGTAGCCACGCGCCGAGTCGGTTCGACAGCACCGCGGCGATGCCTACCAGGGCGGTGATCAGCACTACGAGGGCGAAGGGTTCGACGGTGCTCACCGGCGTCGCCTACCAACGATCGTCGCCTGTGAGCGATGTCGGGGTCGGCCGTGTCGGCACTGCCGAGTAGACACGGGATGTCCTTTCGCGAGGTCACACGACGAAGCACCGCCGACCAGACTTCCCGGCACACCCGCTTCTTACCTTAACGTTGTTTTTACCGCTGCCACTACGCCTTTTCCGACGGGTATGTGGGTGAACAAGCACCGCGATCTGCCGTTATTCGCGTTGACCGAGGCTCGGCGCGGTCTGTGATTTCTCCACCACTGCGGCGGCAATCGCCGACTTCACCGTGCTTGGGAGCGCTCGCCACGCAGACAGTCCGGTCACGTTGGTTGAGTTCACCACAGCGGCGCCGCAGTCACTGGTGACTATCGCGGACCATGTCGTGGTCAGGTACGGAAGGTCGCTGGTACCGCAACATCCAGGCCGATCCGCACTGCCGTCGTAGCCGAGCGGCAAACCCGGTCGCCAACACCACGACCACCCTCCTCGTCCACTCATTGTCGACGGCGGAGGCGGGCCGAAGCCGGTCGGTTACCCTGCAACGGAAACCCCGGCCGGCGTTTACACGCCCATCTCCCTGTCCTCCGCACGCCCCACCCGGGGCCGAACCCGAGGTCGACTGTTCGCTGCCGATCTTGTGTGCACTGCAGCGCAAGCTCGAGGTCGATGTGTTCTCCCTATACACCGACAGCGAAACCTGGGCTGGGCATGCATTCGCATCAGGCATTGCAGCAGTATCGATGCGAGATCAACCCGGATACGAAGTTGGTGGTGGTCGGCATGACAGCCACCAACTTCACCATTGCGGACCCGTCTGACGCCGGAATGGTCGATGTCGCCGGGTTCGACTCCGCTGTGCCTTCACTATTGGCGGACTTCGCTCGCGGTGTCTGATATCCGGGCTGAGCCAACGAGGGAAAGCCGCACAGTCAGGAATCCGAACGCCGAGTGGAGGCGGCCTCGATCGCTCCGCTGTGAGCCCTGTCCTGAATTGGTTCCGTGGTGTGTCTGTCTGTCGGTCGCTCGATCAGCCGGCCGGGTCGAGCGCCCGGCGGACTGCGTCGGCCGGGTCGGTAGCGACTTGTCCTGCGTCGATGGGGTTTCCACCCGCGTCGCGGAGTTGCCAGCCGCCGAGACAGACCACGGGGATGTCTCCGCGGTGGTGGGCGAGGGCGAGTTCGGAGAGTGTGCCCCATGATCCGCCGATGACGATCACCGCGTCGGCGGAGCGCACAAGAATCGCATTCCTCGCCTCACCCATGTTCGTATAGAGCACGGCTGACAGTCCCGCGCAGACCGCGCTGCGGTCGGTGTCGGGGCGGACACCGATGACGAGTCCGCCTGTGCGAGAGGCGCCTTCGGCGACAGCGGCCATCACCCCGACGCCGCCACCGCACAGCACCGTCACCCCCGCTTCGGCAAGAAGCAGACCGACTTCGGCGGCATGTATCGCGTCCGCGTGGGTGCAGTCACGTGGTCCGCAGACAGCGACTTGTCGTGGTGCACCGCACGGTGCGGTCATGCGGTGGCCCCGGCCCGGCTGGTCAGCAAGTCCGCCAGTTGCGCGGCGAACTCGTCGGCGGCGAAAATGTAGCCGACGTGATTGCCCGCGAACTCCGCCACGTCCAGCCCGAGCTGTTCGGCGAGAACGGCATTCGGCTCGGCGGTGAATGTGTCCGCCGAATCGTGACCGGTGGCGAGCACCAGTTTGCCGGCCGCGGCCTGCAAACTCGTGAAGTCCGGTGTGTAGCGGGGGTATTGGCGAAGTTCGTGTTCCATCCAGAATTTCAGATTCTGCTGGATCCGTGCGGACATCGCCGCTGCCTCGGGTGACCGATCCTCGGCCGGCGGGCGCCCGCCCATCTGTAGGCCGATACCCGCGCCGAAGGCCGCCATTGCCGCGGGAGTGCCTTCGCTGTGGCTCTTTTCGTGGATGCCGTCCAGGAATGCCAGCCACTTGTCGGCATCCGGCAACAGACCGGCCAGCGGCGGTTCGTGTGCGACCACCGTGTCGATCAGCTCGGGGTGTTTGCTGAGCAGTTCCAGCGCGACGACCGCACCGGAGCTGCTGCCGAGCACATAGGCGGGCTGATCGGTCAAGTGGTCGAGCAATGCTGCGGCATCGGCGCCGTCGGCCGTCACCCGGTCTTCCGGAGGTCCGGCGAGCGGGCTGCGCGAGAATCCGCGCCGATCGTAGGAGACCACCGTGTAACGGTCGGCCATCCGCTCGGCGAGCGCGTTGAAGGTGCCCGCCTCACCGTTGCCGCCGGGGATCAGCAGCAGAAGTGGACCTGCGCCGCGGATTTCGTAGTGCAAACTCGCGCCGGGAACAGTGAGGGTGTGGTTGGTCGGAATGTCCATCGGAAAGGCTCCTGGAAGTAACGAAAGTTGCTGCAACGCTTCCCGGATGATGGGCAGCGCCGCAACGGGTGGGTCGGAGTCGACCCACCGGTTGATAGCCACATGCAGTGCGGCGGAGATGGCGCCCGCCATGATCCGCGGGAACATGTCGGCGTCGGGATCCCGATCGGTCCGCTCGGCGATGGCTTCGGCGAGCGCTTCCTGGATCACGGCCTGTGCCTTGAGGTATTCGCCTTGCAGCGCGGGCGCGCGAGTGATCAGCCGCACGCCCTTCGTCCAGGCCGGATCGGGGATTTCGGCGTCACGGAACTCGGTCAGCACCGCGTGGATGACGGCGGGCCACAGTGCCTCCGTGCCCGGCCGCTCACGTAGCCCGTCCGCGATCCGCCGCGACCGATCCACCGCGAGCGCGCAGATGGCCTCGTACTTGCTGGTGAAATAGTTGTTGAACGTACGCGTCGAAACGCCTGCCGCAGCAGCTATGTCCTCGACGAGAACATCATCGAGCCCTCGTTCCACTGCCAGCCGTAGTGCGGCGAATCCCAGCGCTTCACGGGTCGCCAGCTTCTTACGTTCCCGCAATCCGAGCACGAATGCCATGCTTCCGACAATATCCAATCTTGCGTGATACGCAAGATTGCGTGATCAGAATGTTTCATCCGACAGTCGGATCCTCGGATCGGCAATCGGCACTACCTGGGGTCACTCCCGCTCGAATACCTTCTGCACAGCCCGCGACCGATGCCGTGCGCAACGGGGCATAGTCGATGGCGACGATCAGCCGAGCAGCGGGGCGGAGACGGCAATGCCTATGGCGGCCAAGGTTGCCGACGCGAGCGGCCCGATAATGACCAGTGCGACAACAACTCCCAGGGCGAGGTGGGCGCGAACTCCCGGCCGCGGTTCGATCGGTGGGATCAGCCGCTCGACGCGCGCGGGGAGGTCGACCCCGTTCATGCCGAGCACCGCAGAGGCGGCTTCGGGGATGCCGGAAAGGGTGAGCAGGGCGCGCAATACGGCCGTTCGGCCGTGCACGCGCGCGGCCGCGTCATCTGCGCACATCTCCAGGAGTCGGGCGACTTCGCCCGCGCCGAGGGTGAACAGCTCGATCCGGGAGAGATTGGCCGCGAGCCCTCGCGTCAGTGCGAGCCACAAATGGTGCCGACCGGCGAGGTGGGCACGCTCGTGCTCCAATACGGCACGCAACTGGTGCTGGTCGAGAGCGGCGATCGCGCCGCGCGTGACGACGACGGTGTGTGGCTTGCCCGCCACGCTGTAGGCGGCCGGTTGGGCGACCTCGAGCACTATGGCATCCAATCCGGCATCGTGCCGCCCGGCTATTCGAACCATACGCGCGTGCTCGTGGGTGGTGCTGCGGGCCAGGAGAAACCACCGTCCGACGCGGACGAGCAGCACCACTCCTGCGCACATGGCGAACCCCGTCAGTGCGATGAACCCGCCTTGCACCAGGACTCCGTAGTGACCGGTGGCGGCGTCGTGCAGTTGGGTGTAGCAGCTGTCGAGGACCGGGCGGCCCGGCTCGGCCAAATCAACGATCACGTAGGCGATGACGATCACCGGGACCACGGTCCATGAGACGATTACCGACCCGATCGCGCTCAGCCACGCGACCAGCTCGAACTGTGGCGCAATGCCGCGGTGGGTGAGTCGCGCGAGGGGGCGTGGAGCCAGCACGGCGACGGCGAAGCTGGAGAGGATCAGGCAGACCGCCTCGCTCATCCGGCGGCCCGCTGTGCGACAGGTCGTCGGATCCGGGCGCATAGCTCGGTGCTGCGCTGTTTCGAAGTCTTGAATGCGTGAAAACGCATCAAGGCGTTCCTCCTGTCGATCGGCGTCGAGCCGTGCGGCGCACCGCGAATGCACTTAACCTAGCGGACACCTACTATCTACATACGTAATATCTGCTTGTCCAGGAAGTGGGGTGCGTCCAGGAATCCCGGTCGGGTCGGCTGTGAAAGGTGTTGTGTCGGAAAGCTGTTGAACCGGACCTGTCATTGCGTGCGGCGGCGGCTGTCCGGTGTGTACGGCAGCGGGCGTAGTGTGAGTCGCATTGCCATGTGTGGCAAGCCCCCCGAGTCCTCCGACACCCTTCGATGTCGCCGGCCGCGTTCACTGTTGCTGGGACAGGCTTCCCGCCGACCTCGGCTGCGGCAGATCTCGCCGAAGTCGCAGCGCAGCACGCAGTCCCGCTGATTCCTCGGCATCGATCTGCTCGACGAAATAGGCCAGCACGAGATCTGATCGGCCACCGCCATGGAGGGCCTCGTGCATCAGACTTGCGCTGTACTGCTCACGGGTCAGCGTGGGTTGATACCAGTATGCCTTGCCGACGCGTTCCCGCTCGAGGCAGCCTTTGCGGTGCAAATTGTCCATGGTCGACATCACCGTGGTGTACGCGATCTCGCGTTCGGCGCTGATCTCGTCGAGAATCCCACGGACAGTAGTCGGTTCGTCGCGATCCCACACTCGGTCCATGATGACCGCTTCGAGCTCGCCGAATCTCCGTACGCGCATAGTTCACCTCCAGTAGTGGCGGTGGTGGGACCGGCATCCCGTCGCACACTACTTTCTGCGTACGTACATAGTACTTTCAGGCGCCATGATCCGCGCGCCAACGCAGCGGACGACCCTCAGGGTTTGCGCGCAATCCCGCCGACCATCAGCCGTTGGGTGATGGTCAGCTCGCCGGGGTCTCCATCGGCGGGCCGCCACTCGGGCAGGTACACGAGACCGGGCTCGACCAGTTCCAGACCCCGGAAAAGGTCGAGTACCTCCTCGTGCGTTCGGAACCGGCCGGTGCCGAGGAATTCCAGGAACGACTTCTCCAGCGCGCGTGCCTCCGGGCCCGAGTCGCAGAAGTGGGTGATGAACAGGTGGCTGCCTGAGGGCACGGCACTGAGATAGCTGTCGACGATGGCCGCTGGATCCTCATCGTCGCGGAGGTGATGCAAGATCCCGACGAGCATGACAGCGACCGGGCTGGTGAAGTCGATCGTCTGCCCAACCGCGGGATCGTCGAGAACTTCGGTGGAGGTGCGCAGGTCCGCGGCCACGACCACCGTCCCTTCGTTGTTCTCCACCAACGCGCGACCATGTGCCAACGCGACCGGATCGATGTCGACATAGGCGACTTTCGCGCCCGATT
The DNA here is from genome assembly GCF_036046055.1 of Nocardia sp. NBC_00403. Classification (NCBI taxonomy): domain Bacteria; kingdom Bacillati; phylum Actinomycetota; class Actinomycetes; order Mycobacteriales; family Nocardiaceae; genus Nocardia; species Nocardia sp. NBC_00403. The sequence continues at coordinate 5,254,002 of NZ_CP107939.1, forward strand.
GCAACGCCTGCGCGACCTGGTGAGTGTTCTCCATGGTGGGCAGCCCGGCGCCGAGATCGAGGAACTGTGTGATGCCTGCCGTGCCCGCGAGGTACCGGACGCCGCGACCGAGCATGGCCCGATTCACCTGGGCGACTTCACTGATCTCCGGCAGCGTCTCGGCAAGATGCTCGACGACCGCAATATCGGCGGGATAGTTGTCCGTCCCGCCCAGTAGCGCGTCGTAGACGCGCGCGATGCTCGGTTTGGTCGTGTCGAAGCCCACCGACTCAGAACCCGTCATCGTCCATTCTCCTGCACAACCTTGTCACACCCATTCCGAACCAGATGAACCTAACCACGGCGGCTTCGTTCGTGCGGCTCAATCGAGCATTCGTGGCAGCGCTGAAGTCCCGAGCGGCACAGGGGATCTCGCTCGGCGCGCACACCATGGCCGGATCAGGCCCGCTCGAGTGCCCGTCGACCGTCGACGGGCGCGTGTACGCCTGTCACCACCATCATGGCCCGGCGGAGAAGGGGCCGGCCATTCACAGTGGTGGCGCGCGAGCTGTCGTTTGCCGGTCTCGCTCATGTTGTGTTCGATCAGCGTGACCATCCCGGACAGGGTTGGCGAGCAATGCGTCCGGTTGACACGCCGACTCGGTCTCGAGCTGTCGGACATCGACCTGTGCTTCGCCGACGACGGCGAATCGACTGCTTCGAGGTCGATCCGAGCCCGGCATATATCGTCTACGAGGACGCGACGGCCAGCCGATCTCCGCTGGGCCGGGGTGGCATTTGCAGGCGCGGTAGACAAGCGTCGGCGTCGGCGACCGCACGATACGCAGGGATCGGGTCGTGACAGACCCGGCGGACAACCACATCTCAGAATCTGTCCAACCCATGGACAGTGTTCGCTCGTTTATATAGGGTTTCGTGGATCCAGCGAAGGCACGGCAAACTATTGTCGTCGCGTCGGGTAGCCGACGCGGTGCACATCCGAACACGGGACTCGATGTCACTTGGCTGAAAGCGGGGGCAAGACATGGCGACGGCGCTCGATCACACCGAAGAGCGGGCCTGGCGGGCGATGGTGACGCTGACGACACGCCTGCCGGGTGTCCTGGATGGCTTGCTGCAACGCGAATTCGGGGTCACCCATTTCGAATACCGTGTGCTGGAGCTGCTGTCGGAAGAGTGCGATCATCGGATGCGCATGACCGAACTGGCCGGCGCGGCGAACGCCTCGACACCGCGGTTGTCCCATGCCGTGTCGAAGCTGGAGCGCAGGGGTTGGGCGGTGCGCAGCGCCGCAGCGGGACTGCGCGGGGTGTACGCCGTCATCACCGCGGATGGCTGTCGGAAGGTGGACCAAGCGACTCCGGAATACCTGAACACGGTGCGGAGCCTGGTTTTCGACGCCCTCGACTCCGACCGCAAGGACCAGCTGGCCGCCATGTGCGAGATGCTGTCGGACCATCTTGCCGGTGCACTGAGCGAGGCGGGCACCGTGCCCAGCGGAGTCGAGAACCGGTCGGTCGTCGCGGTAGTGGCGGGCTGAGGACACCCGAGTTGGCCTTTATGCACTCGCCGGACCGGCAAAGTGGCTACGGGCGGGTTAATGGTCCGCCGGTTTTGTCCGGACCTTACTGTTTTGCCAGGGTCCCATGGTGCGGCCGAGGGCCGCTGCGACGGATGGGGAGCGCTACACGATGGTGACGATCGCACAGTTGCGGGCCGTGCTGGCGATTCTGCACATAGATCCTGTGGAGATCGGCGAGCCGGACAGCACGGGTCTTCGCGGGCCCGATTCGGAGCGGTCGTTGTTGGTGGGGTTGCTGTATCACGCGCTGGGTGGCGAAATGCGCCAGGTGCTCGCCACGGCGACGACCTCGGACGAGGTCGCTCGCGCTGCCGCGATGAGCGCCCGGCAGGCGCCCTATGCGAATGCTTGCGTGCAAGCAGGTGTAGACGCACGCCGGCTGCGCGACCGTATCGAGGCGTTGGCCGCCGAGACGACGGTCGATCCCGCGCCGATTCTGCTCGATGCCGCGGCGCGGTCGGCCGATGCCACCGAGACGTTGCTGGCGCTGAGCCGCAATCCCGGCGACGGTGACGCCGAATCCCGATGGCGGCAGGCCCTCGACGATCTGGGGCAGGCCTACCACCTGATCAACGACGAATACGTGGAGCGTACGAACGCGACGACGGCTCCGCTGCCCTGAACGGCCGGCGGGGGCGGTCTCAGCGGACGGGGAAGTCGAAGTAGGTCTGTGGGAAGGGTTCTTCCCTCAGGGTGAAATGCCACCATTCCTCGGCGAGGTTCTTGAACCCGTGCTCGTCCATCAGGTTCGTCAGCAGCGTGCGCACTGCCCGCTGGGTGCCGCCGACGGCCGGGTTCGCGGTGTGCGCCGCGGGATCGAAGCAGTCGTATCCGGTGCCGAAATCGAGCATGTCGTCACGGAATCGCTGATCCGCGGGCCGGAAACACTCACGCAGCGGATCGCCCTCGTGATACTGCTCGGCCTCGGGCGCGGGCAGCGCCACAATGGCGAGGTCCAGCGTGCTGCCCCGACTATGGCCCGACTTCTCGGCAATGTAGCCGTCTCGGAACAGATTCGCTTTGTCCACCGCAGGGTAGAACTCGGCCTTCATCTTCACATCGGCGAGATCGCGGGCCCAAGCAACGAAGTGGTCGACGGCGCGCTGCGGGCGGTAGCAGTCGTAGGTCTTCAGTGTGAGATTCATCGGCCGCAACTCCAGCTGCACCTGGGCGAGGGCCGATGCCGCCTGCTTGGTCAACAGGCACTTGGGCGCCTCATATCCGGCCACGCGGGTACCGAGGAAATTGTGCTGCCCGAAATAGCGAGCATCGACGAGGATCGTCGGATCCACCTCGGTGACGGAGACGAACGCTTCTTCGCCGGCCGGTGGTGCTTCGGAACGGCTGTCCTCGCATGCCGCGATCGTCACCGTCATCACGTATGCCAGCGCCAGCGTGCCGAGACGCCGCAGCAACAACCGGGAGCTCATGTTTCCTCCTCGCGATTCCGGCTCGGGCACAACCACTTTCATGAGTGCTCGGTCTTCGACGGACACCGTACGTCACCACCGACGTGATATGCGGGCGCTTTTGCCGACATTATGGATTGTCGATGCCCGCTCGACCGCACGGTCTGCTCAGCGTTCGCCCGTATGCAGAAAATCTCCGGTGCCACTGCGGGTGACGTCGTAGCCGAGCAGGCGTTCGGCCTCCTCGATGCCACCCTGCAGGTCGCCGACGGCGTTCATCTTCGACAGGTCCAACCCGATCGTCACCAACGTCAACGCAATCTCCGAGGACAGGCCGGTGATGATCACGCTCGCGCCCATCAGCCCGGATGCTTCGACCGTCTGGACGAGGTGGTTGGCGACGGTGGAGTCGATCGTCGGCACACCGGTGATGTCGATGACGACGACCTTGGCGCGATTGTGTCGAATGGCGCTCAGCAGCTGTTCGGTGAGCTGACGGGCCCGCTGCCCGTCGAGCACACCGATGATCGGCAGGATCAGCAGCTGCTCACGCACCTGCAGCACGGGAGTCGACAACTCCCGGATCGCTTCCTGCTGTTGGCGGATGATGCGCTCGCGTTCCTGGACAAAGGAGACGCCCACGGTGTTGGCGATGCGGTTGGCGGCCGGTTCGTAGGCGTCGAGTACCTGGTTGAGCAGATCGAAGTCGCCCTGGTATTTCTCGAACAACGAGCGCGCGAGCACATCGCGCAGCAACAGCACGATACCGAGGACCTCATCGGTTTCCACACCACGCGGAATGATGCGTTCGGAGAGATCGCGTGCGTAGGCCTGCAGCGCTTCCACGGAACCGGTCTCCAGCACCGCGACATAGTTGTCGTACACCGATGTCGCCTCGGAGAACATCTCATCGGGTGTCATCGCGGTGAGTAGCTGTGCTTCAGTGATGCGGCGCGCCCATTCCTCGCGCAGGATCGTCCGGTTCTGCCGCAGGTGCTCCACCAGTTCGGAGAGCAGGCCTTCGCTGGATCCGGTGGAGATCGTCGCGATGCTTCCGTCGAGCGACACCTCGAGCAACACCATCTCCGATCCCTATTCGGGCGGCCTGCACCCGATTGCCGCCAGCGCACCCACGGGCGTCCGTGGACCTCTGCCGACTGGCAGACGAAAGCCTATACCCAGGACCGGCGAATCGCCGGTCTCTGGCATCTCCGAAAAGTTCGGACAGTCCGGTGCTCGAGCCACCGATCGGGACAGGGACCCCGCGACGGCCGGGGACCCTGTCCGAATCAGCCGGGAAACTATGCCGTCGTCACGACCTCGTCGTAGTCGAGCCGAGGCGAACGCGGGAACCAGGCGTTCGGTCCCGGCTTGCCGATGTTGACCACGACGAGCGAGCTGTGGTTTCCGTCGGGGAAGAACTCCTTGTCGACGCCCGCGGCGTCGAAGCCATTCATCGGGCCTGCCGCCAGCCCGGCGGCGCGGATGCCGAGAATGAAGTAGCCGACCTGGATCAGGGCATTGAAGCGTGCTGATTCCGTGCGGTAGGCGACGTCGGCGAAGTAGTCCTTGGCATCCGGTGCGTGCGGGAACACCTTGGGCAGCTGATCGTGGAAGTTCAAGTCGGCGGCCAGAATTGCGGTCAGCGGCGCGCCGGCGGTCTTGGGCTTGTTGTTGTCGATCATGTGAGTGACGAGGCGGGCGCGCGCCTGCGGGCTACGCACGAGCACAACGCGAAGCGGCTGCTGATTCATCGAGGTCGGCCCGTACTTGACGAGTTCGTAGATGTCACGGATCTGCTCGTCGTCGACCGGATGGTCGGCGAAGGTGTTGGCGGTGCGCGCCTCGCGGAACAGCAGATTCTGGGCGTCGGCGGCCAGTGTGAGGTAGGTGGTGGGCTGAGCGGTGTTCACGGATATCTCCTCAGTTGCCGACGGGCTGGGTGTTTCGCCCGCGCGCTCCGCGGGCGAACTGGTAGCTGGCACGGACCAACCGCCAAGTGATCTTCAATTCGTCGGTGTCGCGCGGCCCGTAGACCATCACCACCGTCGCGGGCAGGAATCGTTGTCGCGCCATCGGATGCAGCTCCGCCCAGCCGCGGGTGATCGCCTCCGCAACGACCTCGGTCGGCAGGCACATGTGCAGGCTGCCGTCGGCGGACCCGTGCAGGTGCGCGAATTCGGTGCCCGCCAGAAAGGCCTCGGCGGGACCGCCGGCGTCGGCCGGTCGCAGATGCAGTGCGCGGGTGTCGGCAAGGGATACGCTGCTGCGGCCGACGATGACGCCATCGAGGGTGGCCATGCGCGCCCACAGGGTCTCTTGCAGGATCGTCGGCGCGGTCTGATCGAGTTGCTGGTGTGGATTGTGCGCTCGCGTGAGAGGCGGGTTCCCGGATCGCGTAGGTAGTCCCGGCCGGTTGTGCACTGTCGTCGACATTGCTGTGCTCCCTTGGGTTTTCGCTCACTCATGCGGTGTGTGCGGCTGCTGGGATTCACAGTACTTTCCAAAGTATAGTAGTTACCAAGAGGAAAGCGGCTCGACTGGAGGATCGATGACCACTGTGCCCCGCGCGGCGGTGACCGCAACTGTGGATCCGTGCCCGATCACGCCGGTGATCGACCTCGTCTTCGGGCGATGGTCGACGCAGGTGCTGTGGGTGCTGACCCATGACGGCCGACTGCGCTTCACCGAATTGCAGCAGCGAATCCCCGGCCTGACACCGAAGGTGTTGACCCAGCGCCTGCGTCAGCTCGAACGTGACGGCTTGGTTGCCCGCACCTACTACGCCGAGGTGCCGCCGCGCGTGGAGTATGCCGCGACCCCGCTGGCCGCGACGCTGGCCCCCGTGTTCGGCAGCATCGTGGACTGGTCGGGCGAGCACCTGGCCGAGGTGCTCGCCGCCCGCGCCGCCTACGACGCGAGCGTGTGAGTGCATCGGAGGTTGCCGTCGCGGGTCAGCTCTCGACCCGCGCCGGTGCGAGTTCGAGGAGATGGCCTGCCAGTTCGCGCGGCATGGTGATCATGCAGTCGTGCCCGGTCGGTAGCACATGGATGCGCGCGGCGGGGAAGTCGGCGGGCGGAAAGGTGCGTGGCAGGCCCGCCGCGCGCATCTGTTTGAAGTCCTCGCCGCCCTCGCTGCAGTGCACGTGGGTCACCGGTATCGCCGCGAGGTCGTCCGGGTTGCGCAGCCGCAACGGCTGTTGAAATGTCGCGAGCGACTGCGCCGTCTGCATCGAGGCCACCCAGCTGAGGTCGGGTTCGTCCGTCACGCCGTAGAGGCCACCGTCGCCCATCGGTGTGGTTTGCGGCGGAACCCGCCAGCCGTCGCCTGCGGTCGCCGCCGCCGCGATGAACGCCTCGACCATGCCGGGCATGATGTCGGCGACAGATTCGCCGTCGCGGGGGACGAAGGTGTCGACATAGACCAGTTCGGCGATCCGGTCCGGCACCGCGTCCGCGACCGCGGTGATGACGATGCCCGCGTAACTGTGTCCGACCAGGACGATGTCGGTGAGGTCTGCGGACACAATGAGTTCGACCAGGTCTTGCACATGGGTGTCGAGGCCGACCTCCGACGTCAGCAACTCGGCCCGGTCGCCGAGCCCGACGAGCGAGGGCGCGTGGACGGTGTGACCCTCGGCCGTGAGTAGCGGCGTCACCCGCTGCCAGCACCAGCCGCCGTGGAAGGCTCCATGGATGAGCAGATAGGTCGACACTAGTGGTTCTCCCTGAGCTTTGTTGGGGCAGTGGGTGTTTCAATGTGCGCCGCTATCGGCGGCACATGTTCGGATCGCAGACCGAGCCCGATGACCCTGGCAACGACGTGTGGTAGACCGGGAACCTGCCGCAGCAGCCGGACCAGCAGTGGCTTGTCCGTGCCGGGCCGCCCGGCGTTCGGGTAGAGATCCGACAGCAGTCGCAGCTGTGCGAATTGCACCACCCGCATGGGCAATTGACGTCGGTGCTGGATCTCGCGGAGTTCGGCGACGGTGGGGCGTCGGCCCGCGGCAAGCGGCGGCGCCAGGATGCGGGCGGCGGCGATCGCGTCCTGGACGGCGAGATTGATGCCCACCCCGCCCGCCGGCGACATCGCGTGCGCGGCATCGCCGATGGCGACCAGCCCCGGCCGATACCAGCGGCGCAGCCTGTCGACCCGGACGTCGAGCGGTTTCACATCGTCCCAACTGCGGATCTCCGCATCGAGATGCCCGGTGAGACTCGGATAGATCGCGGCGACGTCGGCTCGGAATGCGGTGAGCCCAGCGGCCTTGATCGTGTCGAAGCCGCCTTTCGGAATCATGTACGCGACTTGGAGATAGTCGCCGCGATCGATGCAGACGATGAAGAAGCCCTTGCCGCTGCGCACCGTCGGCAGCCGGTCACCATCGGGCTTACGTACCCGGAACCACAGCACATCCATCGGGGCCACGCTTGCCGCGACCTCGAGCAGGCCACAGCCGCGCGCGAGTGAGTTGCGTCCGTCGGCGGCGATGACCAGCTTGCTGCTGACCTCGAAAGGGCCGTCCGCGGTGCGCGCGCGCACGCCGACGACGGTGCCGTCCTGCTGGACCAGCTCGGTCACCTCGGCCTCTTGCAGCAGCCGGAAGCCCGGGTATCGGCGACCCGCATCGGCGAGGAAGTTCAACACGTCCCACTGCGGCATGAACGCGACGAACGGGAAACGTCCCGGCAGTTTGCGGAAGTCGGCGAATATCACCGGCCCCATGGCGGTGGCCATCGGCAGTTGCGGCAGCTCGACGTGCGGCAGCGCGAGGAACTCGTCGGCCAGTCCCAGCGCGTCCATCACCCGCAGGGTCGAGGGATGCACGGTGTCGCCTCGGAAGTCGCGCAGGAAGTCCGGATGTTTCTCCAGCACGAGCACATCCACACCGGACCTGGCCAGCAGCAGTCCTGCCATCAGGCCGGCGGGTCCGCCGCCGACGACGCAGACGTCGACCGAATCGCTGGTCACCTCCGGCATATCGGCGCCCCTCCGTCCCAGCAGGCTTTGTCACCGGTGAGCACGCGGTGGCGGGTCATCCGATACCGCCGAATGCGCTGGTATCCATAGCTTTTGCTCCCTCCGCAGGAAGATCGTGGTGTTGCGGCGATGCTGGGAATCAAGCATGGTGAGTGGTGCTCCAGCACTGCTCCAGCCGTCTATTCGAGGTGTTCTCGAGTGGGTGCGCGCAGGCTGTGGGAAACAGATTTCACCGCGCCGTGCTCGAACGAATGCCTCGACGCCGAGAGGTGGACGTCGAGGCATTCTTTTTCCGGAGAAGTGCGGGAAATGCGCTCCGGGTATTCGTGTCGACATGAACGCGCGAAGTGGATATTCGCTTGGAATAAGCGCAAGCCCGGCCGGATTCGGCAACAGTGGGCGAATGATCGGCTACGGGAAAGGCTTTCCTGATCGAGGTCTTCGACTCGCGCATGTGGGATCTGCACTCTGCACGACTTGGTTCATGGAAGTGCCGTTGCGTGAGGAATATTGCTAGGCGGGAGTAGCGGATGCCGCAGGGTCGCCGGGTGGATAGAAGCCGATCAGATAGCCGGCGTGCTTGCGCTCGAGCATCATGCCGACGCGTTCGTCCGAGGCAGCGAGGATGTCTTGGTGCAGCTTCTGCAGCTTCATGCACGGGTCGAGCCCGAGCTCATGCTGCATCGCTTTGCAGAACTGCTGGTATGAGCTGAGCGCGAGATGCCGCTGACCCGAACGGCTCAGCGCGAACATGTAGTACGCCTGCATGCGCTCGTCCAGCGGATGCTGCATGGTCAATCGGGCCAGGTCGGGGCATGCTTCGCGATAGCGGCCCAGTCGGAGTTCGGCTTCGATGCGCAGCTCGACGTTGGCCAGCAGCAGATGATCCAGGTGCGAGATCTCTGCGGCAAGCGGCATGCCCGCCTCCACGTCCACCAACGCGGGGCCGGTCCAGCAGGCCTCTGCCGCATGGAACAGATCGACGGCGCGGTGATCGTCGCCTGCCTTGGCGGCGATCCTGGCGGCATCCGACAACGAGCGGTAATTGCGCAGGTCGAATACGCAATCCTGTACCTCGAACGAATAGCCCTTGCTGCGCGTGCGGAGATATCGCTCCGCGACCTCGCCCTGCCCGATATCGAGTTGCTCCGCCATCTTCTTGCGAATTCCAAGTACGTATGTCTGGATTACGGCGACCGCGCTGCGCGGCGGGTCCTCGCTCCACAGCTCTTCGATCAGTGTCGAGACCGGAACTACTGTCGAATGCCTGACCAGTAGTAATGCCAAGAGTTGTCGCTGTTTCTGGGCTGTGGGCGTTGCGTTGCGATTGTTAAGAGCAAGCGTCAACGGACCTAACACGCGAGCGCACACTGGATACTTCACGAGCTCTCCCTACGGGCGTATTCCCCCCGACCGATGTGAGGTCTTCGAAAATCCCACCTCGCTGTAGGTAGGGTCAACACTATCGAGGATGCTGTATCGCGTCGATGAAACCTGAGTAATATCCGAGTAAACTCGACGCACGTCTGTGCTGAATTTCCCTACGGGACAAGGAGATTGAGTACAGGACGAATGGGTGGGCTCGCGATCATTCGCCATGCGGTTCCGCGGCGGGCTGCGGCGGGGACGGGCGGCGCGCAACCATGCCGAGGATGGGCTCGACCACGCGTGCGGCGATCGGACCGATCACCGCCATGATCAGCACGTACGTCGTTGCCATCGCGGCGAACTCGCTGGGGACCGCGCCAGCGGCGACGGCCAGTCCCGCGATCACGATGGAGAACTCGCCATGCGCCACCAGTGCGGTGCCCGCGCGGGCCCGGCCGAAACGGGAGGCGCCTGCCTGCTGGGCGGCCCACCAGCCGGTCGCCAGCTTGGTTGCGGTGGTAACCACTGCTAGTAGGCAGGCCCACCCCAATACCGGAGGGATGCTGGCCGGATCGGTGGTCAGGCCGAAGAGGACGAAGAACATCGCAGCGAACAGGTCGCGCAGCGGCTCGAGGATCTTGGTGGCGTTGTGCGCGGTCGAATCGGAGATCGCGATACCGAGCAGGAACGCGCCGACAGCCGCGGAAACCTGTACTGCGGAGGCGAACCCGGCAACCAGCAATGCGGCGCCGAGCAGTTTGAGCAGGAAGATCTCGCGGTCCTCGCTGGCCACGATCGCGGAGACGTACTTGCCGTAGCGCAGCGCGACCACCAGCACCACGGTGACGGCGATCAGCGCGATGGATAGTGTCTTCAGTCCGGCGAGGAATCCGGCACCGGCGAGCACGGCGGTCAACACCGGCAGATAGCCGGCCATGACGAGATCCTCGAACACCAGGATCGACAGGATGACCGGCGTCTCGCGGTTACCGAGTCGACCGAGGTCGTTCAAGACTTTCGCGACGATTCCCGAGGAGGAGATATAGGTGACCCCCGCCATCGCGATCGCTCCGGTGAGACCCCACCCCAGGCCGAGAGCGACCACGACGCCGGGCGTCGCGTTGAGCGCGATGTCGAGCAGTCCGGCCTGCCAGGATCTTCGCATTCCGGTAACCAGTTCCGGCGCACTGTATTCCAGGCCGAGCAACAGCAACAGCAGCACCACGCCGATCTCGCTGGCGAGGTGAATGAACTCGTCGACATTGCTCAGCGCGATGAACCCGCCGTTGCCGAAGACCAGTCCGCCGATGAGATACAGGGGGATCGGCGACATTCCGATGCGTGCGGCGAGGCGGCCGAGCAGACCGAGGCCAAAAAATACCGCGCCCAGCTGGATCAGCGAGAGCGCGGTTCCTTCGAACACCATGGGTCAGCCGTGGCTTAGGATCTCGGCGGCGGCCTCGAGGCCCTCCGCGGTACCGACAATGACGAGTTGATCGCCCGAGGCGAACGTGAAATCGGGGCCGGGTGAGGCGATGACCTGGCCTGCCCGCATTACCGCAACGATGGAAGCTTTTGTCCGCGTGCGCATCTCGGTTTCACCGAGCATTCGCGCGTCATAGGGTGAGCCGCGCAGGATCGGGAACTGCCGCGTGTTGACACCGTCCAACTCCCGATGCTCGGCACGCAGCCGCGCCACCAATTGCGGTGCGCCCAACAGGTTCGCCAATGCCGCTGCTTCGTTCGCCGACAAATGGAGCTGGTCGGTGACATCCGGGTTGTCTGCTCGGCTCAGAATCAGGTCGATCGTGCCGTCCTTGCGGTCGATGACGCCGATCCTGCGGTGCCCACTCTTGATCGGAAAGTCCTTGCGTACACCGATTCCCGGCAATGGCGTCACCTCTACGTTCACCCTTCGAGCCTAGCTTCGCCCCCATCGACCACGCGCACCGGATGGGCGATTTGTCCGTTTAGCCTACCTGGGTCGGTCTCGTAGCAGGCGAAACGCTGTGTGGAATTGCCACTCGGGCACACGCCTGTCCCACCGCCGGATCTGGGCAGGTGTGAACGGCGGCGGCATCACCATGGATGCGGACAGCGCGATCTGGACCTCCGACATCGCCGAGGATCAACCCATCGTCCAGTGTGTCCGCGAAGGCGGCGAGGTGCTCGACCATTCTGCCGGCGGCTCTTCATCTGCCATGCCTGTCGCCGGGGACCTCGGTGTCGGCGGGGTCGAAGGCGTGGGGTGCCGGCGTCGAGGATCAGGCTTCGGGCAGTGGAATCAGTTCGAAATGTTCGGAGGCCACCGATTTCTTGCCGGTACCGGCAACCAGATGCACGCCACCGCGGTGTGCGACCAGCCACTTGCCGCACACGCAGCGTAGATAGCGAACCGAGCGGTGCGACGACACATGCATTGGCGCGGACCAGGAGCAGGACGGGCAGGTGGCGGACATAGGCGGTAAGCCTGGATAGCGACCGGGGGGATGGCAACGACCACGGCGGCGTGGCGGCCGATCTTTTTCGAATGGCCGCCTACCGCGCATGGCTACGGGAGTCGTTGGTAGCGGATCGCGTGCGCCAACAGGTTCGCAGCCGTGGTCGCCTGCTATCTTGAACGTCGTTCAAGTTGATAGCGAAGGATGTCGTCGTGGCAGGTGTCGAGAGCCCTCGGAAGTCGAGGGTCGGTATGTCCGCGCGGGACATGGCGCAGATCGCCGTGTTCGCGGCGTTGATCGCAGCGTTGGGCCTGCCGGGCGCCATCACGGTCGGATTCAGCGGTGTGCCGATCACGGTGCAGACCCTCGGTGTCATTCTGGCCGGTGCGGTGCTCGGGGCGCGCAAGGGCACGGCCGCGGTCGTGGTCTTCCTCGCGCTGACGATGATCGGGTTGCCGCTGCTGTCCGGCGGCCGTACCGGATTGACGGCGCTGGCTGGTCCGAGTGTCGGTTACCTCATCGGCTGGATTCCAGCGGCGCTGTTCATCGGCTTGTGCACCGCCCGGATCCTGCCGAAGTACCCGATCGTGCTCGGTCTGGTCGTCAACGCGGTCGGCGGGATTCTGATCCTCTATGTCCTCGGCACAGTTGGTCTGCTGCTGCGCACCGATCTGGATTTCCGGCACGCCATCACCACCAACTTCGCGTTCATTCCGGGTGACCTGCTCAAGGTTGTCGTGGCGACGGTCGTCGCCAAGGGGGTGCACCGCGCATACCCCGGTCTGATCCGTGCGTAGTCCCGAACTCGGGGGCGCGGGTGACATGCCCGCTCTCGACATCGACGGCCGCACCTACACCTATGCGCAGCTCGACGCCGCGATCGAGCGGTGGATCGATCGGCACGGGCCGCGGGAGCCGGTCTACGACGCGTCGATGCTCACGATTGCGGACGCGTTGATCTGTATCTGTGCCGCAGCACGCCGAGGCATCCCGGTGATCGTCGAGAACCCCGACGCCCGCCCGCACCGCCCGAGTATTCCGCCGTCGGCATTTCTGCTGGTGACCACTTCGGGCTCCACCGGAAGGCCACGGGCACTGGCGCGGACCGCCGCATCCTGGTTCGACACTTTCCCCGCGTTCACCACGATCACCGGCATCCTGGCCACCGATCGCGTATTGATCACCGGCCCGCTGCACGCGACGATGCACCTGTTCGGCGCGCTGCATGCATTGTGGCGAGGCGGGTGCGTCACCGACGATCCGTCGCAGGCCACGGTCGTGCACGCGGTCCCTGCCGTGCTGCGGGAGGTGGTGCGCACCGCTGCGCGGTTGCGCACGGCAATCGTCGCGGGCATCGCCCTGGACGACGGCGCCGCGGCAGCGGCCGAGGGTATTGCGCTCATCGAGTACTACGGGTCCGCAGAAGTTTCCCTCGTCGCGGCGCGCCGGGTCCCCGAGCCGCTTCGACTGATCGACGGCGTCGACGCCGAGGTGCGCGGGGGACTGCTCTACATCCGTTCTCCCTATAGCGTGCTCGGCGCCCCCGAATGGTTCGGTGTCGGCGACCTCGCCGAGCTGGGTGATAACCGCGAGCTCACGGTTCGTGGCCGTGGCGAGTTCGCGATCAACGTCGGTGGCACCACCGTGGTCGCCGAAGATGTCGAGCGCATCCTCGAAACGATCGATGGTGTCACCGCCGCGGCCGTCATCGGATCGCCGCACGCTGTATTCGGTGAAACCGTCACCGCTGCAGTGCAACTCGACGGCGCGAGCATCGAGGAGATCCGCTCGCGCGCCCGCGGAGTGCTGACGAAGGAGGCCATGCCGCGTCGCTGGGTGGCACTGCAGGCGCTGCCGCGGACCGGCGGCGGCAAGGTCGCTCGTGGTCGGCTGAAAGAGTTGCTGACATGAATCACATCCCCGTTCTGGTGGCGCCGCGTCGAACGCCGATCGGCAACGCCGGGCACGGGTTCGCCGATCTGACCGTTACCGATCTGGCCACCCCGGTGCTGCGCGAAGTGCTGACCACGGTGCGTGGCGCGGGCATCGACGCCGAGGTGGACGATGTCATCCTGGGCAACTGCCTCGGGCCGGGTGGCGACCCCGCGCGGATCGTGGCACTGCACGCCGGTGCGGGCGTACACGTTCCCGGCGTCACGGTCGATCGCCAGTGCGGCTCCGGCCTGGATGCTGTCATGCAGGCGGCGTTGCGGGTGCGCAGCGGCGCGGACGAACTCATTCTGGCCGGCGGCGTCGAGTCCGCGAGCACAGCGCCGTGGCGCTTCTGGCCGCCGATCGCGGACGCTGATCCCGTGCGCTACACCCGCGCCCCCTTTGCGCCACCAGGCTTTCCCGATCCCGACATGGGTGCGGCCGCCGACGACCTCGCGCGCGTGCGCGGCATCAGCAGACAACGGCAGGATGCCTATGCCGCGCGTTCGCACGCCCTCGCTGCCGCAGCCGACTTCTCCGCGGAGATCGTGCCCATCGGTGACGTGCACCGCGACGAACGCATCCGCGCAGGGATGACCGAAGCCAGGCTGGCGCGACTGCGCCCCAGTTTCGGCGTCGAGGGCACGGCGACCGCGGGTAACTCGTGCGGTATCTCCGACGGCGCCGCAATGTTGGCGGTCACCAGTGAGTCGCTGGCCGCTGGACAGCCAGCGTTGCGGATACTCGGGTCGGCGGTGGCCGGCTCCGATCCGGCGTTTCCCGGTCTCGGACCGGTGACCGCCATTCGGAAACTGCTGCGGCGCACCGGTGTCGATACCAAGGATCTCGGTGTCATCGAGATCACCGAAGCCTTCGCCTCGGTGGTGCTTGCGGTGTCCGATGAACTGGGTTTGGACGAATCCACGATCTGTCCGCAGGGCGGCGCCATCGCGATGGGTCATCCGTGGGGTGCGTCCGGAGCTATCTTGCTGGTGCGGTTGGCAAGTCAGATGCTGCGCGAGGGTGGCCCCACGCTCGGGCTCGCGGCGTGTGCCATCGGCGGCGGGCAAGGCATCGCGATGCTCGTGGAGCGAGTGTCGTGAGTGAGTACAGCGAACGAGCCGGGTTGCTGTGCATCCGGCGCACGAGCGGTAGTGAGGCGCAGTCGTGAGTGACATTGTTTTCGACTCGGTCGGCCACCACTTCGGTGATCGAAAAGTGTTGCGCAACATCGATTTGCGCATCTGCGAGCGTCGCGTCGGCATTATCGGATCCAACGGCTCCGGCAAGTCGACCTTGGCGCGCATGATCAACGGGTTGTTGCGACCGACCTCCGGCACTGTCACCGTCGATGGGGTCGACGCGGCAAGGCAGGGCGCACAGGTGCGCCGCAAGGTCGGGTTCGTATTCACCGACCCCGACACCCAGATCGTGATGCCCACCGTCTCGGAGGATCTCGCATTCTCGCTGCGACGGACGGGGCTGAGCAAGCAGGAGGTCGCGGCGCGCGTCGAGGAGTTGCTGGTCCGGTTCGGGCTGGCGGAGCACGCCGAGCATCCCTCGCACCTGTTGTCCGGCGGTCAGAAGCAGTTGCTGGCCATCGGCGCGGTTCTCATCCGCCGACCGGAGGTGATCATCGCCGATGAGCCGACCACCCTGCTGGATCTGCGCAACGCCCGTGTGGTCGCCGCCGCGCTCGACTCCGTGGACCAGCAGGTGATCGTGGTGACCCACCAGCTGTCGCTGCTGGAGAGCTTCGAACGCGTCATCGTCATCGATGACGGTGCTGTGGCGTTCGACGGAATCCCCAGTGAAGCTGTCCCCGCATATCGGGCATCGGTCGGATGATCGGTGTGTATCTTCCCGGTGACTCGCTGCTGCACCGGATGCCTGCCGGATCGAAACTGGTGCTGCTGATCACCTCGATCGTGACGGCCACGGTGTTCGTGCGTGGCCCGGTGGCCGTCGCAGTGGTGGGGGTGCTGGTGGCGGGATTGTTCGCGATGGCCGGTGTTCCATGGAAAGTCGTTGTGGCCCAACTGCGTCCGATGGTGTGGATGCTGCTGATCATCGCCACGTTCCAGGTGCTGATCACCTCGCCCGCGCGTGCGGTTGTCGTGTGCGGTGTGTTGCTGATCTCGGTGGCGCTCGCGGCGCTGGTCACGCTCACCACGCGGGTCACCGACATGCTCGACGCCGTGACGCGTGCGCTCGGACCGCTGCGCAAGGTGGGGGTCGACCCTGAGCGGATCGGGCTGCTGCTGGCGCTGGCCATCCGGTGTGTTCCGCTGCTGACCGAGATCGTGCACGACGTCGCCGAGGCCAGGCGTGCTCGCGGGTTGCAGTGGTCGATGACGGCGCTGGTCACACCGGTGCTGGTACGAGCGCTGCGCACCGCGGACGCGATGGGTGACGCGCTCGCCGCCAGGGGTGTCGACGATGACTGAACTGTTGGCCGAGCGCATCGTGCGGCGAGTCGGCGAGCATCCGGAATCGACGGCGATCGTCGCCGCTCGCGCGAGCATCGACTACCGGGAGTTCTGGTCGCGGGTTACCCGCACCGCCGCCGGGCTCGACGGTATGGACAGGGTCGCGGTGCTGCCCACCTCGGATATCGAATCGCTCGTCGCGGTGGCGGCGGCCATGCACGCGGGTGTCAGCGTTGTGCTGCTGCACCGGCACCTGCTGGCGAATCAACTGGCCCGAGTGCTCGAGCTCGCGAAGCCCAGCGCCGTCGTCGCCGCGCCGCGCCAACACCGGCGGTTGCGCCGCCTGGGCTTCGAGGAGGATGTGCAGACGGCGTCGGCACTGGAATCCAACGGCCCGGTCGGCCGCGCGCACCCCGAGAACGAACTGCTGGTCGGCATCACCTCCGGCATCACCGGCGAACCGAAGTTGTTCGTGCGTAACCAACATTCGTGGGCCACCACCCTCGATCGCTCCGACAACACCTTCGATATCGGCCGCGGCGATCGCGTCGCGGTGCCCGGTGTCCTCGACCACACGCATTTTCTCTACGGTGCCCTGCATGCCCTCACCCGTGGCGCGACAGTGGACCTGCGGCCGGTGGCGCAGTCGCTGCCCGATGGGGCGACACACCTGTATTCGGTGCCGACGATCGCCTGGGATGTGGTGCGGTCGGGCATCGATCCGGTCGAGACCGTCCGTGAGGTGCTGTCCTCGGCGGCCCGGTGGCCGCGCCCGGGACGCCTTGCGTTGCAGGAGATCGTTCCGAACGCGTCGCTCGTGCATTTCTACGGCGCGTCCGAATTGAGCTTCGTGTCCTTCGATCGGGGACTCGGGGCCGTCGAGGAGACGTCCGCGGGCCGACTGTTCGACGGCGTCGAGGCGCAGATCCGTGACGAGTTGGTGTTCGTGCGCAGCGACATGCTGTTCGACGGCTACCTCACCGACGACGGTGTGGTGAACGGACCGGTCGACGGCTGGATGTCGGTGGGCGACCGAGGCCGCGTGGTCGGCAACCACCTACACCTGTTCGGCCGCAGCAGCGACATGCTGATCCGCGCGGGCCTCAATGTAGAACCCGCAGCCATCGAAGCCGCGCTCACCGCGCTACCTGGCATCGCCGAGGCCGCCTGCCTCGCAGTGCCCGACGCCCGAATGGGTGAAGCGCCCGCCGCCGCGATCGTGGTGCACGACGGTGCGCCGAGCACCGGCGAAATCTGGCGACACCTGCGCGCGACCCTCCCGAGCCCGAGCATGCCGATCCAGCTCGTGGTTCTCGACAGCCTGCCACGCACTGCGCGCGGAAAACTCGACCGTCAGGCGCTGTCTGCGATTCTCGCTACTCATCGCGGAGTCGAAGCCCGAACTGCTTAGTGCCCTACGCCTTGTGCTGGGCCGAGGAGCGGGCCGGGTTGGCCTGTTTCACGGCCTTCGGGTCGAGCTCGTCCTGTTTGGCTTGCACGCCCGTCTCGATGCGGTCGCCCAGATTCTTGTCGACACTGCGCCAGTACTGGAATGCCCTGGACAGCACGGGTGCAGAGACACCGTTGAGCAGATGCCCGACGATATTGTCGACCAGCCGCTCGCGGGCGGCGTCGTCGAGAATATCGCGGACCAGTGTGCCTGCTTGGCCCCAATCGTCGTCGTCGCGGCGCAATGTGTATGCGGTGCGGACCATTTCGCCGTCACTGTGCCACCCGATGGATGGGCCGGAGACCGCGGGATCGGCGTGCGGGCCGCCCTTGGAGTTGGGCACGTAGACGGGGTCGCTCACGTTCGTGTAGCGCATCGCCCCATCTTTCGAGTACGACCGCGCTGTCGTCGCGTGCGGTGAATTGACCGGCAGCAGTTTGTAATTGGCGCCGATGCGGTGGCGATGCGCGTCCGGGTAGGAGAACCAACGGCCGAGCAGCATCTTGTCCGGGCTCGGCCCGGTGCCCGGCACCGCGCTGCTCGGTTCGAAAGCGGCCTGCTCGATCTCGGTGTGGTAGTCGACCGGATTGCGATGCAAGGTCATCGTGCCGACCTCGATCAGCGGATAGTCGGCGTGCGGCCAGACCTTGGTGAGGTCGAAGGGGTTGAACCGGTAGGTTTTCGCCTCCTCGAACGGCATGATCTGCATGTGCAGCGTCCAGCTGGGATAATTGCCGCCCTCGATCGCCTCCCACAGGTCACGGATGTGATAGTCGGTGTCCATCGAGGCCATCTGATCACCCTCGTCCTGGGTGAAGAACTCGATGCCCTGATCGGTCTTGAAGTGGTATTTGACCCAGAACCGTTCACCCGCGGCGTTGGCCCACAGATAGGAGTGGCTGGAGTAGCCGTTCATATGCCGCCAGGTGCGCGGGATGCCGCGGTCGCCCATCAGCCAGGTCACCTGGTGCGCGGATTCCGGCGACAGCGTCCAGAAGTCCCACTGCATATCGTGGTCGCGCAGGTTGTTGTCGGCGCGGCGTTTCTGCGAGCGGATGAAGTCCTGGAACTTCATCGGATCCTTGACAAAGAAAACCGGCGTGTTGTTGCCGACCATGTCGAAATTGCCCTGTTCGGTATAGAACTTGAGGGCGAACCCGCGCGGGTCACGCCAGGTGTCGGGGCTGCCGCGCTCACCCGCGACGGTGGAGAACCGGGCCAGCATCTCCGTCTTCTTACCCGGCTGGAACACATCCGCCTTGGTGTAGGCGCTGACATCGTGGGTGACTTCGAACGTGCCGAAAGCGCCGCCGCCCTTGGCGTGTGGCTGCCGTTCCGGCACGCGTTCGCGGTTGAAGGCGGCCATCTTCTCGATGAGATAAGCGTCGTTCAGCAGGATCGGACCGTCCGGGCCGACGGTCAGGGAATGCTCGTCGCTCGGCTGCGGGATACCGGCGTCGTCGGTGGTGTAGTTCTGCTCGGACATCTCACTCCTCTAGGTAGCAGGCAGGTCGTCGGCAGATCGGGTGGTGCTGGTTGCATGCAGTCCTGGTCTCGGACCGGGCTGCTGGTTCGGTTGCCTCGAAACACCGCGGCAAAACCCCAGGGGTGCCGACGTCGAGCACATCGTCGATCCCCGAGGACCACACGTGACCGAGTCGTCTGCCAACGAGATCGGAGACGGTCGCGGCGGTGCGGTGAGCGTGTTCGGCGAGGACTGCTACCTGTAGCGCGGAGAACTGTCATTGCACGCCGCGACGATTGCACGGTGTGTGGTGACAAGTCCGCGGTGATCGCTATGGCGAAACCCTTCCTTAGGTTCTACCGACCGTCTTCCCAGGTGTCGCACCACCAAACGTAACGCGAACTCGTGCGGTTGGCGGCAGAAAGTCGCAGGTGGCAGCGCGTCGCTTCATGGCGCATCCAGGAACGGGTCCTATCCGTCCGGACTCGCCGCAGGCCGCCGATCCGATTCGCACCGATCGTTTGGGTTGCCACGACTCGGGTAGGCCGAAGGTATCTGAACCGCGAGGAGGTTACCCATGTCAGGCCGACTGACCGAGGCACGCGTGCTGTTCATTACCTCGAACATCGGTGTCGAACGGGACGAACTGCTGGTGCCCCTCGGCTGGTTGCGAGAACGCGGAGCTACTGCGGTGCATGCGGCGCCGAAACTCGATGACATCCAGACGTTCCGGCACGATGTCGACAAGGACGTGGTCGTTCATCCCGATGCGACGCTCGACAATGTCGACGCCGACGATTTCGACGTCCTCGTTGTCCCGGGTGGCACCGTCAACGTCGACAAATTGCGGGTCGCCGACGGTGCGGTCGAGCTGGCCAAACAGTTCGCCGCCGAAGGTAAACCCATCGCAGCCATTTGCCACGGCCCGTGGCTGCTCGTCGAGGCCGATCTGCTCCAGGGAAAGTCTCTGACGTCGTATCACTCACTGCGCACCGATGTGATCAACGCCGATGGTCTGTGGACCGATCGGTCGGTGGTCCGGTCGCCGGAGTACGGCTGGACCTTGATCACCTCTCGCAACCCGGGCGATATTCCGGCCTTCTGCGATGCGATCGCCACCGAACTGCTGGCAGCGTTCTAGCCGATGTGAGAGGTCGGCATGTAGGTCGAACGGACGCGTTTCGTCCACTGGCGGTCAGGACAGCCGTGACAAAACGATGTCGTCGACGATCTCGGTGATCATGTGTTCCGGGATGGGTGCTCCCTCGATCGTGTTCGTCGCCCTAGGGGATGAGGGCGAGCTGGCGGGACTGAGCGACGAGGGAGCCTGTGCTGTCCCAGATTTCGAAGTCTTCCTCGTGGAAGCCGTCGATGAGGTAATTGGTGTGGACCCGGCAGGCCAGCCAGCCCGGGGCCGGACGGTGGCGGATGTGCACGGTGAGTTCGATAGTCGAGGAGCCGGGAACGCCTAGTTCGAACACCACCGGCATGGCGGCGTCGACGAGGAGCGCGAGGGCGATGGGGTCGGCGTCGCGGCCGTCGGCGAAGCGCATCCAGAATTCGGCGGCGGTGGTTCCGCCGGGCTTGCCGGTCCAGAATCCGGCGAGTTGCGGCATCCGGAACTCGACTCGTTCGGCGATGGTGGCCCCGGCCGGGGTGACACCGCGCAGGGGATCGAGGCATTGCTCCGGGGCGGGCAGTGTGGGAGGCGCGTTGCGCACGAGCGTCGGGCCCTGTGCCACGGCCAGGTCGGTGAAGGTGGCCAGGACGCGGATGATTTCGCGGTCGTCGCGGGTGAGGATGGCCTGGCCGGTGCCCGTCCTGCGGCCGATGCGCGCGATCTCGGTGTGGACGAGGGCGGGGCCGGGGGTGCCGGGGCGCAGGAAGTGCGCGGAAGCGGACAGCAGATCGGGTTGGGGGAGTTCGTCGCGCAGCGCCTGCAGTGCGGTGGCCAGCAGGTAGCCACCGTTGAGGGTGCCGCCGAGTGTCGACCAGCGGTCGGACAGTTCGAGACCGTATTCGTGGTCGCCGATGCGGGTGCCGGCGGTATCGGTGTCGAATGTGTAGTGCGTGGTTGCGGTCATCGGTCGGGTGTCCCTTCGATCCGTCACAACGATCGCCTGCCGACGCTACCCGCGTCGATTACCCGAGAGGTAATGGCCGGCTGGACGGTGAGTTCGTAGGATTCGGGAGGTGACTACCCAGACCGCCGGTGACCTGTTGCGACATTGGCGCCTCGAGCGCAGGCTCAGTCAGCTGGAACTGGCGGGGCGTGCCGAGACCTCCACCCGGCACCTCAGTTTCATCGAAACCGGTCGCGCCACCCCCAGCCGCACCATGCTCGTGCACCTGTGTGAACAGCTGGAGGTTCCGCTGCGCGAACGTAATCGCCTGCTACTGGCGGCGGGATACGCTCCGGTGTACGCCGAACCTGCCCTCGACACCCCCGCGATGGCGCCGGTGCGCGAGGCGATGCGTCAGATGCTGGCAGGACTCGAGCCGTTTCCGGCGCTGGCGATCGACCAGAACTGGAACATGGTCGATGCCAACGCCGGTATCGCGCTGATGCTCGAAGGCATCGACCCGGCGTTGCTCACCGCGCAGCCCAACGCACTGCGCCTGAGTCTGCACCCCGATGGCATGGCAAGCCGCATCGTCAATCTCGCCGAATGGCGCGGCCACCTGTTCGAGCGATTGACGCGCCGGATCGAGGTCACCGGCGCGCCGGAACTGATCGAACTGCTCGAGGAATTGCGCGGATACCCCGGCGGTGAGATCGAACTGTCGTTGCCGGAGCCGGACCAGGTGGTGGTTCCGCTGCGGCTGCGCCACGACAACCGCGAGCTGTCGTTCATCAGCGCGACAACCGTCTTCGGCACGCCGATGAACGTCACCGTCGCCGAGCTGGCCATCGAGTCGTTCTATCCGGCCGACCCGGACACGAAGAAGTTGCTGACGACGGCGCACTCGTGAGTGTCGCCGCGGATCTGAGTGAGCTGCTCGGTGTTGCGGTCCAGGCGACGACCGACCTCGGGGCGAGCCATTCCTGGACGTTGCATCGCGCGATGCTGACCGACGGCCGCGACGTTTTCGCGAAGGTCGCCGCTGATCGGGCGCGGATACTCGGTGCCGAAGCGGAGGGTCTGCGCTGGCTCGGTGTCGGGGCGCCAGGACTCGTGCCGGAGGTGCTGGCCGTCGATGACCGCATGCTGGTGTTGCCGTGGTTGCCGGAAGCACCAGCCACCGCCGTCGCCGCCGAACGATTCGGCCGCGAACTCGCCGCGCTGCACGCGCATGCACCGGGATCGTTCGGAGCGCCGTGGTCCGGTTGGATCGCTGATCTCCCACTGGACAACACGACGAGCAACGGCCCGTGGTCCCACTGGTATGCCGAGCGCCGCCTCGCCCCCTACCTCCCGCGTGCTGCCGCGCACCTGGGTCCCGACGGGACCCGCATGCTCGAACGCGTCATCGAGAACATCGACACCCTCGCAGGCCCGCAGGAAACACCCAGCCGCATCCACGGTGACCTCTGGTCTGGCAACATTCGCTGGACCACCGACCGGGCGATCCTCATCGACCCCGCCGCCCACGGCGGTCATCGCGAAACCGACCTGGCGATGCTGGCTCTGTTCGGCGCTCCGCACCTGGACCGAATCCACGCCGCCTACCGGGAAACCCATCCGCTCGCCGACGGCTGGCGCACCCGAATCCCGTTGCACCAACTGCATCCACTGCTCGTGCACGTGGTGCTGTTCGGTGCAGGGTACCGAGACCGAACCATCGCCGCCGCTACCGCGATACTCGCGATATGAGTGCACCGGACGCGTTGTGGCATCCGGTGCACGTTGCTGCTCGTTGCCCCGACGTCCTGTGGCCTATCGAATCCTCATGACGGGTACCCCGCGGTGATGACCCGGGCCGAACGAACGCCGTGGGCGCCAGGTGAAGGCCGTTGCGGCACCGTCGATCTGATCGGATCGTCGTCGGAGCGGCTCACCGGGCCGACGCAAGATAGGACTGCGCATGCACTGCCGCATTGCAGCATGTGCCGTGTAACGAGCGTTCGCTGGTGGTCGGATCTACTGGAGGGAGGGCGGAATACACCGCGGGCCCGCCGGCTCATGACGATGTACTCCACGCCCTCGGTGAACAGGTACGCGACCTGGCCGTAGTGGGCGAGCTCCTGCTCGAACTCGGCTCTGCCGAATTTCCCACCGAGTGTTCCGTCCGTTCGCTCGCGCCGCTCACCGGTTGGTTCGCGCGATCACCTTCTCCGCGAACCGGGACAGGTTGGCGATCTTGGTGTCCAGCGGCTCGGTGTCGACCTCGGTCGTATACGGGTAGCGGAAGCCGACGATGACATCGGTGACGCCCTTGTCCTCCAGGCGTTTCACGCCGTCGACAGTGAACCCGTCCAGCGAAATGACATGCACCTCGAAGTCCTCGCGGGTGCCGTATTCGGCGCGCAGCACGGTCAAGCGATCCAGCAGACGATCCAGTTCCGCGGGGTCGCCGCCGGCGTGCATCCAGCCGTCACCGCGTTGGGCCGCACGCCGCAGCGCTGGTTCGCTGTGCCCGCCGATGAGGATGGGCAGTGGCGCGCTCGGCACCGGATTGATCTTGATCGGCGCGATGTCGTAGAACTTGCCGTGGAACTCGAAGTAGCCGCCCGCGGTGAGCCCGCGCACGATGTCGATGCACTCGTCCATGCGGGCGCCCCGATGCTCGAACGGCACCCCCATCATGTCGAAATCGTCGGGCCACGGGCTGATTCCGACGCCGAGCCCGAGGCGGTCACCACTGAGCGCGGCGATGGAGGCGGCTTGTTTTGCGACGAGCACGGGTGGCCGGATAGGCAGCTTCAGCACGAATGGCGTGAACCGCAGCGTCGTTGTCACCGCGGCCATGGCGGCGGTCACCACGAACGCCTCGACGAACGGCTTGTTCTCCAGGAACTCCCGACTCCCGTCGGGAGTGTAGGGGTACTTCGCGTCGGAATCCTTCGGGTACGCGACGCTGTCGGCGACGACCATCGTCGTATACCCGGCCTCCTCGGCCGCGCGGGCCAGCGGCACGTAATAGGTGGGGTCGACCATCGTCTCGGCGTAGGTGAATCGCATATCAGGCGTCCTTCGGTGCGGAGGTGTGCGGTGTGTCGTGCTCTGTCGTGGCTGCGGTGCGCGCGGCGTGAACGCCCACGCGGCGGCCGAAATAGGAACCTTCCCCAGACAGGTGCCACTGGAATAGCCCGAGCATCGTCGTCTAGGTCCACGGGTTCGAATACCCTTCGGGGATCAGGTAATCGAACATCGCGCGCATGTCCGCCGACAGCCGCATCAGCTCGACGTGGGAACCGAACGCGCCGCCGTCGAGGTAGGCGAACTCCATCCCGACCCCCTCGAATGCGCCCCTGGCCAGGATGCCGGACCCGCAGGCCGTCGCCTCGGCCAGTGCGGCGTCGAAGTCCTCGGGAACCCACGCGAGGTGATGCAGACCGGGCCCGACGCGGTCGAGATGCTCGGAGTACAGGCTCATGCCGCTCCTCGGCTCGATCAGCTCCAACTGCTGCCCGCCCGCATAGCCCAACGCCACGGTGACCGTGTAATCGGCGGGCGCGCCACGCAATTCGGTGGTTTCCGGCCCGAAGTGCACGTCCGGGATGGTGAGCCACCGCGCCACCCCATAGCGTTCGGTGAACTCCCGCTGCGCGCCCGCCATGTCCCGGACCACCCAGCACAGCTGGAATATCGGTCCGTGCGCGATCCGGCCCTCTGGACTTCCCACACCATCAATTAATCACTGATGCTTAATATCGTCAATACTCGCGTTTAGTACAGTTCGGGTATGCACATCGACGATTCGCGCGCGGCACTGCTCGCCGCCGGGGAACGACTCATCGCCGAACGTGGCGTCGAGGTCCCGCTGCGCGACATCGCCGCGGCGGCGGGCCAACGCAACAACTCGGCGGTCCACTACTACTTCGACTCACGCACCGGCCTCATCGAAGCCATCGTCGAGCGCAGGATGAACTGGCTCGAAGACCGCAGGATGCGCCTGCTGGCCGAACACGAAGCCGACGGCACCGCGCACGAAGTCCGCACCCTGGTCGCCATGCTCGCCGCACCGATCCTCGAATTGGTCGGGACCGCCGGCGTCACCCATTACGGCCGCTTCCTCGAAGTCGTCCGCGCCCACCCCGTGATCACCGACGCCCGCCGCCTCGCAGGCGCAGACCGTGCCGCGGTCAGCATCATCGCCGCCCGCCTGGACGCCGCGCTCCCACAACTGCCACCCCGCCGACGCCGCCAACGCCTGGAAACGATGGCAACGGTCATGTTCGCCCTCTTCGCCGACTACGAACGCGCACTGGAGTCCGGCGTCCGCACCGCGAACCCGGAGCAGGACGCCGCCGAAATCATCGACATGATCGTCGCCATACTCACCGTCCCCGTCCCCGTCCCTCTTCGCGATCCGCCTCCCGCCGGCCGCAACCGATCTCGCTGACCCCGCACAAGCACGTCGGCGGCAGTGCTTGGCGTGTCACCTCCAACCCGCTCGAACGCGCTGCGATGCCGTCGCGGAGTCCCGCGAACCCGTCTGCGGTGAGGCAGCCACTCGGCGGCGTCGGCTTGGGAGTGCGCTGCGTCGACGATGCAATCCAGACCGAAGCGCGACCGGCGCCACGATCGGCACACCGCTTCCCGGGCGGGAACTTCAAGTCGTCGAGTGCCAGACCATCGACGGTTTCTGCACTTTTGCAGACGATACCTGCGCATTTCTCTATTGCCTGCACACAAAGTGGACACCAATACTGACCAAGCCTGTGTGTGGTGCGTCACATGCGTACGGGCGGCGTGTGGAAAGAAGAGGAACAACTGGATGACGTCCACGATAGAAGAAGCCATCTCCGAAAAGGGCCTTGCGCGGGTTGCGCAGTCGCTCGCCAGATGGACGGAGAAGTGGTTCCCTGATGCCTACGTCGTCGCGCTGGCAGGCGTATTCATCGTGGCCGTCGCTGCGCTGGCCAACGGCTCGTCACCGCGAACAGTCGCGAACGCGTTCGGCGATGGTTTTTGGGATCTGACCGCTTTTACTCTTCAGATGGCAATGGTGGTTCTCACCGGATACGTCATCGCCACGTCCCCGCCTGTCGCCCGGCTGATCGACCGGCTGGCCACCCTGCCGCAAACTGCTAGCAGTGCGGTGAGTTTCGTTGCGTTCCTCTCCATGTCGATATCATTTCTGAACTGGGGACTCAGTCTGGTTTTCGGCGGTCTACTGGCCCGGGCGATCGCCCGTCGGACCGATCTACGCGTGGACTATCGCGCGCTCGGCGCGGCGGCGTTCATGGGGTTGGGCGCCGTGTGGGCGCTGGGAATATCCTCCTCGGCCGCGCAGCTACAGGCCACCGCCACCTCGTTGCCTCCGGCACTGCTGAGAATCACCGGTGTCCTCGACTTCGGACACACGATCTTCACGTGGCAGTCCCTGCTCATGTGCGCCATCGTCATGGCGCTCACCGTGGTGATCGCTCACTTCTCGGCGCCGAAGGACGCAGCAATCAAGACCGCCCAAGAGTTGGACGTCGATCTGGATGACCAGCCCGCGGAGGTGGCTCCACGTTCCCGTCCAGGGGAATGGCTCGAGTACAGCCGCATCCTGCCAATCCTGGCTGGCCTGATGACGGCGGGCTGGTTGACCTCCCAGCTCACCGCCAAACCGCTGCTCACCGTTGTCAGCAGCCTGAATGGTTATCTGCTCGTCTTCCTCATGCTGGGCTTGGTGCTCCACGGCACCCCGCGCAAGTTCTTGCAAGCCGTCTCCCTCGCCGTACCCGCCACGGCCGGCATTCTCGTCCAGTTCCCGTTGTACGCCGCCATGGCCGCGATCCTCACCAAGGCGAAGGGCAGTGGCGGTCTCACCATCTCCGAACACCTCGCGGAGTTCTTCACGAGCATCGGCGGCGGCGGAAGCTTCGCCATCGTCATCGCCCTCTACACCGTGGTGCTAGGCGTATTCGTCCCGTCCGGCGGCGGAAAATGGCTGGTCGAAGCCCCCTACGTCATGCAGGCATCGACCGACGTCCACATGAACCTCGGCTGGACGGTTCAGATATACAACGTCGCCGAGGCACTGCCGAACCTCATCAACCCGTTCTTCATGCTGCCTCTGCTGGCAGTGCTCAGACTGCGGGCACGTGACCTCGTCGGATTCACGTTCCTGCAGTTCCTATTCCACCTGCCGGTCGTACTGCTTCTCGTATGGTTGCTCGGAATGACGTTCGAATACGTCCCGCCGATATTGCCCGCCACCCCGTGACCTATCCAGGTCGGTTCTGCTCGTTACCTCTCAGCATTT
Source organism: Nocardia sp. NBC_00403 (assembly GCF_036046055.1). NCBI lineage: Bacteria > Bacillati > Actinomycetota > Actinomycetes > Mycobacteriales > Nocardiaceae > Nocardia > Nocardia sp. NBC_00403. Next base: position 5,281,420 of record NZ_CP107939.1, read on the forward strand.
CGCGCCGGATGGTGTCTTGGGAGACCAGCACGCATGTTCCCCGCCCGAAGCGGCACTGCAACGCGCGGGCCACGGTCGATTTGCCCGACGCCGAATTGCCCCGAATCACAATGAGAGTGCTCATTCCGAGGAACTTCCTCCGACCTGTGCATGGGCTCGGTGCGGTGGACTGGGAAGTCTTGGGGGGAGCAGTTGGTAGCGCGGTCGCGGGTGTGCGCGCGTAGGTTCGGGATCGACCGCACTGCCGAGTGGTTCCCGATGAAGGTCGCCGAAGAGGCCGGGGAGTTGATGCAACAGTGCTCATGGCCCATAGTCGTGGCACCGACATTCAAGCGGTGATCGAACGTAAGTGGCTGCGGCCCGAGGAGCTCGACGACGAGCCCGATCCAGCGATCGCGTCGACTTCGGGTGGGTTCGCCGATTCGGACGGTATTCGTAGACACAGAATGCTTGGCAGGAGCGACACCGCCGAGCAAAACGCGGTCGCCCTCCAGCACGCGGCCGACGATCGACTCTGTGGATGCCTACATACTGTCGGTGACACTATCGACTATCGGACACCGTCGCGTACGGCTGGTGGCGCCTATTCCTTCTTTAGTACCTTCAGGGATTGCTGGGCTTGGTTTTTGGCGATCGTGTCGAGATCGCCCCGATTCACCGGGGGTTCGCCCTTTGCGCGCAGGACGGCGACTTCTACTCGCACCGAGATGTTGCTGTCGTGCACGCCCACGATGTAAGTCATTCCGTTGCTGGTGTCGGTGGTCGAGGTGTGCCAGTAGCCCTGGGCGCCGATTCCGGTGATCTCGCCGAAGGCAAGCCCCGCTCCGGTGGCGGCGGTGTCGGTATGTTTCCAACGGTCGTAGGCGGGGGCGGCCTCGCCGCCGGTGAACTGGGCCTGGAGGCTGATTCCGGCTTCGTCGAAGGTGGCGTCGTCGTCGACGGTCGAGGGGCTGGTGTAGCGGATCGCGCAATACAGGTTGCCGCCGTCGGAGGTATTCGGCGGAAATTCCTGATGCTGGGGATCTTCCCTGGGGGTGGATGACCACCTCTGTAACGGCGTGGGATCGACAAGGTCGCAGGCATTGGTGATCGCGCTCATCCGAATAGATCCCCGGCGCAGCTTTCCGGCGCGACGTCGTCGTGGCCGGGGCCGCGCTGGAAGGGGCCGGGGTGCTGGACGAGGCCGGGGCAGCGGCAGAATTGCCGCCACTGTCGCCGCCGCTGACGAAGATGCCGATCGCCACACCGATACCCAGCACCACTACCAGCCCGAGAACGCCGCCGATGATCAGACCCGTTTTGCCGCTACCGGTCGACGGCGTTGGTGGCCTGTACCCCTGACCAGGTTGGCCGTACCCGATAACAGGCTGAGCGGAAGCAAACGTAGGTGCAGGCACTGACGTGTAGGTGCCCGAGTTGGGGTCATCCCAGTCGCCCACCGGCGGATTGTATTGCCGCACAGCGCGATCGGCGTTTCCCGGCGTCGGCTGATCGTCAGGTCCGCGCTGGGAGTACGTCATCCCCGTAGCCCCTCCGGTTCTGCAACGGGCTCACCCGTCGACCATCAACTCCCAAGCCATCCTATTCCTGCGGCATCGAGCAGCGATCTGCACCGTCCCCATCGGCCTGCTCGAGTCGACGGCCTCTACTTCTCCTTCAAACCGTCCAGCGCCCTGCGGACTTGGGGCCTGGCGATCGAATCGAGTTCGTCCAGGCTCACCACAGGAGAACCCTTCTCACGCGTAAGCGCGATCTTTACCCGCACCGAGACATTGCCATCCTGCACACACACGACGTAGGCCATTTCCGCGACGAGGTTGCCGGTCACTTCGGAATGCCAGTAGCCCTGGCCGCCGATTCCGGTGACCTCGCCGGAGACCGACCCCGGTCCGGCGGTGGCGGTGTCGGCGTGTTTCCAATGGTCGTAGAAGGGCGGAGCTGTCCCGTCGGTGAACTCGGCCTCGACGCTCATTCCGGCTCTGTTCATGGAGAACTCGGCTCCGGTCGAACTGGTGTAGCCGACATCGCATTTCAGGCTGCCGCTGTCGTGGGTGGACGGCCGGGTTTCCCGATGGTTGGGAGCGCCTTTCGGCATGGACGACCATTTGGTCAACGGTGTGGGGTCGACCAGGTCGCACGCATCGGTGATCCCGTTCATCGAATAGGTCCCCGGCCCCGATCCCTGCTGGGCAGTGGACGACGCACCGGCGGACTTACCATCGTCACCGCCGAGGAAGATACCGATCGCCACACCGATACCCAGCACCACCACCAGCCCGAGAGCGCCGGCGACGATCAGACCCGTTTTGCCGCTACCGGTCGACGGTGGTGGATACGGTGGTGGCGGCCGGTACCGCTGACCGGATTGGTTGTACCAAGGCGAGTCGGCAACCGGGCTCGCCGCCGCGGGACCGAAGAACACGAGGTCTGCGCCTGCAGTGGGATTGTCCTGGCCGCCGGGTGGGTTGAATAGCGGCGGTGCGGGTTCGGCGGTGCCCGGGTTCGGGTTATCGCCGGGTTCGTGCTGGGAATCGGTCATGCGTATAGGCCCCTCCGGTCTCGAACGGGCCTCCCCGCCAAATCGTCGACCCCGGCCGTGATCGTAGTAGTTCGGGTGCAATCAGGACGCGAAACCCGGACTCTGCAGATCGACCCCATCGAGTCCGAGACAGTCATGACCCCCAGCGACCAAGCAGCCCGCACAGCAGACTGACCTGCCCCACCAGTTAGGTTCCAGTTGTGGTGGCTAACTGACAGCGCGGATGTTGTTGTTGTCGAAGGATAATTCGTACTCGATCGGAGTGGAGTAGCCCAGGGCGGAGTGGCGCCGCTGGCGGTTGTGGAAGATCTCGATGTAGTCGAAGATCGCGTTGGCGAGCTCGATTCGGGTCTTCCATTTCTTGCGGTTGAGTAGCTCGATCTGCATCGAGGACCAGAAGCTTTCCATCATCGCGTTATCGAGTCCGTCGCCGACGGTGCCGAACGAGGGCAGCAGACCCGCGGAGCGGATCTTCTCGCCGAAGACCCAGGACGTGAATTGGGTGCCGTGGTCAGCATGCACGACCCCACCGGGAGCGGGATGGCGATTACGGATAGCCATGTCCAAGGCGTTGACCACCAAGGTCGCGTCCTGCTTGGAATCGATCGACCAGCCCACGATCCGACGGCTGAACGCGTCGAGAACCGCAGCGCAGTAGACCCAGCCTTCTCGCGTCCTGTGTTGCGTTATGTCAGTGACCCACAACTCATTTGGCGCCAGCCGGTGGAACTTGCGGTTAACCAGATCATCGGCAGTCGCGACGCCGCGCAGGCGTTTGACCCGCGTCGGCCCGGGCAGCCCGTAGATGCCGGCTTGGGTCATCAGAACCGACACCGTTCGCGAGCAGACCTGCACGCTCATACCGAGGGTGAGTTCGGCATGGATTCTGCGGTACCCGTAAGTGCCCCGGGAGGCGACGTGGACCTCACGGATCAGCCCGGTCAGCCACTGGCGCCGCAGCTGGGTGGGTGTGGTCGGGGTGCGTTTGTGCTTGTAGTAGTTCTGGCGAGTAATTCCGAGGATTCGGCAGCATCGGTCCACTGGGGCCCCGGCGTCGACGAGAGCGTCGATCACCGGGTAGACCCTTTTGGGCGGGGCTTGTCCTCGCCGAGGAATTTCGTTGCTTGGCGGATGATCGCCAACTCGCTTTCCAGTTCGGAGATCCGTCGCCGCGCCGCCCGTAACTGCACCGACTCGGTAGAGGAGGTACCGGGTCGCAGTCCGCGGTCGATCTCGTCTTGACGGACCCATTTTGACAGCGTCACTGGATGAATGCCTAGCTCGACGGCTGTCTGCTTGGCTTGTCTGCCTGCGCGTACCAGCGCGACTGCTCGCGCACGGAACTCGGGAGGGTAGGGGCGGGGCACGGCGTTCAGCCTTTCGTAAAGGCTGTCAGTTAGCCACTGGAACTGGAACCCAAGGGGTGGGGCAGGTCAGACTGTCACCCAATCCTGCAGCGGCCCCCAGCCGGATCGGTAACGTACTTTACGTGACAGCCGCGCCGGCCCAGAATTGCTTCTCACGATTCATTTGACTTTCGGGCATCGGACGCGGCGGTGTTCGGTGTCGCGATCGATCAAATCGCATCATTCGGCTGCGGAGCTCATCGATTCACGTCAAGTGCGAGACATCAAAGCCGGTGTTCAGTAGCATTAGATGGGTGCGGCGCAACGGGTTTCCATATATCTCGGGCGTAGAAGGTTCACACGCGCAATTCCTGCGCGTAAACGTGTGAGCATCTTGTCTTTCGAGGGGCAGGATAATGTTCGAAGCGGCAGCCGCCATGGGGCAGGTCCAGCTTTGTGGTGTGATATCGAACCGAGGTGAGGTGCGGGAATCGGCCACTTCGACAACGCGGATTTCATCTAATTACGGACATTTCGTACGTACCTCGACACGTCCGGTGGGGTCTCCGTCGCCCTCGCGTGACCAGCGGTTTACTGGACGTCTACACGCCTGCGGCGGCACATCGTCGTGTTACGACGAATTTGTTGCACAGTTGCTCGGCAAGGTCAGGGGGTTTACGTACCTGTGGCAGGCGGCGTCTGAAGAGTGCTTCCATCGGAGAGCGGCTACGTCTTGGAGTCGTCATTAGTAACGTCATGCGCTTCGACCGGCACATGACCGTAGGGGGTGAGAGCTCGCTTCAACGTCGGTCAAGAGTACATGTAATTGCATCTGTAACGGAGAAGACATCTACGGAAAATTCTGGGCACGGGCGGATTCTTGTTGCGCGCTGCTCCTGGGTCTCGGAATTTGAGGAGGGGTTAGACGATGAGTCCGAATCCAGCCGCGCCTGCAGACCGAGATCCGGATCTGATTCCGCTTTCGAGGGCGCAATACGGAATGTGGCTCGCGAACAATCTTCCCGGCGGCCCGAACGTCAATATCGCGCACTACGTCGAGATCGAGGGGCTTATAGACTACGACGCGTTCACCAAAGCGGTGAACGACGCCGGCCACGAGACCGAGTCTCTTGTTGTCCGGGTGGTCGAATCCGGCGGTCACCCGTATCAATTCGTCGACCGCAGCATCGTCTACGACGAACCGTTGCTGGATCTCAGCGCCGAAGACGATCCGTACGCAGCGGCGATGGAATGGATGCGCCGTGACTACAACACCAAGGCTATCGATCTGGCCCGGGACCGGCTCGCCGCGACGCGGCTCATCCAGCTCGGCGAAGACCGGTATCTGTGGTACGCGCGCGCCCATCATCTGATGACCGATGGCTACGGCGCGTTCAACATCCTGAACCGAGTGGCCGAGCACTACAACGCGCTGCTCGAGGGCCGGCCGCTGGCCCGACTGGTGGCGGCCCGGCTGGCGGACATCATCGCGGCGGAGCGCGAATATCGCATGAGCCGCCGGTTCGACACCGACAAGGCGTACTGGCTCAACAAGGTGGCCGATCTGCCGTCGACGACGAGTCTGTCCGGTCGCACCGCCAAGTGGAGCGAAGTCGACCGCTTCGCCGGTCGGCCGCTGCCGTCGCGGTTGACCGCCATGCTCGACCGTTTCGCCGACGACCTGCACGCGTCGGCCGCGCAGGTAGTGGTGGCCGCGTTCGCCGCGTTTCTCGCCCGCATGACCGACACCGACGACGTCGCCTTGTCGCTGCCGGTGACCGGACGGGTGACGATGCGCTTGCGGAACGCCGCCGCGATGTTGGCGAACATGGTGCCGATCCGATTCGCCGTGGACGCGACGACCACCGTGGAAGGGCTGATTCGCGCATCGGTGTCCGAGCTCGTCCTGGCGATGCGGCACCAGCTCTACCGGTTCGAGGATCTGCGCCGCGATTCCAACGCGTTGGACGCGGCAGCGACCTCGTTCGGTCCGATCGTCAATATCTTGTTCTTCGATTCCGAGATTCGGCTCGGATCGGCGATCGGCCGCTACCGCGCACTGACGTCCGGGGCTCTGGACGACTTGCAGCTCAATATGTACCGCTCCGGGGCCGACGCGCCGCTGCTCATCGAATTGCACGGCAACGCCAACCTGTACAGCCAGGACGAACTCGACGTGCACACCAGTCGATTCGTCGACTTTCTGCATCGCATGATCGACTCGCCCATCGACACTTGCCTGGTTGACATCCCGCTCGTCGATCCCGCCGAGGAACGGCGCATGCTCGGCGAACTCGCCGGCCGCGACGGCGCGGCGACCTCTGCGACGCTGATCGATCTGCTGACGCGACAGGCCGCGGCCACCCCGTCCGCGCCCGCTGTCACGTCGGGTACGACCGCCCTCACCTACCGTGAGCTCGACGAGCGCTCGAACCGGTTCGCCCGCAAGCTCATCGCCCTCGGTGCGGGGCCGGATTCGCTGGTGGCCATCGCGATGCCACGCGATGCCGATCTGATCATCGTCGCGCTGGCGGTGCTGAAGTCGGGTGCCGGGTATCTGCCGCTGGATCTCGCGCACCCGATCGATCGACTCGACTACGTGCTGAACGACGCCGATCCGATCGCTGTGGTGACAAACCGGAGCATGCGCTATCAGGTGCCCGGGGATGCCGGCGCCGTGGTGCTCTTCGACGACGACCCAGGTGTGGAAACCGATCGTCCGATCACCGATGCGGATCGCACCCGCCCGCTGCGCTTCGACAACGTCGCCTACGTCATCTACACCTCCGGATCGACGGGACGGCCGAAAGGCGTGCCGATCACCCATCGCGCGGTCGCCACCTACCTGACGAACGCGTGTACCGAAATCGGAGTCCGCGCCGGCGACGTGTGGACGTTGTTCCATTCGTTCACGTTCGACTATTCGGTCTGGGAGATCTTCGGTGCGCTGGTAACCGGCGGCCGGGTGGTCGTGGTGGACAGCCCTGCGACGCGTTCGCCGGATGACGTCGTGCGCCTGGTGGCGCGTGAGAAGGTGAGCGTATTCAGCCAAACACCCTCGGCATTCCATCAATTCGCGACCGCGCGACAGCGATATGTCGACGCCGGGGAGCCCGACGGCGAGCTTTCGGTGCGACTGGTCGTTCTTTCGGGCGAGGCTCTCGATCCGGCGGGTTTGTCGGACTGGTACGAGCACAATCCGAACCTGCCCGTGCTGGCCAACAGCTACGGCATCACCGAAACCACCGTCTTCGTCACCTATCTCCGGTTGACCCCCGACATCGCCGTGCCGGGCGCACCGAGCACGATCGGTCCACCGCTGCCGGGCTTGCGCGTGTACACCCTCGACGAACGATTGCGCCCGGTGCCGCTGGGAGCTTGGGGTCAGATCTACGTCGCGGGAACGCAACTCGCCCGCGGCTACCTCGGCCGCCCTGGGTTGACCGCGGGACGCTTCGTCGCCGACCCGTTCGGCGGGCCGGGCGATCGCCTCTATCGCAGCGGCGACGTCGCTCGCCGAAATAGTAAGGGCGAGTTGGAATATCGCGGACGCGCCGACCAGCAGGTGCAGCTACGCGGGTTCCGGATCGAGCTGGACGAGGTCCGCAGTGCGCTACTGAGCCACAGCATGGTCTCGACGGCGGTCGTCATCGTGCACCTGCCGGGCACGGAAGCGGCCCGGCTGGTCGCCTACGTCGTGCCCGCTGCCGACGCGGTCTGCGAGCCCGAGGTGTTGCGCGCGCATGTCGGGTCGATGCTGCCGGAATACATGGTCCCGGCACACATTGTCGTTCTGCAGGCGTTGCCGCTGACCGTCAACGGCAAAGTCGACTATCGGGCGCTGCCCGAGCCTGCCTTCGGTTCGGCCGCGCCGTACGTAGCGCCGAGCACCGTCGTCGAGGAGGCCATCGCCGACGTCTTCGCCGAGGTCCTGGGCACTGCGCAGGTGGGTGTGCTGGATAGCTTCTTCGACCTGGGCGGCAATTCGCTGACCGCCACCAGCGCTTCCGTGCGGATCGCCGAGCTGACCCGGTGCGAGGTATCGGTGCTCGACGTGTTCGGCAAGCCGACCGTCGCCCAGCTCGCCGCCCATATCGAAGCCGGTCAGCAATCCAGCCGCCCTGCCCTGCGGGCGCAGCCACGCGTCGAGCCCATTCTGTTGGCGCCCGCACAGAACCGGATCTGGCTGATCAATCAGGTCGACCCGGGGTCGGCGGCGTACAACATACCGCTGGTGCTGCAGCTGACCGGACACCTCGACGCCACGGCGCTGCGCTCGGCGCTGACCGACGTGATCGAACGGCACGAATCTCTGCGAACCGTTTATCCCGCCGTGAATGGCCAAGGGACGCAGGTGATCCTGTCGGCCGAGCAAGTCGCTGCTGATCTCGATTCGACCCCACAGCCCACCCGCCCCGATGATCTCGACAACCGGATCCGCGAGCTGGCTTCGACCGGGACCGACGTGCGCCGACGTCCGCCGATCCGGATCGCACTGCTGGCGTCCACCGACCAGCGGCGGCACGTCTTGGTCGTCGTTCTGCACCACATCTGCTGCGACGGATCGTCGCTGCCGCCGCTCGCGGCCGATTTCGCAGCGGCCTACCGAGCGAGGTCGCAGGGACACGGCCCGGACTGGCGACCACTGACCGTGCAGTACGCCGACTACAGCATCTGGCATCGCAGTGTGCTCGGCGACGAAAACGATCCGGACTCGCTCGCGGCGCGCCAATTGCGTTACTGGACAGCTCAATTGGCGGGGATGACTCGGCTGCTGGATCTCCCCGTCGATCGTCGGCGGGCGACTCGCCAGTCCATGCTCGCCGACATCGTCGACACCGTGCTCCCCGCCGAGACCTGCGCCGGGATCGAGCGGGTGGCGCGCACGGCGAACGTGACGACCTTCATGGTCGTTCATGCCGCGTTGGCCGTGCTGCTCGCCCGGCTGTCGGATTCGGCAGACATCACCATCGGGACGCCGGTCGCGGGCCGCGGCGAGCGTGCGTTGGAACCGCTGATCGGCATGTTCGTCAATACGGTGCCACTGCGCACCCAGGTGCACGGCGACGAATCGTTCACGGAGTTTCTGACGCGAGTCAAAGGCATCGATCTCGAAGCTTTCGCCCACAGCGACCTGCCGTACGAACGCGTCGTCGAAGCGGTCGATCCGATGCCGTCGCTGGCGCACGAACCGCTGTGTCAGGTGTACCTCGCCTTCGACAACATGAACCGCCCGAGCCTGGAACTGTCCGATCTCACCGCCGAGATCCTGGATCCTGGACCGCAACCGGCGAAGGTTGACATCATCGTCACTGTCGCCGAGATCGATAGGGCAGCAAGCGATCTCGCACTACGGATCAACTACGCGACCGACTTGTTCGATCGGGGGACGATCGAGGATTTTGCCGTGCGACTGAATCGGATCCTCGAGTCGGTCGTGTCGAATCCGCAGCAAAGAGTGGGTGCTGTCGATGTGCTGTCGAGGACCGAGCGAGCCGCGTTGGCGCCCGCGTCGGGCGGCTGTGGCGAGGCACCACGGGTGCTGGCGGAGTTGCTGACGGTCCGGGAGCCGGACGCCGTGGCGATCGTGTCGGGAGAACGCACGGTGTCGTACGGGGAGTTGGATGTCCGGTCGAATCAGCTCGCTCGGTTGCTGATCGAGTGGGGGACGGGCCCGGATGATCAGGTCGCGCTGGTGATGGCGCGGTCGGTGGAACTCGTGGTGGGGATGTGGGCGGCAGCGAAGGCGGGTGCGGCATTCGTCCCGGTGGATCCGCGGAATCCGGCCGAGCGAGTCGCGCTCATGGTCGCGGATGTTCGGGTGGTGTTGACGGTGGAAGCAGCCCAGGGCCTGCTCCCGTCCGCGGTCGCGCGGTTGATTCTCGATGATCCGGGCACCGAGGTCTGCATCGCGGCGCGATCCCGTGCCGGCGTGACGGACGCGGATCGGATCCGCGCCTGCCGTGCCTCGAACACGGCGTACGTGGTGTACACCTCGGGGTCGACGGGCGAGCCGAAGGGCGTCACTGTGACGCACGAGGGCTTGGCGAATTTCGCCGCCGAACAACGTGAACGCTATCGGATCGACAGTTCCGCGCGGGTGTTGCAGGTGGCGGCTCCGGGCTTCGATGCGGTGGTCCTGGAGTTGCTGATGGCGCACCCGAACGGTGCGGCCTTGGTGGTGTCGCCGCCGGATGTCTTCGCCGGGGATCGCTTGGCGGAATTGATTCGCACGCAACAGGTTTCGCATGCATTCCTCACGCCCAGCGTGCTGGCGACGATGTCGCCCGCCGAGGTGGATTCATTACAGGCATTGGTCGCCGGTGGGGAGGCGGTGTCGGCGGAAACGGCCGCGGTGTGGAGTCCGGGCCGTCGGTTGTTCAACGGATACGGGCCGACCGAGACCACGATCATGGTCGCGATCAGTGACCCGCTGTGCTTCGGTGCCCGCGTCACGATCGGTGGACCGATCCGCGGTGTCGAGGCTCTGGTAATGGACGCGAATCTGCAGCCGGTACCGGTAGGGGTGACCGGACAGCTGTACATCTCCGGGATCCATCTCGCCCGCGGATACCTGGACCGACCCGCGGACACCGCGTCGGCTTTCGTGGCCAATCCGTTCGGTGTGACGGGGGCACGTATGTACCGCACCGGCGACCTGGCCCGCTGGACACCCGGGCGCACCCTCGAATACGTCGGGCGCACCGACTTCCAGGTGAAGATCCGCGGCCAGCGTATCGAACTCGGCGAAATCGACGCCGTCCTCGCCGGGCATCCAGCGGTGGCGGTCGCGGTGACGGTCAGCGTTGCGACGCAGAGCGGGCCGAGGCTTGCCGCCTATGTCATGCCGGCGACGGATGCCATCGACGTCGCGGAGCTGACGGCCTACGCCGCACAACGCCTGCCGTTGCACATGGTTCCGGGCGCAATGACGGTGCTCGACGCGCTACCACTGACATCGGTGGGCAAGATCGACCGTGCCGCATTGCCGGCACCGGTGTTCGCCACCGAGACCACCGAGTTCGTCGCGCCACGCGACGCGGCCGAGCAGATCGTCGCCGACGTGTGCGGTGCTGTGCTGGGCATCGATCGCGTCGGCGTCCTCGACAACTTCTTCGATCTCGGCGGCAACTCGCTGTCGGCGACGCGGGTGGCCGCGCGGCTGAGCGCCGTGTTCGGTGTCGATATTCCGCTGCACACCATGTTCGACGCGCCGACCATCGCGGCATTCGCCGACGATCTGCGGGCCATGGACGCACCCGGGCGGGAACCGCTGATTCCGCAGGAACGCCCGGCGCGCATCCCGCTGTCGCCCGCCCAGGCCCGCATGTGGTTTCTCAATCAGTTCGACACGGGCTCGGCGCTGTACAACATCGCCCTGGTCGTGGGCATGTCGGGCCCCTTCGACGTGGCCGCCATGCGCGCGACGATCGCCGACGTGCTCGACCGGCACGAAGCTCTCCGGACCGTTCACCCGGACAGCGACAGCGGACCGCACCAGCTGATCGTGTCGGTGCAGGCGGCACTACCCCTGCTGGAGCCGGTTGAGGTGGCGGCGGCAGACGTCGAGGCGCGCATCGCTGCGGCGGCCGCGGCCGGATTCGACGTCACCCGTGAGGTTCCGTTCCGAATCACGTTGCTGCGCTCTGCATCCGATCAACACACCCTGGTTCTTATCGTCCATCACATCAGCTTCGACGGATCCTCGCTCGCGCCGCTGGCCGCGGACCTGATGACCGCCTACAACGCCCGCATCCGGCACCAGGCACCGCCGTGGTCGCCGTTGCCGGTGCAGTATGCGGATTACGCTCTGTGGCAACGGAAATGGCTCGGTGCCGAGGACGACCCGAACTGCCCGGCCACCTCCCAGATCGAGTATTGGCGGGCTTCACTGGCCGATCTGCCCGAAGTACTCGACCTGCCCACCGATCGTCCGCGCCCGGCGCGGCAATCGTTCCGTGGTGCGACGGTGTCGGCGACACTGCCCGCCGACCTCGGTCGTGACCTGGTCGCCCTGGCCCGCCGCCACGACGTGACGGTCTTTATGGTGCTGCACGCGGCGTATGCCGCACTGCTGGCCCGGCTTTCGGGAACCGGTGACATCGCTGTCGGCACGCCCATCGCCGGTCGCGGCGAACCGGGACTCGAGCGCCTGGTCGGAATGTTCGTCAACACGCTGGTGCTGCGGACGCGCATCGAACCCGGCGCGTCTTTCCGCCAGATCCTGGAGCAGGTCCGGGCTACCGATCTGGCCGCCTTCGACCATGCCGACATCCCGTTCGAGCGCCTGGTCGAAGTGCTGAATCCACCACGCACGACGGCATACGCGCCGTTGACGCAGGTAGGTTTCTCGTTCCACAACATCGAGATTCCCACGGTACAGTTCGAGGGACTGACGGTGTCGGCTCGGATCGCCGATCCGAGCGTGGCCAAATACGATCTGCATCTGAATCTCGTCGACACCGCAGAGCACGACGGTGAACCCGGCGCGATGGCAGTCGAATTCAGTTATGCCACAGATCTTTTCGACGAGGCGACGATCCTTTCGATGGTCGACCGATTTGTGCTGCTGCTGCGGACGATAGTCGCCGATCCCGCCCGCGCGGTCGGTGACATCGAGCTGCTGACCGCGCACGAGGCGCGCGAGCTGGCCGCGCGCGAAACCGGGGGGACGACGCCGCCGTCGTCTGCGACGATCGCGGACCTGTTCGCCGCGCAGGCCGTGGCGACGCCGGACAGCACGGCCGTGCTCGACTCCGAAGGCGGCGCGCGACTGAGCTACCGAGAGTTCGCGGCGCGGGTGAATTCGCTGGCGCATGCGTTGATCGGGCGCGGAGTTGGCCCGGAAACCGTTGTGGCCGTGGCGATGCATCGCTCCGTCGACCTGCTGACCACGCTGTATGCGATCCACGCGGCTGGCGGGGCCTACCTGCCCCTGGATCCGGAGCACCCGCTCGATCGCGTGCGCGCCGTGCTCGCCGCCGCGCGGCCGCGGGCGGTGCTCACCCGTCCGTTCGACGAAGCGAATCTGCCCGACGACGTCCCGGTATGGGCGTTCGCGGAACTCGACGCCGAGTACAGGGATGGGTCGCCGGTGACGGATGCCGATCGACTCGAGCCGCTGCATCCCGAGAACCTGGCGTATGTCATCTATACCTCCGGCTCGACCGGGGTACCGAAGGGTGTGGCGGTACCGCACGCGGCGGTGGTCAATCAACTCCGCTGGATGCGCGAGCACTACCGACTCGGCGACGACGTCATGCTGTTGCGGACTCCGGTCACCTTCGACCTGTCGGTCTGGGAGTTGTTCTGTCCCCTGTCATGTGGTGCACAGTTGGTTGTCGCGGGCCCCGACGGGAGCGGCGACCCGGATGCGGTGGCCCGGTTGATAGCCGACCATCACGTGACGACAGCGGATTTCGTGCCGTCGTTGCTCTCGGTGTTCCATGCGACGGCCGACGGACGCCAGTTCCCAGACCTGCGGCGCGTGCTGTGCATCGGCGAGGCGCTGCCGGCCGAAACCGTTCGCCGTTTCCGCGATCTCAGCGACGCGCGCATCGACAACCTGTACGGGCCGACGGAGGCCGCCGTCAGCGTCACCGCGTATCGCATCGACGGAATCGACGGCGGCGCCGTGCCGATCGGGGTTCCCGAGCCGAATGTCATCGTGCATGTGCTGGATTCGCGACTGCACTCCGTTCCGGTGGGGGTGACCGGTGAGTTGTATCTGGGCGGCATCCAGCTGGCCCGCGGATACCACCAACGTCCCGATCTGACGGCGGCGACGTTCGTCGCTGACCCGCTCGACGGCGCGCACGGATCTCGCCTGTACCGCACCGGCGACCTTGTTCGCTGGGATAAGGGCGGCGCCCTGCGCTATGTCGGCCGCGCCGACGATCAGGTGAAGATTCGCGGGCTGCGGATCGAATTGGGCGACATCGAGGCAGCGCTGCTCGCGCACGAACAGGTGACCGCGGCCGTTGCGCGGGTGCATTCCGGCCGCGACGAGCAACGCTTGGTCGCCTACGTGGTCACCCCAGAGGCAGTGGACACCAAGCAGATTCGACGACTCTTGCTGGAGCGACTGCCGGCCTATATGGTGCCGTCCGCGATCGTCCGGATCGACGCCGTCCCGCTCACGGCGAACGGCAAGGTCGACTACCGGGCATTGCCTGCTCCGGATCCGAGCGACCACGCGGAATACCGGGCGCCGCGAGGGCTCGTGGAGCAGGCCGTCGCCGAGGTTTTCGCCGAGCTGCTCGGCGTGCCGACGGTCGGCGCGGACGACGACTTCTTCGACCTGGGTGGGAATTCGCTCGTCGCCACGCGGGCGCTGAGCCGGATCGGCGCCATGGTCGACGCGACCGTACCGGTGCGAATGATGTTCGAGGCGCCCACCGTCGCCGAGTTGGCCGAGCGCATCGCACAGCTGCGGGGGGTGCCCGGTCTGCCCGCACCGACGCCGAAACCGAGACCGGACCGTCTGCCGTTGTCGACGGCGCAGGCCCGCATGTGGTTCCTCAACCAGTTCGATCCGGCTTCGCCGGGATACATTGTGCCGCTGGCGATTCAGCTCGACGGAGTGCTCGATGTCGATGCGCTCACGGCGGCCGTCGGGGATGTCGTCGAGCGGCACGAGAGCTTGCGCACCGTGTACCCGGCGGTCGACGGCACGCCCACTCAGGTGGTGCTGGACGCGGCCGATGTCGTCGCGGGCTGGGACCTCAGCCCGCAGCGGATCGATGAGCGCAAGCTGGCACGTCGGCTGGCCGCGTTCTCGAACACCGGATTCGATGTGTCGAAGGGCGTGCCGGTGCGGGTCGCGCTGTACCAGCTGCCGGACACGGCCTGGGTGGTCGTGGTGGCCGTGCACCACATCAGTTGCGACGGTTATTCGGTGGCGCCGCTGGCCGCCGATATCGTGACGGCCTATCGGGCGCGGGCCGGCGGAAACCTGCCGGGCTGGGCGCCGCTCACCATCCAATTCGCCGATTACGCCCTGTGGCAGCGCGAGGTGCTCGGCTCGCCGGACGACCCGGATTCGCCCGTGTCCCGCGATGTCGCTTACTGGCGAACCCGACTCGCGGACATACCCGAACTGCTCGAACTGCCTACCGATCGACCGCGCCCGGTGGAGCAGACCCACCGCGGCGCGGTGATCCACGTCGAGATTCCGGCGGACCTGCAGAGCCGGGTGGACTCCCTGGCCAAGCGATCCCGGGCGACGACGTTCATGGTGGTGCACACGGTACTCGCGGTGCTGCTGTCACGGCTGTCCGGCAGCGACGACATCACCATCGGCGTGCCACACGCGGGTCGCGGCCACCGGGCGCTCGACCACCTCGTCGGGATGTTCGTCAACACCTTGGTCCTGCGCACCCGCGTCACGCTCGATCAGACCTTCACCAGTCTGCTGGATGCGGTGCGGCACAGCGACATCGAGGCTTTCGATCATGCCACCGTGCCGTTCGAGCAGCTGGTGGAAACGCTGAATCCGGCACGGTCGACAGCGCACACGCCGTTGTTCCAAGTCATGCTCGCCTACCAGAACATGGTGCGGGCGCGCGTGGAACTTCCGGGTCTCACCGTCGAGACCATCGACCCGGGCGACAGTGCCGCGATCTACGACCTGCTGCTCATGATGACGGAGGACCACGGACCGGACAACGAGCCGACCGGCATGACGCTGCGCCTGACCTACGCCACCGACCTGTTCGACGCGAACTCCGCACAGCGTTTCGCCAACCGGTTCGTTCGCCTGCTCGACGGCGTCGCGACCGATGCCGACTTGCCGATCAGTGAGCTCGATCTACTCGATGCCAGCGAGCGGCAGCTGGTGCTCAAGCGTTGGAACGACACCGGCGACCCCGTGTCAGTGGGCCGAACCCTGGTGGACGCCTTCGATGAACAGGTGGAATGCAGCCCGGATGCTCCGGCGATTCGGCTTCCGGACGGCGATGCGCTGACCTACCGGGATTTCGCCGCCCGCGTCAATCGGCTGGCCAGGTGGCTCATATCGCGTGACGCGAGGTCGGAAACCGTTGTGGCCGTCGCTATTCAGCGATCGATCGACCTCGTGACGGCGCTGTATGCGGTGCTCGAGGCGGGTGCTGCGTTCCTGCCGATCGACCCGAATCAACCGAGCGAGCGAATCGCCGGCGTGCTGGGTGCGGCGCGACCGCTGATGGTGCTCACGACATCAGCGGACGGCGACGGACTGCCCGAGGGATTCACCTCCGTTCGAGTCGATCGGCTGGATCTGGCCGGGCTGTCCGGTGCCCCGATCACCGACATGGAACGGTGTGCGCCGCTGCGGCCGGACAACGTGGCCTACGTCCTGTTCACCTCCGGCTCCACCGGCGTCCCCAAGGGGGTGGCCCTGACCCATGCCGCGACGATGAGTCAGCTGGCGTGGGCACAGCAGCAGTGGCCGCACACCGCGGCCGACCCGGTGCTGTACAAGACTCCGATCACCTTCGACATCGCCGTGTGGGAGTTGTTCTGGCCGCTGCAAATCGGCGCGCACATCGTGGTGGCCGAACCCGACGGGCACCGCGACCCGGTCTACTTGGCGGACTTCATCGCGAGCCGAAACGTCAGCACCGTGCATTTCGTCCCGTCGATGCTCGATGTTCTCCTCGAAGCCGTCGGTGATACCGAATTGCCCTCTGTCCGGCGGATATTCGTCGCCGGTGAGGCGCTGGCACAGCACACCGTCGACGCCGCGGTGCGCGTGTTCACCGAGGCAGAGGTGGTGAACTGGTACGGCCCGGCCGAGGCCGAGGTGGTCACCGCCGCGCGCTGCCTGCCAGGTGCGACGACCCCTGTGACGGTCCCGATCGGCGCGCCCGTTTCCGGCATGCGGGTCTACGTGCTCGACAAGCGACTGCAACCGGTGCCAGTCGGTGTTGTCGGCGATCTGTATGTCTCGGGTGTGCAGTTGGCGCGCGGTTATCACGGCCGCGCCGACCTGACGTGCACCGCCTTCCTCGCGCATCCGTTCGGCGCGCCCGGGGAGCGGCTGTATCGCACCGGTGACCTGGTGCGGTGGACGATGGCTGGAGAGCTGGATTTTCTGGGCCGCAGCGATTTCCAGGTGAAGGTCCGCGGTCAGCGGGTGGAGCCGGGGGATATCGAAGCGGCGGCGTGCGCGATACCGGAGGTTGCTCGTGCTATTGCCGTCGCGACCTCGGAGCGAATCGTCGCCTACGTGACGCTCGCGCCAGGAGCGGTGACCGATGGTCGCGCGATTCGCGACCAGCTCGCTCGCACGCTGCCGTCGTATTTGGTTCCGGTCCGCGTCGAGGTACTCGAGGAGATGCCGCTCACCCCGAACGGCAAGCTCGACCGAGCCGCGTTGCCGCAGCCGACGTTCGACGACGGTGAGGAGTTCGTGCCGGCGCGCACCGAACGCGAAGCGGCGCTGGCCGATATCGTCGCCACAATCACGGGCAGCGACCGGGTGAGCGTGCGGGCGAACCTGTTCGAGATCGGTGTCGACTCGCTCTCGGCTGCCCGGATCGCCGCGCGGGCCGAGGCGGCGCTCGGTGTCCAGGTCGGTATCCGCGATATCTTCGAGGAGCCGACGATCGCCGGATTGGCGGCACGCTTGGCGCAGCGCACGCAGTCGTCGCTGATACCGCTCGCGCCGCGGCCGCGCCCTGCGACGATCCCGCTTGCGGCGGCGCAACGACGGTTGTGGTTCATCAACCAGTTCGATACCGCGTCGGCGGCCTACAATATCGTTTTCGCGACCCGGTTGAACGGCGCGCTGGACGTCGATGCGTTGCGTGCGGCCTTCGAGGATGTGGTGGCCCGGCACGAGCCACTGCGGACGGTGTATCCCACGGTCGGCGGCGAACCCTGTCAGGTCGTGCGGGATGTGGCGACAGTAGTCGATGGCCTGGCACTGGATGCGGAGCCGGTCGCCGAGGAGATCGTGCTGGGCGAGCGGATCCGGCAGACCGTCGAGACGGGCTTCGACGTCTCGGCAGCGGTGCCCGTGCGGGTGCGGCTGTATCGCACCGGCCCTGACGAGCACATCCTGGTGCTGGTCGTCCATCACATCGCCGCCGACGGCTCGTCGATGGCGCCGCTGGCTCGCGACGTGTTCGCCGCCTATCGCGCGCGAGTGAAAGACCAAGCGCCGCAATGGAAACCGCTGCAAGTCCAGTACGGCGACTATGCGCTGTGGCAGCGGGAGATGCTCGGCGCCGAGGACGATCCGCCGTCGGTGATCGCGCGGCAGATCGGGTACTGGACCGAAGTTCTCGCTGACGCCCCAGAGCTGCTCGACCTACCGACCGATCGGCCTCGGCCTGCGACCATGTCGATGGTCGGCGGCAGTGTTCGCTTCGGCATACCGCAGCGGCTACACGACGCGGTCGTGCGGCTGGCCCGTCGAGAGGGCGTGACCGTATTCGTCGTGCTGCATTCCGCACTGGCAATCGTCTTGGCGCGCACCGCGCACACCGGCGACGTGTCGGTCGGCACGCCCGTAGCGGGTCGCGGCATCCCGGCGCTGGACGATCTCGTCGGCATGTTCGTCAACACCGTGGTGCTGCGCACGCTGGTGCGCGACGACAGGTCCTTCCGGCACCTTGTCGGGCAGGTGCGCGGTGTCGACTTCGAGGCGCTCGCGCACGCGGATCTGCCCTATGAGCGACTGGTCGATCTGCTCGACCGGCCCCGGTCGACGGCGTATACACCGCTCTATCAGGTGTTGTTCGGGTTGCAGAACACCCCGGCGGCCAGGTTCCAGCTGCTGGATGTCGATGTCGAACTGCTCGATCCCGGTATCGCCCAGGCCAAGACCGACCTCACGGTGTTGCTGACCGAACGCCTCGACGGTGATCGACCTGCCGGAATCGATGGCGAAATTGTCTATGCCACAGATATTTTCGTCGAATCAACCGCGGAATCGCTGGCCGAGCGATTCATCCGCGTCCTCGATGCAGTGGTCTGCGATCCGACGCGGCCGGTGGGCGACATCCCGCTGATCGGCAGCGGGGAGGCCGAACGGCTGCTCCCGGCGCGCGGCAGCGCCGCCCCCGCGCCGCGTCTGCTTCCCGATCTGCTGGCCTCGGCCGTGGCAACCACCCCCTCGGCGATCGCCCTGATCGACGGCACCCGGACCCTTACCTACATCGAACTCGACCACCGCGCCAATCAGATTGCGGCGCAATTGCTTTCCTGGGGCGCAGGGCCGGGAACCTGCGCTGCGCTGGCCGTGCCACGATCGGCCGATTATCACGTCGCCATGTGGGCGATCACGAAGACCGGCGCCACCTTCGTGCCGGTGGACCTCCGCTATCCGCCGGAGCGGATCGCCTACCTGCTGCGCGACTCCGGTGCCCAAGTCGGCATCACGGTCGCGGCCGCCCGCACATCCCTGCCGGACGGCGTCCGCTGGCTGGTGCTCGACGACCCGCGCACGGCCGCCGACATTGCCGCCCGTCCCGGCCACGCGGTATCGGACGCGAATCGCCAACGCGCACTGCGGATTCAGGATGCGGCATATGTGATCTACACGTCGGGTTCGACAGGGACGCCAAAGGGCGTGGTGGTTACCCACGAGGGGCTGGCGGCCTTCGCGGCCGAGCAGCGCGAGCGCTATCGGGTGGAGGGCACGGCGCGCGTACTGCAAGCTGCGGCACCCGCCTTCGACGCGGTCCTGCTGGAAGCGTTGATGGCGCACGCCGCCGGCGCGGCGCTGGTGGTCTCGCCGCCGGAAGTACTCGGCGGCGCAGACCTGGTCGCGCTGATCCGAACGCATCAGGTGACACATGCGTTCCTGACACCAAGTGTGCTGGCGACGATGTCCCCCGCCGAGGTGGATTCGATGCGGATGCTGGCGGTCGGCGGCGAAAAGGCGGCGGGGGATCTGATTGCCGCCTGGGCGGCCGGGCGGCGATTGCACCACATCTACGGTCCGACCGAGACGACGATCGTGATCACGATCAGCGACCCTGTGTGCCCAGGCGAGGTGCTCACCATCGGCGGACCGATCCGCGGTGCGGAGGCGGTGGTGCTGGACGCGCGGCTGCGGCCGGTGCCGATCGGAGTAGCGGGTGAGCTGCACTTCTCGGGGGCCGCGCTGGCGCGCGGTTACCTGAATCGCCCTGCGACAACGGCAAGTTCGTTCGTGGCGAACCCCTATGGTGCGCCGGGCTCACGGATGTACCGCACCGGCGACATCGTCCGCTGGACCACGCAGGGCACGCTGCAATACATCGGGCGCCTCGATTTCCAGATCAAGATTCGGGGCCAGCGTGTCGAGCTGGGCGAGATCGATGTCGCGCTGCTCACGCATCCGGCGGTCGCCAGTGCGGTCACCGTGAGTCGTACGGGGCCCGGCGGGCAACCTGTGCTCGCCGCGTACATCACGGCCGAACCCGCAGCAGTCGCCGATCCGAGCGCGGTACTCGATCACGTGGCGGCCGCCTTGCCCGCCCACATGGTGCCGGCGACGATCACAGTGCTCGACCACTTGCCGCTCACCTCGACGGGCAAGGTGGATCGAGAAGCGTTGCCGGAGCCCGTCTTCGAGACCACCGAGGACGGTGCCGCCGCGGCATCGACCGAACTGGAACGCGCCATCGCCGCCGCCTTCGCGGATGTCCTGGGCGTCGCGACGGTGGGCGCGACAACCTCCTTCTTCACGCTCGGTGGCGATTCGATCATGTCGATCCAGTTGGCCTCGCGACTGAAGTCCGCGGGCATCGGCGTGACGGCTCGAGACATCTTCGAGCGCAAGACAGTTCGCGGACTGGCGCGGGTGGCGCAGGCCGCTGAGCGGGCGTCGCTCGACGAGCTGCCCGGCGGTGGTGTGGGCGAGATTGCGTTCACGCCGATCGTGTCCTGGTTCGTCGAGCGACTCGGGGCACCGGCTCGGTTCGCGCAGTCGATGCTGGTGCGCTTGCCGCGTGACGCGCGCGTCGAGGACGTGCTCTCGACCGTGCGGGCGATCGTCGAACACCACGATGTGCTGCGCTCGCGGCTCGATGCCCAAGGCTGGGAGGTGCTGCCACCGAGCGCTGCCGATACCGCCTGTTCGGTCTCCGTCCGGACCTTCGGTGCCGGTGAGGCTCCGGGGAGCGCCGGTTTCACCGCCGTGGTGGAGGCGGCGGCCACCGCGGCGTTCGACCGGCTCGACCCGGCGGCGGGCAGGATGGCGCACGTCGTGTGCCTGCTGCCCGAAGAAGGCGTCGACGCGGAGGCTCGTGCCCTCATCGTGATCCATCACCTGGCAGTCGATGCGGTGTCGTGGCGGATTCTGCTGCCCGACTTCGTGACTGCGTGGCAGCAGATCACCGAGGGGCGGCGGGTCGAGTTGACCGCGTCGGGCACCTCTATGCGTCGGTGGTCGGCTGCGTCGATCGCCGCCGCGGCAGCGCGCGCCGGCGAATTCGAGCTGTGGCATCGGATCTGTTCGGCACCCGATCCGTTGCTCGGACGTGCGGATTTGGATCCCGAGCTGGACACGCAGTCGACCGTGCGTCAGCTGACCGTGTCGCTCCCGGCCGACGTGACCTCCGCGTTGCTCGACGAGGTGCCCGAAGCCGTGCGCGGCAGCGTCGACGATGCGCTGCTGGCCGCTCTCACCGTGGCCCTGACTCGCTGGCGGCATCGTCGCGGCATTGCGTATGCGGGCATGAATGTCCTACTGGAGGGGCACGGTCGCGAGGAGCAGATCGCCGAGGGCGCAGACGTCTCCCGAACCGTTGGCTGGTTCACCACTCGATATCCGGCGGCGCTCGACCTGAGTGGTGTCGATCTCACTGATATGCGCGCGGCGGTGAAATCCGTCAAAGACCAGCTCCGCGACATCCCGGACAAAGGAATCGGTTACGGCCTGCTGCGCTATCTGAATACCGAGACGGCCGAGCGACTCGCGGTACTGCCGGAGCCGCAGATCAGTGTCAACAATCTCGGGCGAATCGGCGTCGATCTCGCGACATTGTCGGATCTGCCGTGGGTTCCGACCGACGAACCTTTCGACCGACGGGCCGCATTCGATCCGGATATGCCGGCGGCGGCGGTCCTCACGATCGACGTGAACATCGTCGACGCGGCGGCCGGACCTCAGCTGTCGGCGTACGTCGGCTACGCCTCGCGGTTGCTCGACCACGACGATGTGGCCGAACTTGTCGCAGAATGGGTCGATGCCCTGACCGCCATCGCGGCCGTCGCGAACGAGGACTGGGGACTGACTCGGGCCGACGTTCCGCTCGTCGACGTCACCCAGCGCGATCTGGACGAGTTCGCCGACCGGTACGGGCGATTGCGCGACGTGTGGCCGTTGGCGCCGCTGCAGGCGGGGCTGCTGTTCCACGCCGAGGTCGCCGCGGGCCATCTCGACGTCTATATCGCGCAATCGGTACTCACATTGTCGGGCGCGGTCGACGACCACCGCCTCGAGCGCGCCGCGCGGGCCTTGCTCACACGCCATCGCAACCTGCGGGCCGCCTTCACCCGAACCGCCGAAGGCCTTCCGGTACAAGTGATTCCGGTCGATACCGCCGTCCCGTGGCGCAACATCACGCTGTCCGAGCGCACACTGGACCTGGACGAAATATTCGATGCCGAGCGGGCGGCCGGGTTCGATCCGGCTGATCCGCCGCTGCTGCGGTTCGTGCTCGTCACGGTGGGACCGCAAGACTTCCGGCTGATATTGACCGCCCATCACCTTCTGCTCGACGGCTGGTCGCTGCCGCTGCTGTGGCGTGAACTGATCGGCTTGTACGCGGTGGACGCACAGTCGTACCTGTTGCCCGATGTGGTGCCCTACCGCGATTACCTGGAATGGCTGGCCCGGCGCGACCGTACCGGAAGCGTCGAGGTGTGGCGGGACGCGCTGCGCGGTGTCGCCGAGCCCACGCTGGTCGCAGATCCGCACACCGATACGACCGCGACCATCCCGATCGATCTGCCGGTCGTTCTCGATCGCGACGCGACGGCCGAGTTGGTGGAATTCGCCCGGACACACGCGGTGACGATGGCGACGATCGTCCAGTTCGCCTGGGCTGTGGTATTGGGCAACCTGCTCGGCGCCGACCGTGTGGTCTTCGGCAGCACGGTGTCCGGCCGTCCCGCAGACGTGCCTGGGGTCGAGTCGATGATCGGTCTGTTCATCAATACGATTCCGGTCGTCGTCGAGGTGCGCCGGGACCGGAGCATCGAGGACGCGCTGACTCGATTGCAGGCCGACAACACGCGTCTGCTCGACCACCACTACCTCGAACTGTCGCAGATCTTGGCAGCCGCGGACGCCGTGTCCCTGTTCGACACGCTGTTCGTGTTCGAGTCCTACCCGGTCGACAGCAGCGGATTGGGTGACGCCAACATAGGTGGCATGCGGGTGGTCTCGGCGGGAGGTCGCGACGCCGCGCATTACCCGATCACCGTGCAGGTGCACCACACCGACCAACTGCACGTCCGCCTGCGCTACCAGCAGGACCGCATCGACGACGAGACAGCGTCCGGTCTCGCCGCCCGGCTCGACATCGTGCTGCGTGCGATCACGACTGATCCGCACGCGCCGCTCGATTCGGTCGATCTGCTGTCCGCGGCCGATCGGCGTGAACTGGTGCCGGCCACGGGTGGCGGTGCCGTGTCGCCGCAGCTGCTGACGGAGTTGCTGGTCGGGGGCGTGCACGTGAATCCCGTTGCAGCAGCGCTGCTTTCGGGTTGTAGCCCGATGTCCTACGCCGAGTTGGATGCCCGGTCGAACCAGCTGGCGCGGCAATTGATCGAGCGCGGTATCGGCCCCGGCGATCAAGTCGCGCTGGTGATGGCGCGGTCGGCGGAGTTCGTGCTCGGCCTGTGGGCGACGGCGAAGACGGGTGCGGCATTCCTGCCGATCGATCCGCGCAATCCGGCCGAGCGCGTGGCACACATGATCGCGGACTCCGGTGTGCGGGTCGCGCTCACCGTCGAGGCATCGCGGGATCTGCTTCTCGACGTGATGTGCCCGCTGGTCCTCGACGATCCGGACACCGAGACCGCTGTCGCGGCGAAGTCTGCGGCCGCTGTCACCGACTCCGAGCGGCTGCGGACGCCACAGCTCCAGGATGCGGCGTACGTGATCTACACCTCGGGGTCGACCGGAATCCCGAAGGGCGTCGTGGTCACCCACGAGGGGCTGGCGAATTTCGCCGCAGTAGTGCGTGACCGCTTCGGCGTGGACACCGGTTCGCGCGTGCTGCAGGCGGCTGGCCCCGGTTTCGATGCGATGGTCCTCGAAGTACTGCTGGCCCACACGAACGGCGCATTGCTGGTGGTGGCGGCACCGGACGCGTTCGCCGGCGATGAGCTGGCGGAATTGATTCGGGCGCAACGGGTATCGCATGCATTCATCACCCCGAGCGTGCTGGCCACCATGGCACCGGCCGGTATGGATTCGTTGCGAGTGCTGACCGCCGGCGGCGAGGCGGTGACACCGGAGCTGGTCTCGGTGTGGGCGCCGGGCAGGCGGCTGCTGAACGGGTACGGACCGACCGAAACCACGATTCTGGCCGGGATCAGCGGTTCGCTACACCCGGGCGATGTGGTGACGATCGGCGGACCGATCCGCGGCGTCGAGGCCGTCGTGCTCGATCCGTGGTTGCGGCCGGTGCCGGTCGGGGTGATGGGGGAGTTGTATCTCGCGGGCATCCAGCTGGCACGCGGGTATGTGAACCGGTCTGCGGCCACCGCGGGTGCCTTCGTGGCGAATCCCTTCGGCGCGGCAGGGTCGCGCATGTACCGGACCGGCGATCTGGCCCGCTGGACCTCGAACCACGCCGTGGAGTACCTCGGCCGCCGCGATTTCCAGGTCAAGATTCGCGGTCAACGCATCGAACTCGGCGAGATCGAGGCGGTGCTGTCCGAGTATCCCGGGGTCGACCACGCGGTGGTCGTGTTGCGCACAGACGAGCGCGGCACCGACCAGCTCGTCGGCTATCTGGTCGGCGACGGACGTATCGATCCGAGCGACATCAAGGCTGCTGCCCGACGTCATCTGCCCACGCACATGGTGCCCGACGTGCTGATGCCGCTTGCCGAGTTCCCGCTGACCGCGACCGGCAAGCTGGATCGGGCGGCACTACCCACGCCGGAATTCCCGGACGAGCGGGAATGGGTCGCCCCGAGTTCCGACGCCGAACAGCGCATCGCGGACGTTTTCGGCGACGTCTTGGGTGTCAGCGGAGTGGGCGCAGCGGACAGCTTCTTCGAACTCGGCGGCAATTCGCTGTCGGCGACGCGCGTGGTCGCGCGATTGCGCACGGCACTCGGCGTGAGCGTCGGTATTCGGGAGCTGTTCGATGCACCGACAGTCGCCGAACTGGCCGCGCATCTCACTACCGCCGACCGGAACGTCGCCGTGCCGCCTGCACCGCGCACCCGCCCAGCTCTGGTACCGCTGTCACCAGCGCAGCAGCGGATGTGGTTCCTCAATCAATTCGACACCTCGGTCGGCGCGTACAATATTCCGCTGGTGATCCGGCTGCGGGGCGAGCTCGATATCGATGCGCTGCGGCACGCGTGCGAGCTGGTCATCGACCGGCACGAGTCGCTGCGAACCAAGTTCCCGATGATCAACGGGACGCCCTGCCAGGTCACGGTCGGCGCCGACGAGGTCGCACCGGCTCTGACGCCGATCCGGGTCGACGAACAACATGTGCTGGAGCGGGCGGCGGCGGTGGTCTCCGCGGGCTTCGATGTAACCCAAGCACCTCCGGTGCGAGCCGAATTGTTCGCCATCGGAGACCGTGATCACGTGCTGGTGATCTGCGTGCATCACATCTGCGCCGACGGACAGTCGATGATGCCGCTCGCGCGGGACGTGGCAATGGCCTACCAGGCGAGTAGAGAAGGGACACAACCGAACTGGCCGCCCCTTCCGATCCAGTACGCCGACTACGCCCTGTGGCAGCGCGAGGTGCTCGGCGACGGACACGAGCCGGACTCGCTCGTCTCCCGGCAGCTGCGATTCTGGACCGACAGCCTCACCGGGCTGCCCGAACTGCTCGAGCTGACGACCGACCTGCCCCGGCCGCCGGTGGCGTCCATGCGCGGCCGCGCGGTCGATTTCGAGCTGTCCGCCGAGCTGCACGCCCGCATCGACGCCCTCGCCCGCGAGGCCAACGCGACGGTGTTCATGGTCCTGCACGCCGCCTTGACCGTGCTGCTATCCAGGCTGGCCGACGTCGACGATGTCGCGATCGGCACCCCGGTGGCCGGCCGCGGCGACCGCGAACTCGACGATCTGATCGGCATGTTCGTCAACACGCTGGTGTTGCGGTCGCGGGTGTCGTCGCGGCAGCCGTTCGCTGACTTGCTCGCTGCCACCCGCGAAACGGATCTCGCCGCGTTCGCCCACGCCGATGTGCCCTTCGAGGAGGTCGTGGAGGCGCTGAATCCGCAGCGGTCAACCTCGCACATGCCGCTCTATCAGGTGACCCTCGACGTCCAGGATCTCAGCGCGGCCGCGTTGGAGCTGGCGGGGCTCACCGTCGAACCGATCGAGAACGGCTTCGACCAGGCCCGCGCGGACCTGAACGTCAAGCTCGTCGAACGGTTCGGTGCAGGGGGCCGTCCGGACGGAATGGTCGGACGACTGACCTTCGCCACCGATCTGTACGTCGAGCAGACGATAACTCGGTTCGCGCACGCGTATACCCGGATACTGGAGCAGGCGGCCGTGAATCCGGCTGTCGCCGTGGGCGATATCGATATAGTGGATCCCGACCAGCGACGCGAGGTGCTGGCCGCTGCCGGAGTCGACGGCGTCGCGGTCGCGGATGTGACCCTGGCCGAGCTGTTCACCTCCCGCGTCGCGGCGCAGCCGGATGCGGTCGCGGTGACCGATGGTGTATCGCAGCTGACCTATGCGGAGCTGGATCGGCGCGCAACCCAGCTCGCCGTTCGGCTCACCGAGCGCGGTGTCGGGCCGGAAACCCTGGTGGCAGTGGCGTTGTCGCGTTCAGTCGACATGGTCGTGGGCCTGCTCGCGGTCGTGCGCGCAGGCGCCGGATACCTGCCACTGGATATGGCGAACCCGCCGCAGCGATTGCGCTTCATCCTCGATGACGCGCGTCCGGCCGCGGTGTTGACCTCTGCCGAAATGGCGATGGACGCAACGGGATACGCGGCACCGACGCTACTGATCGAAGAATCCGGGGCCGCGGTCCCGGACTGCTCTGGCCCCGTGCCCTCGGCCGCGCGACCGGACAACCTCGCCTACGTGATCTACACCTCCGGGTCGACCGGCACCCCGAAGGGGGTGGCCGTCAGCCATCGCGAAGCCGTCACATTGTTAACCCACGCCGCCGAACGATTCGACTTCCATTCCGATGACGCGTGGACGATGTTCCATTCGTACGCTTTCGATTTCGCGGTGTGGGAAATGTGGGGCGCCCTGCTGACCGGAGGCAGGCTGGTCGTCGTCGACTACAACACCTCCCGGTCGCCAGAGGCGTTGATGGAACTGGTGGCGCGCGAGCGCGTCACCGTGTTGAGCCAAACCCCTTCGGCCTTCTACGGATTCCTCGACGCCGAGCGCCGATATCGCGAATCCGGTTGCGGCTGCGGCGATCTCGTGCTCCGGTACATCGTCCTCGGCGGCGAGGCATTGGATCCGGCGAGGTTGACCGGCTGGTTCGCCGCGCATCAGCCCGGATCGCCGCAATTGGTCAACATGTACGGGATCACCGAGACGACCGTACACGTGACATTCGCCGAGGTCGATGACCCGAACACAGCCAGGATCGGAACACCGCTGCCGGGGCTGCGGGTGTACGTGCTCGACGACCGGCTGCAGCCGGTACCGATCGGAGTCCGCGGCGAGATCTATGTCGCCGGAGGGCAACTCGCGCGCGGTTACCTGCGAGCCCCGGCGTTGACGGCGAGCCGCTTCGTGGGGAACCCGTTCGATCCGAACGGTGGCCGGTTATATCGGACAGGCGATGTCGGCCGCTGGCGCAAGACCAGCAGCGGGCTGGAGTTGACCTACGCCGGCCGAAGCGACGCACAAGTTCAGTTGCGCGGGTACCGGATCGAGCTGGGCGAGGTGGAGTCGGCGCTGCTACGGCATCCGTCGGTGTCGCGGGCCGCCACGGCGGTGCACCGCCACGAGCGCGACGTCGATCAGCTGATCGGTTACGTCGTCGGCACCGACGGGCAGCCGATCGATCCGGGCCAGGTCCGGGCGGCCGCCGCTGAGGTGCTGACGAGCTACATGGTGCCCTCGGTGGTCATGGTCCTGCCCGATCTGCCGTTGACCATCAACGGAAAGCTGGATCGAAAAGCACTGCCCGCTCCCGATTTCGACGGAGCAGTACATCGGTTCGTCGCACCGCGGACGCATACCGAGAAAGTGATCAGCGATGTATACGGGCAGGTCTTGGGAACCCCCCGGGTCGGGGTGACCGACGGATTCTTCGACCTGGGGGGCAACTCACTGCTCGCCACCATGGCGGTAACAGAGTTGCGGACTCGTGGTGTGACGATCGAATTGCCCTGGATGTTCGAGGATGCGACTCCGCAGGCGTTGGCGCGCAGGGCCGACGACTCCGAAGGCGACTCCGGCCTGAAGGTGCTGCTGGCGCTGCGCGCGAGCGGATCCGAGCCGGCGGTCTTCGCCGTGCACCCGGCGGGCGGTCTGGCGTGGTTCTACGGCGGCATCATCGAACATCTGCATCCGGATCGGCCGGTGTACGGGTTGCAGGATCCGCACGTCGTGTCCGGCGAACCATCTGCGGAGTCCGTCGACGAACTGGCCGCACGCTATGTGGCCGAGATTCGCCGAGTGCAGCCTACGGGTCCGTATCACCTGCTCGGCTGGTCGTTGGGCGGACAGATCGCGCACGCTATGGCAGCACAGCTGCAGCGCGACGGTGATCGGGTCGGCATCGTGGCCATGCTGGACAGCGCAGCAGGTGCACCATCGCAACCGGCCGCGTCCCTCGCAGGCCAGCCCGCACCGGGACAGCTGATGGCCGATCTGCTCGGCGGCTGGCGGGAGCTGTTCGACCTCGGCGACCAGCTGCAGGCAACCACCCATGAGCAAGCGTGGAACGTCATCCGGGACCAGGTGATCGCAACCGGACTGTTCACCGCCGAACAGACGGATCGGGTGATGGAGAGCTTCCGAACCGCGAGCGATATCTCCGCCGGTTATCGGCCGAGCGTCTTCGGCGGTGACCTGGTCTTCTTCACCGCCGGAATAGACCACGCGGACCACGACGCTCTCGCGCATACGTGGCGGCCCTATGTCAGCGGCGACATTCACAACGTTGTCGTCGACGCCCGCCATCTCGAGTTGAGCCATCCACACGCGCTGGCCATCGTCGGCCCTGTCCTCGAAAGGTTCATGGAACAATGCTGACCACAATGCAGCAACTGCGTCTCGACGACGGCAGAATGGTGACCTGCACGAGCCCAGCCGAGGCCCGGATGCTGTGGGGCGAGACGACCGCGACGCACGGGTTCTACCGGCGTGCCGCCGCGTGCCTTTGTCCTGGAGACGTTGCCCTCGACATCGGCGCCAACATCGGACTCAGCGCGATGATGTTCGCCGACACCTGCCCCGGAATTCAGGTCATCGCGGTCGAGCCCGTACCGGTGACCTTTCGTTGCCTGGACCGCAATATTGCAGCGCACGTTCCGGACGGGATATCCCTCGAGATCGCGGTCGGCGCCACGCCGGGCACGCGGCCGTTCACCTGGTATCCGCGCGCAACGGCGAACTCCGGTTTCTTCGCCGATCGCGAGGCAGACGACGAAGCCACCAAGATCTATCTGCGCAACTGCGGCTTGGACGACAAGGCCATCGCGCTCATCACCACCGGCCTGCACGACGGCGTACCACTGGAGGTCGAGGTCACCACTGTTTCGGCGATACTGGACGAACACTGCCGCGATAGGGAGATCGGGTTGCTCAAAGTCGATGTCGAGCGTGCGGAATTGGATGTCTTGCATGGCATCACCGACGCGGACTGGCGTCGTATCCACGTCGTCGTCGCCGAAGTCCATGATCGCGACGGGCGCCTGCGAGAAGTCTGCGAGCTGTTCGGCCGGCATGGCATGTCCGCGCAGACTCAGCAGGACCCGCGTTTGATCGGAACCGAAATGCACGAGGTATTTGCCGCCAGGCCCCGGGCCGACTGACTCGAGCCGGACCAGTGACGCCGCAATTCCAACGGTATGGCATCGGCGTCCAGGTGATGGATCGAATCATCGATCGGGCGGCCGCGAGAGCGATTCCGCTCCGCACGCTGGGGGACACCCGTGAAAGCTGCAGGGAATATCCCGAATTCGTAACCATCCACGCTGCAGTCCGATCCTGATATATACCGCCGATGAGGCTGCCGCCGAATGCTCGAGTCACATTATGCCGCAGCGTATCCGGTGAATTCATGCGCGGTCACCGTGACCATGCGACCACCCAGTGCCTTCACCGCCGAGCGCAGCCTGGGATCACCACTGGGCGGTAACGGCATCGAGCAGGCGGTCGAACCGTCTCCGGCGTCGATCGCGTGCACGGTGGTGCCGTCAGTCAGGATGAGGTGGCTTGCGTCGGCTATGCCGTCGTAGCGCAATGTGTTCGAGAACGGCGTCGGCTGCTGCCATATTCGGTGTCCGTCAGTGAGATCGAGACCGGCCAGCTCTGATCCATCGAGCGATCGGACGATCACGGTGTTATCCACTACTCCTTCTATCGCGCTCGTGCGTCCGCTGTACTCGTCGATGCCGATCTGCGCATTGGTCCAGAGGACTCGGCCTGTCGTTCGCTCGTAGGCGCTCTCGCCGGTGAGGATCGGCGGCGGCGTCGCGGTTGCAGTCGGATACCACTCGAATCGGATACCACTCGAAGATGAAGCCGGCGTTGCTTACCTCGGTGATCGGGTGGCCATTGCGATCGCTGTCGCAGCAGCGGCAGACCGAATCGCGGTTTTCCGCGTGGACTCGGTCCGACCGTTTGGTCGCCCACCGCTTACCGGTCTGTCTTTCGGGCGCGTGGTTGCGGGAGGCGAAACAGACCTTTGATCCTGCGCAGGGCTTCTTCGTCGCCGCTCACGGATGCGGCACCGGTTTTGATCGCCTCGGCGAGGGTGAGGGTTTGGCTGGTCAGGCGGAGGAACTCGGACTCGCTGATGGTGATGATCGCGTCGGGATGCTGGGCGGGTCCGTGCAGTGTCTCGATCGTCTCGTCGTCGATGCGGGCGTGGAAGACTTCGTCGTCGATGCGGAACTCATACACTGCGCGGAGTCCGGCGGCGGCCTGCGGGTTGAAGCAGGCTCGTAGGCCGAGGACCGCCCAGCCCGGGTGGAACGTTTCGGTGGGTTGCGGTTCGCCCATTGTCCATTTCAGCCCCCATCGTGCCAGTGCGAGGATCGCGGGCCCGAGTTCCTCACCGGCCTCGGTGAGGGCGTAGGCGGGGGTGCGAGCGGGCGGCGGGAGTGTGATCTTGTGTGCCAGGCCCTCGCGTTCCAGGTGTTTCAGGCGGGCGGCGAGGAGACCGGTGCCGAGGCCGCGAAGGCCGGTTTGGAGGTCGCCGAACCGTTTGGGTCCGGTCAGCAGTTCGCGCAACAGCAGTAGCGTCCAACGCTCGCCGACGAGATCGAGGGTGCGCGCGGTCGCGCAGTACTGGTTGTACGTTCGCTGCTCCACTTCATCACTCTAGACTTCGCGCTTCTCGTTCTTGAATGACTGCGCTGTCAGGAGCAGGTCGGCGAGTGGTTCCGGGTCGGTCAGCATGATGTCGTGCGGGCCGTCTACCGCGAGGGTCCGGTATCCGGCGGCCGCGCCGAATTGGTCGAAGGGGTAGGTCTTCGGTCGGCAATAGATGGCCGTTCCGGGAACTCGGTCGACGGCTCCGGTCAACTGAGTGGGCTCGGTGAAGGTGCGCAGTGGTTGCGGGAGCAGCCGCGCGGCGAGCCAAGCCGCGGTGTCGGGAGCGAAGATGCCGAACGCGGCGGGGGGCGGCGCTGGGATCTGCCGTCCGTCCCCGGATGCCTCGGCCGCGGCGCGGATCGCCTCGACGAAGCGGGCGGGAGCCAAGCTGAACAAGCTGGCACCGTTGCCCCCTGCCCAGCCGTCCACGAGGACGATGTGGTCGACAGTATCGGGGCGCGCGTCGGCTGCCTCTCGGGCCACCAGGCCCGCGTAACTGTGCCCGACCAGCACGAGCTCGTCGTCCCGGGAGACGGTGTCGAGGGCTGCGATGACAGCGGCGGCATGATCGTGCAGCCCGCGGTTGCCGTCGGCACCGAGATCGGGGGTCAGTGTGTGCGCCCCGGCGGTGTGTAGGAGCGGTGTGACGCGGTCCCAGGCCCAGGGGCCGTGCCAGGCGCCGTGTACGAGAACGAATGTGGTCACTGGTGATTCTCCTTGCGCAGCAGGGCATGACTTGGTCGGTACCGGCGAATAGGGCCTGGACCGACGTGCACCGATCTTCAGCATCTTCTCCCCGACCATCGGATCTTCCTGATAATAATCTATTGACTTCTCGTTTTAGAAGTGACAGATTCTGTTCTGTTACCTACGAAGGGAGTTCAACGATGACCACTGCGCTGTACACGGCGGAGGCGCACGTCACTGGAGGCAGGATCGGCCACGGGCGTACATCCGATGGGCGACTGCATCTGGACCTGCGGCAGCCCAAGGAACTGGGCGGCGACGGTGAGGGGACAAACCCCGAGCAACTCTTCGCGGTCGGGTACGCCGCGTGTTTCGGCACGACGCTCGCTCTGGTCGGGCGGCGCGGCAAGCTCGAGGCGAACGATGCGCAGATCGACTCTTCGGTCTCGCTGATCCCGATCGACGGCGGCCGCTTCAAGCTCGGCGTCGAAATGAGGATCTCGCTGCCCTCGGTCACCGATGAGCAGGCGGTCGAGCTGGTCAAAGCAGCCCATCAAGTCTGCCCGTACTCCAACGCCACACGCGACAACATCGATGTGGCACTGGTAGTCAACGGCACCCGGCTGTGACCTGGCCCCCGCACCCGGGGTCCAGGCGGTCACGGTGTTGGTAGCCAGGGCCGGGCACCACGCCTGTTCGTCTTCCGCCTCGAGGTACCGCGCCCCGATCATGCCTTCGTGAACCGTCTCGACTTTCCGGCCGGCTTCATGGTGTTATCACTTGCTGGGATGGCTGTAGTCGAGTCGCAATTGGGCGGTCTCGTGTTCGACTCGCAGTAGAACAGTGCGTCGCGGTGGGGGAACGCCGACCCACGACGATGTCTTTTCCAACTCCGTATGCCACCCTCCTCGCCGCCGATTTCACGATGGAACAGGCTCTCGAACAAGCACTTCTGGACACCCGCGCCTCGTTCCCGCTGTTCGGCGACATTCCGCACGTTGCGTTGTCGATTGCCTCCGTCGAGGGGCCGGACGATTTCCGCCACGCCGGAGTTGATTTCGGCCGGACGTTTTACTCGGCGAGCCTGCTCGAGGTGGCGATTCCGTACTGCGCCTATCAACTTCGCACCGCGGTCGAGGACGCCGGCAACGCCACAGGAGCGACAAACGCCGCGTCGACCTACGCCGCGGCTCGCGCCACAATCG
Source organism: Nocardia sp. NBC_00403 (assembly GCF_036046055.1). Taxonomy (NCBI): domain Bacteria; kingdom Bacillati; phylum Actinomycetota; class Actinomycetes; order Mycobacteriales; family Nocardiaceae; genus Nocardia; species Nocardia sp. NBC_00403. The sequence continues at coordinate 5,314,855 of NZ_CP107939.1, forward strand.
ATCCGGAGGCTGCCGGCGCTGTCCCAGCGATCGCCGCGGCGGGTATTCCCGTTGCCCAGCGGGTTCCGCAATACGAGCAAATTTTCGCCACGATCCCGAGGGTCAGCGGCGGTGTCGCGGTCACGCTCAACGCCGCGTTCGAGAGGTTGCCTGCCGTCCACTCGACGAAGAGTAAGAGCAGGGACTTGTCCTCCAAGACGTTCTCTACCCACACCCTCCGGGCTCGCCGTGATCGCCGAGCAGTGTCCGCGACATCTCGCCTTCGCGGTCCATGACGTCACGGCGACGCTGGACGAACCGAGTGCGCAGTGTTTGCACCGAGGAACTGCGGGGCGACCACACCACGGGGCCAAGATGTCCAGACACACCGAAGGATGTGGTTGAGTTGGTCCATGCCGATCACCTTGCTGCGCCGCGCCTACGCGATCGCCGACCTCCCGATCGGTGCGACATCGGCCAAGGCCGCTCCGGCGGACTCTGTGTAGGGGGTCCGCAGTGGCCGTACACAACAAAGAATTCTTCCGAATCATCGACGCGCTCGTCGACGTGCAACGCGCCAAAGGCGAGAAGTACATCACCTTCAGTGTCCGCGGCAAGCGGTTCGGCTACTACTGGCCGCGGACCGGAACCGTCGGCCTGAAGCAGACCCTGTCCGAACAGCTGGCATTGGTGTCCGAAAGGCCCGAAGTCTTCGAAGTACAGTTCACCGCAGGCGGATTCGGCTGGGTAGTCGTCTCCCTCGCAGGCATCGAGGCCGACGAGCTGTCCGAACTGGTCTTCGAAGCCTGGCGCTTATCCGCTCCCGAAGAACTGGTCGCCGAAGTCCCCGACTGGGCGCAATCGGCACCCCACCCTCGGACCCGATAAAGCGACACCCAACATCGCCCGCATTCCGGCCCACCACAGAGTGCTGACCGCCGCGCTCAGCCCTCGCGCGACCGCCGCGCCAACTCGACCGTCGCCGCCCGCAACCCATCGATGGAATCCAACGGCACCGCATAACCCACCCGCGTACGCGCCACCCCACGCGGCGTCACAACCCGCAAATCAAGCCCGTACCGATCCGCGCGCTCACAACTGGCCGCCGTCGAATCCGGATACCCGCCGAGCACCCGGGCCATCGACAACAGCGCATCGGCATGATCATCGTTGAGATGCGTAATCGCCGCAGCGGCAACCGGTATCACCGGATCCGGCGCGGCAGCGGCATACTGCTCGGCCGTCGCCGAATCCATCCGCCCATACCCGCCGACCCACCGAATCCGCTGCACCCGCAACACCCACACCGCAAAATCGCTGTAGTCGATGTAATACTTCGCCGCAGGCACCGCCGCCAGATGCGCCTGCCGCGCCGCCTCGGCCTCCGTACCCACCGGCTGCTCGACGACACCCGCGAGAGTGATCCGCGTCCCCGCCAACGGATCGGCAGGCGGATTCGGCTCCACCACCGCAATGCTGGCCCGCGCATCCGCGGCCAGATTACGGCCGTGCTCCGCCATCCTGGACACACACAACACCGGCTGACCATCCAACAAGCCATAGGTGATGAACGAAGCCCACGGCGAACCATCCGCACTCAGGCTGGCCAACGTCCCCGTATTCGTCCCCGCCGCAACAGTTCTGGCCTCCTCCGCCGCAGACGGACGCGCGGAATTCGCCACCGGCGCGGTCGGCTGCGGAACCGAAGGCGCGTCGCCGGGATCACCGTGATCGAGAGTCATACTCCCCAGCGTGCCATGGAGAAACGCCGGTCACCGCAGCGGGATGGACAGGATTGCGCGCGCGCAACCACGCCCAATCGGCAAGACTTGCGGATGTGACCCGATATGCAATCGACGCAGACCGCAACGCACTAGTCGCCATCTGGGCGACCGGACGCGGCGATCTCGCGGCGACGGTGGCCGCACTGCCTCCGATAAGCCCAGACCAGGCAACCAGTTTGGCGTCGAATCTGACCACCCTGTCCCGGTTCCAATGGCGCACCTACACACACCCGGCCAGCGCCGCAGGCGATCCCGACATCCCCAATAGCGAAGCCTGGCGCCGCGCTGAAGAACGCAGAAACTTCAAGGAAGTCGACGCGGCCATCCGCACCCCTAACCTGCCCACCGACCACGGCCTGCTCGTCTCCTACAGCGGCGTCGTCGAATCCGCGCACCGCGTCGGACGCACCCTGCACAGCATCGACGACCTCGAACTGCGCAACACCATCCTCGCCGAAGTCATCACCGAACAAGCCGCCATCGAATCCGCCGAACTCGGCGACCTCACCGGACGCGCACGCCAAGCAGTCGAGCTGTCCAGACCCGACGTCTCACCTGCCCAAGTCCAAGCTGCCGACGAACTGCTGCACGCCGACCCACTCGGCTCCATCGAACTGTTCACCGAACTCGACCCCGCCTCCGCAGCGGTCGCTGCCGCACACTGGCTCGACGCCGCCGCGGAGGTCGCGGGCGAACTGGCAGGCGTACCGACCGTCGATGTCGTCGTCGAAGCCGACGACATCGAAGCGCTGCAGGTAGAAACCCCCACCATGGTGCTCGAACGCCTCGGCGGAGGCGAGACACCCACCGACATCGTCGTCGACCTGATCGCCGAGGCCGTGTCCGTCTCGGAAGGACACGTGCCCGCACCATGGGCCGTCGTCAGCCGAGTGGCCGAAATCGAAGAACAAGCCCGCAAATTCGACCTCGACAACGACACCCGCGAAGCCCTGCTCGCCGAATTCCGCATCAGCCGCCTCGACCCGGTCCGCCCCGCCCTCGACCTGCTCGAAGACCTCCTCGACGGCATCCGCGGCTGCCTGCTGCTCTACACAGCCCACAGCTCCGGCGACCCCGACGACATCGAAGCCCGATTCGCCGCCGACGTCCGCAGCGAAGCCGACGCCCACCCCGAACAACTGTTCTGACCGCGGGCCCGGACACCCTCGCGGCACATCCGCACACACTGCGCGATGAACCCGAGAGTGCCCGGGCACACCAAACAGCTACCCGGTCGGTCCGACGGGGGACCATGCTCTGGTCAGGACGGAACCCGCGTCACACCGACCGCGGACTCGGTGAGACTCCCCAGATAGAGAATCCCCTCGTGCTCGACAACGCCGGTGACCATCGAGAAATTGGTGCCTTCGATCTGAAGATCGTGCACGACATTGCCGTCGAAGTCGACGGCCATCACCCAGACCGTCTTCGGCGGTTTCGGCTGCAACCACGCCGGCAACGTCCACACGATCTTTCGCAGCACGCCCGGCAGCGGAAATAGCCAGTCCAGCAAGGGATTTCGAGGCGAGGGCAGAGTGATCCAGACGAGTCCGTCGCTACCGAGACCCATGTTGTCCGGAAAACCCGGCAAGTTCTCGACGAGATAATCATGGGTGCCGGCCTTGGGTCCGGTGAGCCAATAGCGCGACACACGATATGCGCCCGTCTCGGCAACCACCACACACGCACGATCGGGGGACAGGACCACCCCATTGGCGAATTGCAGTCCGTCAAGCAGAGTTTCGACCGCGCCCGACGGATCGCGGCGCAGCAGCCTGCCGGTGCCGGAATGCTCCAATATGTCGCCCATCCACTGATCAAGGCGATAGCGGCGCGATGACGACGAAAAGTAGATCGTGCCGTCGTCATCGCGAACGACGTTGCTGGCGAAGGAGAGTGGCTCGCCGTCGACCTGGTCGACGAGAATTTCGAGGCTGCCATCGGGATCCAGCCGCAGCAGTCCGCGCGTCGAATCGCAGATGAGTATCGAGCCGTCCGCGTCGGCATGCAGCCCCAACGGTCTGCCACCGGTGTTCGCGAGCCGTCGCACGTCCCCGTCGGACGGGTCGATGCTGAGGATCGACCCGTCGTCGACCCCGGCAAGCACCCGCCCATCCGGCGCGAGTACCACATCCTCAGGGCCCGCGCTCGACACCTCCAGCCGGGAAACCGGGGGGAGCGGTGTGGCGCTGCGCGTTTCACGAGCGCGGGGGAGCGCCTGCGGCGGCGTCCAGCGGTGGGGTTGCATCGTCGAACCAGCAAACATGCCCCAGGTTAGCCCGAAAGGCGTGTCCTTCCTACCGAAATGGATCTACGGAAAACATAAGCATACGTAGATATGCGCATTGAAACATGTCAGCAGCCTGGTTCGAAACATCAACCGTCCGGCTCCGCCGGACGTAGCAGAGACGGGGGAGGGGTCCGGCCCTGCTACGTCCGTACCGGCATGGATTCGGTCGGCGAGCCTGCTAACGAATCGTGGTGCCGTGCACGCGGTCCACCGTCATATCGAATGGTGCGACGCTCATGCCTATGGCTTTCGGAACTGCTCGATCATCGCGGCGTAGCCGTCGCCGCCACGACCCCGTGCCACCGCCCGGTCGGCCAACATCTTGACGAACCTGGGAAGTTCGGCATTGACACCGAGTGTCTCGCTCTCCTGGACGAGGTGCTCCATGGACGCCAGGTGGGTGTCGATGGTGGCGTCCTCGGCGGGGAACTTGCCTGCATCGATCTGGTCCGCGTAGGCGGTGATCCACTCGGTCATGCTGCCGATCCCGTTGTTCAGGAATGGCGCGACTGTCGCCGCGTCGACCTGCGCGGTACCGAGCAGGGCAGCGGCGTGTAGGAATCCGTTCAAAACGCTCCACATCATGCTCAGCATCGCCATGTCGTACAACGAGGACAAGCCATGATCGACGCCGAGGTAGGTGGTGTTCGCGCCCAGGCTCCGCAGGGTCGCCTCGTGGTGGTCGAAGGCCGACTGTGGACCGCTGTAGAGGAGAACGGCGTCTGCGGTACCGATGGCCGGGGGAATACCCAGGATTACGCCGTCGAGGTAGGACGCGCCTCTCGCGGTTGCCCACTCGGCGGTCTCCCGCGCCTGGGCTGAGGTGCCCGAGGTCAGGTTCACCAGAACCGTGTCGGTGAGCACATCCCCCAACGGGTCGAGCAGCTCGCGTGCCGCCTCGTAGTCGGTGACGCAGATGACCATGAGTGGGCTTGCTGCGACGGCTTCGCGGACCGAGCCCGCAAGGGTGGCGCCTTGGGCGACGAGCGGTTCGGCCTTGGTGGCCGAGCGGTTCCATACGGTTGTCGAGTGTCCAGCGGCCAAGAACGCTTCAGCCAGGGCTCGGCCCATGAGCCCGAGGCCGATGACGGTGACCGGCGCGTGGCCGGCGTTGGAGTCGGGCGTCGATCTATCGGTCATGTCGGTATCATCAACCCTCATATCGATATGAAGGTCAAGGAGGGGCCACGGTGTTGATCGGGGAACTGAGCCGCCGCACCGGAGTCGGCACGCATCTACTGCGCTACTACGAATCCCAGGGTTTGCTAGAGCCCGGCCGTGGAGCCAACGGATACCGCGAGTACACCGATGACGCCATCCTGACCGTCACCCAGATCAGAGGGCTGCTCGAGGCGGGATTCTCGACCGAGGACATCGGTCTCCTGCTGCCCTGCGCGACCGGCGCAAGCCCTGACATCGCGCCATGTACCGAGTTGCTCGACGTACTCCGGGCACGCCTTCGGGGGCTCGACGAACGCATCGACGCACTCACTCAGAACCGTCAAGCGTTGCGCAGCTATCTGGAGGCAGCCGAACGAGCGCCTGCCATCGTGTGCGACCCGACACGGTAATCGACTCGTTCGCGGACCGCGACAGTAGGTCCCGCAGCACGAATCAGCCTGTGCCGGAACGGCATATCGATCGACGACGCCAAAGTAGCGTCGCTAGGGTGAGTCCCGTGCCGATCTCCCGCGGGTATGGGGCAGGGGAGCGCTAGCCGATTGGTTGGGGAGGGAAGCGCGAAGGGAGGGCTCATGTACCAACGGGGGAGAGCAGTCGATGCCGAGTTCACAGTCCGTTGACGACGGGATGGAAGCTGCACGGCAGGGCGAGCCTCCAGTCAATGCGACCCGACCACTCGATCGAAAACGCATGTCAATATTGGCCTATGCATATCTTTACATAGAGTCACCACAACGTCGTCACCGACATCCACAACGTCACCATCAAAAGAGAAGCAAAGGCAGACGGGGGCCCATCGCCGTTGTTGGTACGGCGGGGAGGCGCGGGTTTTCGAGTGTCGGCCAGGCTGTGCCGACAGGCGCTGTCTTTCGTGGACCGGTCGGTGGTCCACGAAAGACAGTCGCCACGCCGGTGGCGGTCAGGGGCTGGTGGTGAAGACGTACCAGAGCGCCGAAAGGGCGCCGAGGGTGAACAATGGTGACAGAACCCAGGTTTCGACCTTATTGCCGGTGCGGTCGATGATCGGCACGCGGGTGCGCAGCGGGAAAGGCCAGAACAGGCGGCAGCCGCGGTCGGTGAGGCAGTCGCCCGCGAGGTGGGCGAGTGCACCCAGGCCGACGGAGAACGGTAGCCAGACCGGTTTGTCGGTGATCCAGTGGTCCATGGCGAAGGTGCCCGCGGCGGCGAGGATCACCACGGTGCCCCACGCTTTGATGCCGTCACCGGAGGGGCAGATATGTAGTGCGCGTACCGCGAGGGCCAGAAGGAAGAAGGCGAGTGCGAGGGTGAAATATCGTCCGAGCCAGTGTTCGCCTGCCCAGGTCCCGTATGCCACGGCGACGACGAACGCGAACGAGTGCGTGGCATGGCGGTGCCCGCCCGATATCCATGAGATGAATCGGCACAGGTAGTACGAAATCGGTCCGAGCACGTGGGCGATGGTGCCGTTGGGGTGGTCTGCATCGGGCAGGAGCGCGGCGCCCGCCGTCAGAAAGACGCCCAACAGTATGTCGACAGGGCCGAGATGCACGTCCGCACTTGTCAATACGGGATACGTCATCGCCGATACGGGCAAGGTCGCGGCCGCTACCGACCAGGCAAACGCGCCACTGGTCGCATGAGAATGTCCTAGCACCGCATGAACGTTAGTTGACCACAGTACTTTTCGGACAAGCGCTGGTGGGGGTGGTGAAATGCCGCCCGCTGCTAGTCGTCTCGGGTGAGAGTCGGAGATCGGAACATGTTCGGGAGAGGGGGGGCTTCCAGTGGCAGGGGAGGTACCTTGGCGGAGTGGCCCTTGCGGACCGAGCAGCCGCTGAACGGACCGTCGAGGCTGAGTAGGACGCCCATGTGAGCATCGGCATGGTCGAGAAACCACACCGAGAGCCCGGTGTTGCCGTCGAGCCGGTAGTACTCCCACGTTCTCCAGAGCGTATCCAGGCGTACAACGGCCTCGGCGTGCTGCCACCATTCCGGGCACCACGCGTGAATGTCGATGTCGCGCTGATAGATCAGCGTCAAGTAACTCTCGACGAACTCGACAACGGAGCCGAACAAGGTCGGCCTCTGCTCGTCACTCATTCGTCCCCCGTACCTGTGGTAGATCCAGCCACCTTCGAGGGTAGCGACGAATCTAGGCTGCTTTCATACCGTTCCGGCCACGTCGGGCGGAGTCCGATATCCCTCGACGTGGGTCAGGGGTGTGGATTCGGATGCACGACCCGCTCGACCGGCGTGGTTGTCCGGCCGGTCCCGGGAACAAACGATCGTTACTGGGGGCCGCTGGGGTTCGCTGACGGCAGGGAATAGGGGGAGTGGGGAGTCGGTTTGCGTTCGAGCTGTACGCGAAAGCCTTCGACGCCTGGATACTACTTGCCCAGACAGAAACCTTATTGCGCAAATTGATTCGTGCCCAACCGGCAGGGTATAGCGATCGCCAGGTGCTCGGCGACCAGCGGTGGGCTGCCGCGAACCACTCGTTTGAGACCTCGCCTATCACCGGAGAGCGTTGAACAGTACGAGGATCCATAGGGGAGCGGTACTGCTATGAGGCCAGGCCGTCACCCCGGAGGGGAAGTGCGCTGCGCGCCGCCGAAGCGCTACCGCCAGAGGTGGCCGACATGCTCGACGAAGTTCTACCGGGATCGCGCCCAATCCCCGGACTCTGCAGTCGATCTGAGCACGCACGAGGCCTTCCGCATCCTGCCTGCGATTGGCTTTCGTCCGCCGCAACATCGCCGCATTCCGGAGCTGAGCGGGTGCTCGACTACTTCCCAAATGTGGGGAACCTCATTGCATAGCCGCGCTTACGCTGCATCGCGTAGCGCGACCTCGTCGCGAGCCTGTGACCCGACCGCGCACCGTCGCCCGGTCTCGCACCGAGCGGGACGGTGCGCGGCAACAATCCGGTTTCGACCAGGTCGGCTCGACCAGTGGTAGGCGATGTGTAGGGAGATTGCGGTGGGTAGAGGTCGCGGAGTTCATCTGTGCGGCAGCGTTCCGTTGGCGGATGCGCAGACGGTGTTCTCGGAAGCAGCACAGCGGATAGGTTCTCGATTGAAGCGCATTCCGGATGGTGAGACGGGAGTGCGCAACAACTGGGTGGTGTGGCAGCTGCCCAAGATGCAGGCACACCCGGACCTGGAGACCGTTCCGCCGCCGAGCCCGGAATACGGGCCAAGTGAACGAGTGCAACCCAAATCGGGTGTCGACGCGGCATCAATCGACTTCGGCCCCTTGGGCTATGCCGACGCCGCGCTGGAGTCATGGCAGGTCTTCCGGCGCCTGCGGGAGGAAGGCGTTATCCCGCAGGGCTCCCGATTCCAGGTGTGCCTGCCGACGCCGATTGCGGTGATCGGGGCGTTCGTCGCGGGACCGCAGGGGGAGTTGGAGGGCAGGTACGAGGCGCAGCTGCGCAGCGAGTTGGCCCGTATCGTCGACGGCATCCCGGCGGAAGACCTTGCGGTGCAATGGGATACCGCAGTCGAGTTCGCCATCTTCGAAGGCGTGTTCCCGTCCTGGTTCGGCGGCGACTATCCGACCCAGCTCGAGGAAGTCGCACAGCGGCTGGTCCGGTTGGGCGCGGTGGTACCCGAACCGGTCGAACTCGGATACCACCTGTGCTACGGCGACTTCGGCCACCGCCACTTCGCCGAACCCACCGATTCCGGGCGGCTGGCCTCGGTCGCGACCCGCATCCTTTCCGGGCTGGGCAGGCGCGTCGATTGGATCCACATGCCGGTCCCGCGGTCGCGTGCCGACGCCGACTACTTCAAACCCCTCGCCGATCTCGACCTGCCGCCCGAAACCGATCTCTACCTCGGCTTGGTGCACGCTACCGACGGTCGAGACGGCGCAGTGCGTCGGATCGAAGCCGCCCGCACCGCCGTCGCGGACTTCGGCATCGCCACCGAGTGCGGCATGGGCCGACGGTCAGCCGACCAGATCACCGCGCTGTTCGATTTGCATGCGGAGCTGGCGGACACACTTTCCTGATCCGGACCGCAGGGCGCCGAACGGCATGGTCGCAGGTCCACATGATGCATCCCCGAGCGAGCTGTATCAGCTAACGGGATGCTGAACCGGTCAAGGTCTATCACCTTGTGGCGAGAGCGCGCAGCCAGTACTTCCAGAATAGTGAAGGGGTTTAGTTGACATAATGTTGATTATCGGCGTTACAATCGGGGTGCGCGAAGGTGGGTTTGCATTGCTGGATATCACTGCTGCGCAGGATGTTTCGCGGGTCCGTCGTTAGACTTTCGCCGGATCCACCCATCGGCGCGCGCTGTTGTTGGTTCTTTGCGGTTGGGCTTGTGTCGTCGGTCCCCTTACTTCAGTTTCTGCCTGACGTAAATATTCCTGTCAAATCCTACTTTTGACAGAGAAATGTTGACATGGCTCATGATTCGGATTCGTGGCCGACTCTCCCCGTCGGGCTTCTCACGCCCTAAAACGTCACAGTGACGTTCTACGGCGTGGTGGCAGGTCCAGTTGTGCGCATGAAGCCGATGTGGCCTGGCTCTCGAGTGAGGTACACCGCCGATGAAGGTCCAGTGATTGTCAAGTGGATCTGTTTACGGAGTCCAGTTGGCGGGATGCTGGGTGAATGTTGGTTCGGCGTTTGGTGGCGCTCTATGTCGGGTTGTGGTTGTACGGGTTGTCGATGGCGGTGATGATTCGTGCTGGTTTGGGGTTGGATCCGTGGGATGTGTTCCACCAGGGTGTGGCGGCGCATGTGCCGATCAGCTTCGGGGCGGTAACGGCGCTTACCGGGGTGGTTGTGCTGCTGGCGTGGATTCCGTTGCGGCAGTGGCCCGGTGTGGGGACGGTGAGCAATGTGGTGGTCATCGGGGTATCGGTGGATGTCGGGTTGTGGATGCTGCCGGAGTGGGATTCGATTCCGCTGCGGGTGACGGCAATGACTGCGGCGGTGGTGCTGAATGCGGTCGCGACGGTGTTGTACATCGGTGCAGGGATGGGTCCGGGTCCGCGGGATGGACTGATGACTGGACTGGTTCGGCGGACCGGGTGGTCGGTGCGATGGGTGCGAACCGGGATCGAGGTGTCGGTGCTGGCCGCCGGTTGGGTGCTGGGTGGCAGTGTCGGCATCGCAACGCTGGTGTACGCGTTCGGCATCGGGCCACTGATTCAAGTGATGATCCCGTATGCAAATCGGTTCCTACCGGGATTTCGCGTGGACCGTGCGAGCGAGCCTGCTGTGGTTGTCGCCGCACCATGACAACGCTGCGCTCTGCGCCTGCTGGAGGCATGCCCATTGCGAGTCGTGCTCGAATTTTCGTGGGAGGCAAGGGGTTACCTCGAATCCCCTCCCCTTCGTCAGGTGCGGCGACCCTACCGCAAAACGTCACTGTGACAGTTTTCGCTCACGTTTTGAAGCTGAATGGCACCGGCCACGCGCCGCGGTGCACCATTGCAGCCTTGATCCGTGGGTTCGTCCTATTCGGGGATGATCGCTACTGCGTCGATCTCCACGAGCGCGCCGGGGCGGGCATGTCCTGCGGTGGAAACGACGGTGATGGCTGTGCGGTGATTGCCCCACACTGATCGCGATGCCGCGTATCCCACCTGTGCGTCGACCCCATCGACGAGGTAGATGTTGAGTTTGACGACATGCTCGGGACCGGTACCCGCGGCAGCGAGCACAGCCAACACGTTTCGCATTGCCTGAGTGGTTTGCGCCTCGATACCGTCGAGCAGTGTCCCGGCGCTGTCGGTGCCGAGCTGGCCACCGACATAGACCGTCCGGGCGGCGGGTGCGATCACGCCCTGCGTGAAGGCGGGGTTGCTGTGGAGCTCGTCGGGGTCGAGGTGTGTGGTCATGAGTTTCCTCCCAGAGGTGTCGGGTTTCGTCTGCAGGTAGAGGTCGCGCAGCAGGCAGACCTCGGACAGGTGGTGGATCAGCTCGCGGTGGATGTGCAGCACGAGATCGGCCATCGACAACTCGGGGAAGGGCTCCTTCGCGCCGACCGGGACCCGGAGTCCGGCTTCACCGAGGGCGCGCACCCCGGCCAGCCAGACGTCGAGTTGGGCCTCGAGTTGGTCGAGCGCGGTGGCCGCGCTGCCGGCGTATTCCCAGGTCTCGTACGACGCTGTAGGCGCATCGAAGTGTGCCGCGTTGCGTGCGGCGAGTACGCCGACGATGACGTGACCGAGTCGCCAGGCGATCGTGGTGAAGGGCGCGGGGACCGGCTGGGGGAAGGCGTAGTCGATGGTGAAGTCTCCGGCGCCGATCTGCATGGGCGCCGTGGAGGTGCCGCGGGGCCGCACGCTCCAGGCGTCCGGTACCGGCGACCAGAAGTACTCGTCGTCGGTGAGGCCGTCGAGCCGGGCTCGGAGCTGATGGTTCCAGTGGAAGTCCCACTGCTCGCGCAGCGTCCGGTTCCAGTCGAGTTCGTCTGTGTCCATGGGCTCACTCTGGCACCCCTAGCGGACAGGATCGGTCCGCTATTTCTGGCAAAGTGGCGACATGGACGTGGCAAGCAGTAGCGAGAGGGGTACTACGGAGCGGGTGCTCACCCTGCTCGGGCTGCTGCAGCAGCGCCCGGTCTGGACCGGCCCCGAGTTGGCGGATCGGCTCGGGGTGACGCCGCGCACGGTACGGCGCGATGTCGAGCGGTTGCGGGCGCTCGGCTATCCGGTGCGTGCCGGACAGGGTGTCGGTGGTGGCTACCGGCTCGGCCCGGGGCAGGATTTGCCGCCGCTGCTTCTCGATGACGAGGAGGCGATCGTGACCGCGGTTTCGCTGCTGGTCGGTGCGGGTGGCGCGGTCGCCGGTGCCGGCGACGCCGCACTCCGGGCGCTGACCAAGCTCGACCGGGTGTTGCCCACCCGGTTGCGGCACGAAGTGCGTGCACTCTCCGGGTCGGTGGAGTCTTTCGACGGAGGCCGCACGCCGGTCGATCCCGAGGTGCTCATCACGCTGGCCAGGGCCTGCCGTGATGAGGTCGAGGCCAGCTTTGGCTACCCGTCCGGGAGTGAGGTGCGACGGCGGCGGGTCGAGCCCTACCGTCTGGTCGCCTCCGACCGGCGCTGGTATCTCCTTGCTTATGACCTCGATCGTGATGACTGGCGCAGCTTCCGCGTCGATCGGATGACTGATGTGTCGGCACGAACCTGGTGCTTCCGGCCGCGCGTGGTACCCGACGCGGCGTCGTATGTGCAGGAGGGTGTGGCGAGCCGGGTCTATGCGCAGCAGGCGCGTTTCCTGGTGCACGCGTCGGCCGATACGGTGCGCGCGCAGATTCCGGCGTCGGCGGCCGTCGTGCGACGGCGAGGGAGCGAGGTCTGCGAGGTGCTCAGTGGCGCCGACAGACTCGACGTTGTGCTGATGCACGTGCTGCTGCTGGGGCACGATTTCGAGGTGCTCGATCCGCCGGAGCTGGGGAGTCGTTGTCGCGTGTTGGCGGAGAGGCTGCTGGCGGCTGGTGCGCCGATCTCATCGGTGCCGGATGTGGAGCTGTGATCGTGGCGGCACTTCGAGTGCTTCCGCTGTCTGTTGCGGGTGAGCGCCGCGTCCTGAAATCTGCTTTGCGGTAAGGATGTTCGTGTGGCTGGCGGTTGCTCTCGGGGCGCGGTGCGCGCCTTGGTGGCGCCGGGATTCCTGGGCGGTGTTCATTGGATCGGTAAGGTCGCTGTCCGGGTGGTATTTTCACCCCATGCTGGACGCTCGTCCAGCGCGCTCGACTTGCGGCGGCGGGTCACTTGTGGAGGGTTCATGAAGAAGGTGTCTCGGGTGTTGATCGCGTGTGCGGCTGTCTGTGTGACGCTGCCCGTCGTTTCGGAGTCTGTTTCTGCGACGCCGCCGCGGTTCGACGAGTATGTGGCGCTGGGTGATTCGTGGGCGGCGGATGCGACGCTGAATCCCGGGTTGGTGACCGAGGAGTTCGTGCCATTGACGTGTGCGCAGAGCCGGGGTAGCTATGCCAAGCAGGTCGCTGCGGCGCTGGCTGTCGCGGCGTTTCGGGATGCGTCCTGTGGTGGTGCGCAGACTGTCGATATGACGGGAAGCCAGAAGGGGCTCAATCCCCCGCAGTTCGATCGGCTCACCGTCTCGACGGATTTGGTGACGCTGTTGATCGGCGGCAACGACGCGGGTTTGGCCGCGGCGGTCCAGGGGTGTCCGACTCTCGATTCCGGCGCAACACCGTGCCTGGATTCTTTTGTCGTCGATGGGGTTGATCGAATGTCGGCGAATATCGCGGCGGCGGAGCCGAAGGTGGTCGCGACGATCGAGGGCGTTCGGGCCCGGGCACCGCATGCGCGGGTGTTGGTGTTGAACTATTTCAAGGGTGTCGGCACCGAGGGCAGTTGTTTTCCGGCGATCCCGATTTCCGATGGGGATGCGCGGTGGGTGGGTCGCAAGCTGGTCGAGTTGAATGCGATGGTTGCGCGGGCGGTCGAGGCGACCGGTGTCGAGTTGGTCGATACGTATGCGGCCAGTGACGGGCATGATGCGTGTCAGCCTGCGGGTGTGCGGTGGGCGGAGGGTTTGGTGCCGTTCAGCAGTGACCCGGTGGGTCCGGCGGTGCCGTTCCATCCGAACCAGCTCGGCGCCGACCATCAGGCGCGCAGTGTGCTTGCCGCGGTTGGTCGGTAGCGCCGTCGGCGGGTAGCGGTCGTGCTCCGCGGCGGAACACGAGCGCCACGGGTGGCCGAAAATATCGATTCAGTGGCCGTCCGGCTCTCTCACCCGATGTATCCCGATGCCTACCGTTGTCGGCATGACTACACCGTCTCGATCAGGTACCGGCCGAACACACATCTCGGTGTCGATTCGGACCGGAAGGTAAGGCGCGCACATGGGGATGCACTACGACGTGCTGGTGATCGGTTCGGGATTCGGTGGCAGTGTCTCGGCGCTGCGGTTGACCGAGAAGGGTTACCGGGTGGGTGTGCTGGAGACCGGACGTCGTTTCGCGGATGCGGAGTTCGCAAAGAACTCGTGGCATGTGAAGGAGTATCTGTGGGCCCCGAAGCTCGGCTGCTTCGGTATTCAGCGGTTGACGTTGCTGAAGGACACTTTCATCATGAGCGGGTCGGGGGTCGGGGGTGGGTCGCTGGTGTATGCGAACACCTTGTACGAGGCGCCGGAGACGTTCTATCGCGATAGGCAGTGGTCGCATATCACCGATTGGAAGTCGGAGTTGGCGCCGCATTACGACCAGGCGAAGCGGATGCTGGGGGTGACGACGAATCCGGCGACGACGCCCTCGGATCGGGTGATGCTGGCGGTCGCCGAGGATATGGGGATCGCGCAGACGTATCGGCGTACGCCGGTGGGAGTGTTGTTCGCAGACAAGGACACTCGCCCGGGTGCGGCGGTGGCCGATCCATTCTTCGGTGGGGTGGGCCCGGAGCGGCGGGCGTGCACGCATTGTGGTGAGTGCATGACCGGGTGTCGGCACGGGGCTAAGAACACCCTGGTCAAGAATTACCTGTATTTGGCGGAGCGGGCCGGTGCCACGGTGCATCCGTTGACGACGGCGGTGACGGTGCGCCCGTTGCGCGGTGGCGGGTACGCGGTGGACACGGTGCGGACGGGGCGGTGGGTGCGTAAGGCGAAACAGACCTTCACCGCCGATCAGGTGGTGTTCTCCGCGGCGGCGCTCGGCACTCAACAGTTGTTGCACACGTTGAAGGATCGCGGGGTGTTGCCGAATGTCTCACCGCGATTGGGGCATCTGGCGCGCACCAATTCCGAGGCGGTGCTGGCGGTGCGTTCACGCAACAAGGATTCGGATTTCACCAAGGGGGTCGCGATCACGTCCTCGATCCATCCCAACGAATACACCCACATCGAGCCGGTACGGTACGGCAAGGGCAGCAATTTCATGGGGTTGTTGACCACGGTGTTGGTCGATGGTCAGGATGGTAAGCGCCGTTGGGTGCTGGGTGTGCGTGAATTGGTGCGCCGGCGCCGGGATCTGGTGACGCTGCACAATCCGCGGCGGTGGTCGGAGCGGATGATCGGTCTGCTGGTTATGCAGAATGTGGACAACTCGATCATCACCTACAACAAGCGTGGCCTGTTCGGTCGGCGGATGACGACCAAACAGGGGACCGGTGCGGCTCCCCCGGCGTGGATTCCGGAAGGTAACGATGTCGCCCGTCGGGTGGCGGAGAAGATCGATGGTATTCCGCAGGGTTGCTGGACCGAGATGGTGAATATCCCGATCACCGGTCATTTCATCGGCGGCTGTGCGATCGGGGACTCTCCCGATACCGGTGTCGTGGATCCTTACCACCGGTTGTACGGCTATGAGGGTTTGCACATCGTGGATGGTTCGACGATCTCGGCGAATCTCGGGGTGAATCCGTCGCTGACGATCACCGCGCAGGCGGAGCGGGCAATGTCGTTGTGGCCCAACAAGGGTGAGGTCGATCGGCGTCCGCTGTTGGGTGCTCGGTACCGCAGGATCGATGCGATCGCACCGAAGAACCCGGTGGTACCGGTCGCCGCGCCCGGCGCGTTGCGCTTGTCGATCACTCCGATCTAGTGCGCGTTCGGGTGCGGTGTGGGTTGTGCCCCAAGGAGTGTGGTGTGCGCACACTCCCACTTCCAGCCGCACCGGCGGTATCGGAGCGGGTGGAAGTGGCAGGCAGCGTGCAGTGCCGGCTCGACATCGAACTCGAGGTCGACGACGGGCCGCTCCTCGGTGCGGCGGGCGGCCGAGGCGTCAGACCGCCTCCCAGGCGAACCCGTCGGGGTCGGTGAAGGTCCCGGCATTACTGCCGATGACGATCCGGTGCGATCCGGTGCCGTCCGGGGAGATGCCAGCGTCCTTGGCGGCGGCACGGCGCCCGTAGAGCGCCAGCTTGACCGACGACCCGGGGGTCGCGAACTCGACATACTTGCTGCCGAAGCTCTTCGCCACAGCCACGCCGCGGTCGACGTAGAACTGTTTGGTTGCCTTGACGTCCTCGACTCCCAGCAGCAGGACGACGTCGTCGACCTCGCGGGTGGCGGGGCCGGTGTCCTTCTTCTGCGACGTTGTGACCTTCCAGATCGTCCCGTCCGGGGCCTGGATCACGCCTCCATAGCCCCAGAAGCTCTTCTTGGCCGTCTTCAGTGTGGTGAAGCCGGCGTCGAGCGCGGTGCCGATGAGGCTGTCGACGGTGCTCGGCTGGGACACCACCAGCGACACGATGAATCCACGGAAGCCCGTCGTGGGTGCCTGCGAGGCGCGGAACCTCACTTTGTCGCCCAACCCGAAGGCGGCGGCGTAGATGGCCTCGGCGGCCTGGGGGTCGGACACTTCGAGGGTGACGGGTTCGATGGAGGTCATGGCGGTTCTTTCGGTGAGGTGGTGTGGCGGTCCGAGTGGATGCTCGGTGTCGTGACGACGCCGAACACTGCAGTGGGGTTGGTACTTATCGGTCCTGAATCAGCCCGAGGACATTGCCATCGGTGTCGGTCACCGCGGCCACCAGGCGGCCGCCACCGACGTCGTGCGCAGGCTCTTTCACGGTGGCTCCCGCAGCGGTCAGCTCGGCCAGTTTCGCCTCGATGTCGGGCACGTGCCAGTAGGACAGCGGTGCGGTCGGACTCTGCGGTCCACCACTGGGCACCAGTCCGATGTGCTGGCCCTCGGTCTCGAAGCCGACGTAGTAGGACGAGTCGGTCTGCGGCGATACGCCGAGCAGGGCGACGTAGACCGCCTTGGCTGTCGCCAGGTCGGACACGGGATGCAGCACGGTCTTGATTCCCTGGGTGAGAGAGCTGGTCATGATTACTCCTGAAGTCGTGGGTCACATCGAACCGGTGTGTCCGTCTGTCGAGGTCAACCGGGCGTGCTCATAGCATCTCCTCCGGCGCGGCCCACCCACATCCGTGGCGACCACGGAACCGTCCACTGATCCGGGCACGGATCGCCTACGGCAAGTGCTGCCGGATCTACACCTGCCCACGCCGCACGACCCGGGCGATCTCGGCCTTGCTCGTGATCGCCCGGGTCGTGCGGCTGTACACCGAGGGACAGTCGCTGGATGCTGTAGCTCGGGCGTTGGGCAAGACCAAGGGCAGCATTTGGAACGCGCTACGGCGTCGAGGAGTAGTGATGCGCCCGTCTAGTCGATAGTGGTGGTGCACCGAGTTCGGTCGACGCGCGAGCGCAGTGATAACCCTGGTGGGTCGCGTCAAGACTGGATGTCTCGGGCCACGGAGCCTTGCGCGGGATGAGAACCTTCGAAAGCTGACAGGCTCTGATTCAGCTGCCGCTACCGCCATTGGATCCGCCACCGAGACCACCGCGCTCCGTGGTTGTCGGGGGTTTGGTCGCCGTCGGCGGCTGCGGGAGTGTCGTGCGCGGCGGCGACTGGGTGGTGACCGGCGCTGTCGGCTCGGGCGCTTTCCGGGGTTCGGCGGATCCGCATCCCGTGGCGAGCAGCGATGCGGCCACCGCGGCTGGCAGCGCACACGCCACTCGCCGCGGCATTCGCCGTCCGCCGGCACCGAAATTCCCAGATGACCTGCCGCGCAAAGACTTCCCCCTCGTTACCGATCGAACGGACCGATCTTAACGGCACGCGAATCGAGGGCGAGGCGTGGGCGACCATGGCCGCCCAGTCGGAGCAGTTGCGGGCCTGGCTGGACGAGGGCGTGCCGCCGAGGTTACAGATCGCTGGCGAGGATGTTCTCGATATTGCGTTCCGCCAGAGCCGTAATGGTGACGAATGGATTGACGCTGGTATTGCCCGGGATCAGCGAGCCGTCGATGACGTAGAGTCCGGTGTAGCCGGGGAGACGACCGTAGTTGTCGGTCGCCTCATTGAGCACGCAACCACCCAGCGGGTGATAGGTGAAGTCGTCGCCCCAGGTCTTGTAGACGCCGAAGAGGTCGGTCCGGTAGATCGTCCCCTCCTTGTTGTTGATCTTGTCGAATATGCGCTCGGCGGCATCGATGGCGTACTGGTTCTGTGTGGTCTGCCAGCTCAGATCGACCTTGCCGGTACCGGAGTTGAAGGTGAACTGCCCGCGATTGGGATTCTTGGTGATCGCCAGATACAGGCTGACGTAGGTCTCCAGCCCCGCCGGGAAGGGCGCGACCTCGGCGAAGGCCGGGCCGCCCGCATCGGCCCAGTTGTCGATACCCAGGCACGGCATGCTGGATTGCAGTACGCCGGTGCCGTCCCACATGTGATTGGCGCGGCCCACCATCACATTGCCGTTGTTGCCCCACTTCTTGCCGACGGCATCGGGCAGGTCGGGCAGTTTGCCCTGCGCCTTCATTGCCACCAGCAGCTTCGAGGTGCCGATACTGCCCGCCGCGAAGAACACCTTCTGCGCTACAACGGCTTTGGTAGCCACCGTGGCACCGCTGGTATTGATCTCGTTCATCTCCACTCGATAGCCGCCGTCCGTGGGCGTTACGGCGGTGACGGTGTGCATGGGCGTGATACGCACCTTGCCGGTCCCGGTGGCCGCGGCCAGATACGTCTTGTCCAGCGACCGCTTGCCGTGGTTGTTGCCATAGATGACCTCACCGGCCAGCGCCGACCGGGTGACCTGCTCGGCCTGCTCCTTTTTCATGTACTCGAAGTCGTAGACATTCGGCACGAAGGTCCAGCCGAGGCCGGAGCGTTCCGCGTGTTTGCGTCCCACGCGCGCGAATTGGTAGCACTCCGCGCTCTCGAACCAGTTCTGGTCGATATTGTTCACGCTGAGACCGGTATTGGCGCGCGGGTAGTAGATGTTGTACATCTCGTCGGCGTTCACCGAGGGCAGGATGGCCGCGAAGTTCTCCCGCTTGGGCGTCACCGCCATACCGCCATTGACCAGCGAGCCACCGCCGACGCCCCGGCCCTGGTAGACGCGAATCCCGCTGAACTGTTCCGAATCCAGGACGCCCGTGTACCTTTCGATGTCCTTGTTGTAACTGCTGCCCGCGAAGTAGCCGACCGGCTGATCGGTGCGGTCGCGCAGCCAGTAGGACCGCCCATCGGGTTTCAGTACGGGACAGAAGATCTTGCCGTCGGAGCCGGGCGTCGTCCACGACATACCCATCTCCACCACGGTCACCTCCACACCCGCCTGCGCGAGCCGTAGTGCGGCGACCGATCCCCCGTATCCGCTGCCGATGACGAGCGCGGGAACCTTCTCCCCATTCGCCAGCGGTGCCGCGGTTGCCCGCACCATGGATCTCCCCACCAACGCGGCGGCAGTGGTGAAACCCGTTGCAGCTAGAAACCCGCGCCTGCTCACCCCCCGCCCGGACCGACTACCAACAGGTATTTCATGGGTGCGAACAAACAACGCTGGCTCCTCGTCGAGTCTTGGATTGAAACCTGTTATAGAGGTGTGAAGCGCGGCCGCGCGGAACTTTGGGGCCAAGCCGGAAAACTTTCGATCTTGGACCAAAAGGAGAAGTGTGAACAGAATGTTCACCGCCATCGCGCCCTGGACGCCGCGGTTTTCGACGTCGGCGTCATCGACCGCATGCTCAGCGGAGGGGCAGAAATAAATGATCCGTCACCAGGGATGCCGGGTGGGCGCCGCTGCTAACGCAGTGCGGTGGCGAGGTGGTCTTGCAACTCGCACACCGTGTCTTCCAACGGCGTGGTAGGGCGCTCGACGCGGCACAACGCGATGGCGCCCTCGACTGCGGCGATGGTGAGGGTGGCCAGGCGGCCTGCGTGGTCGGCGGCAAGGCCGTGGCGCACGAGCAGCTCGGTGAGCGCGCGGTGCCAGCGGGTGAAGACCGCGGCGGCGTGCGCGAATTCCGGTGCGCCGTCGTTGGTTTCGACGGCGACGGCTAATGTCGGGCAGCCGGCGCGGAAGTCGCTGTCGAGCAGGGTGTGCCGCCAGAGGCCGACGAATTCGTCGAGTGCGGCGATCGGGTCGTTGTCGCGGGTGGTGCTTTCGATGAATTCCGACATCAGGACACCGGCCGCGGTGACCGCGTCGGTGATCAGCTGGGTGCGCCCGCCGGGGAAATGGTGGTAGACCGAGCCGCGGGGGGCGCCGGTGGCGGCCGGCACCCGATCAACGCTGGTGGCGCTCGCTCCGTGAATGCGCAGCGATTCGATCGCGCCGTCGATCATGCGCCGCCGCGCGTTCGAGGTACGCGGGCGGGCGGAGGGTTCGCTGCCTGTTCGGCGTGCCGCTGCCACCCGCCATCCTATGAGGGAGTCCATAATGGCGGGTGGCGGCGTTATTCCACGCGCGTGCTGTGGAAGTCGAGGACGGCGGCGAGGGTGTCGTCGGGGGCTTCCAGCTGCGGGTAGTGACCGACTTCGGGCAGTTCGACGACATCGGGGTCGGGGACGAGTTCGCGGTAGCGCGCCACCATGTGCGCGCCGGAGACCGGGTCGCGCAGGCCGTCGATCAGTCGCAGTGGCACCGTGGTTTCCTGTAGTGCACCGACCCAGCGGGCCCGGTTCGCCCTGCGTTCGCTCATGTAGCGAATGAGCTTGTGGCCGTTGCGTTTACCGTGCTTGCTGCACCACAGTAGCCAGAACTGGCGCATCTGCTCCTCGCTGGGTTTGGTGCGGGGCCCGAAGACGGCCGCGAGGCTGCGCGCGAAGGTGCGCTCGGTGCCGAGAATGCCGATCAGCGGGCCGAGCGGACCGGCCAGCAGTCGCTGGATCAGGCGGGCTCGATGGGTTTCCGGGAACAGGCCGCCGTTGAGCAGGCACACCGATTCGATCACCAGCGAGTCGTCGCCCTCGGCGCGGCGGCGAATGTCGCGGGCCAGCAACTCCTGGGCGACGGTGTCGCCGTAGTCGTGGGCGAGGATGTGGACTCGCCCGATGCCCTGCTCGCGCAGCAGGTTCTCGTGCAGGTCGGCCTGATCGGCGATCGCGTAGCGGTAGTTGAGCGGTTTCGCCGACCAGCCGAATCCGATCATGTCCGGTGCGATCACGCGCGCGAATCGCGCGCACAGACCCGGCCACACCGCGTGCCAATCCCAGGATGCGGTGGGAAATCCGTGAATACACAGCAGTGCGCCGTCTGTACCTGCTCCGCCGTCGCGCCAGAAGATCTGGTGACCGCGGTGGGTGTGGCGCCGTCCGCTGGCTCGCCAGAGCGCAAACTCCTCCATATCAACCTCCTCCATTTGTGTCGACAAGCATTGCGCGCGAACGCGGGCGCCACAGCGATTCCGCCGAACCACCCTCAGAGTTCATGTCATGTACTGTGCGGTCGGTTCGCGCCGGTCGTTTGCTCTGCGAGAATGCCACAGTGGATGTCGCGTTCGGCCTCGTTGTTCTCGTTGCGTCGGCGGTGTCGCTGGCAGCGTTGGCGCGGCGGTTCGGAATCTCCGAACCGCTGGTGTTGACGCTGGCCGGGGTCGCGGCGTCGTATCTGCCGTTCGTCCCGGAGGTGCATCCGCATCCGGAGATCATTTTGCTGGGGTTGCTGCCGCCGCTGCTGTACACCGCGGCGATTCGGACCTCACTGATAGATTTCCGGGCCAACGCGCGCACCATCACATCGCTGTCGGTGGGTTTGGTGCTGTTCAGCACCTTCATGGTGGCCGCGGTGGTGTGGTGGCTGTTGCCGGTGCCCTTCGCGGTCGCGGTGGCCCTGGGGGCGGTGGTGGCGCCACCGGATGCGGTCGCGGCGACCGCGGTGGCGCGCCGGATCGGGATGCCGCGGCGGATCGTGACCGTCCTCGAGGACGAATCGATGTTCAACGACGCGACCGCGCTGGTGGCGGTGCGCACCGCGATCGCGGCGTCGGCGGGAACGGTGACGGTATGGAAGGCGGGCGGCGACTTTTTGCTCGCCGCGGGCGGTGGTGCCGCGGTGGGGATCGCGGTGGCGTATCTGCTGGCGATGCTGCGCCGCCGGATCACCGATCCCGTGCTGGACACCTCGTTGTCGTTTCTCGCGCCGTTCATCGCGTATCTGCCGGCCGAGGGCATCCACGCTTCGGGGGTGATCGCGGTGGTCACCTGCGGGATGATCCTCGGGCATGGTGCGCCGGTGTGGCAGAGCGCGGCCTCGCGCATCGCCGAGCGCACCAATTGGCGGACCATCCAGTTCATTCTGGAGAGCTCGGTGTTCCTGATCGTGGGCCTGCAGATGCGGGCGATCCTCGAGGGCGCGTGGAGCAGTGGGCTCGACCACAGCCAGTTGATCATCGCCGCGGCGGCGGTGCTGGCGGCGGCGATGCTGGCGCGGCCGTTGTGGATCTATCCGTGGGCGCTGCTGTTCCATCGGATCAAACGCGCCGGATCGGATGTGCCGCTCAGTTATGCGACGGTGGTGTCGTGGGCGGGGATGCGGGGTGTGGTCACCCTCGCGGCGGTGTTGTTGCTCCCCGAGGACACTCCGCAGCTGCCGGTGTTGAAACTGTTGGCGGTTATCGTAGTCGCAGGCACGCTGCTGGTGCAGGGCACCTCGTTGCCGTTGCTGGTGCGGTGGCTGCATCTGCGTGGACCCAGTCGCGCGGAGGACGCCTTGCAGAAGGCGAACCTGTTGCAGCAGGCCACCGCGGCGGGTTTGGCGGAGCTCGAACGCCGGATCACCCCCGACACCCCGCCCGGGGTGGTCGAGTCGTTGCGTGATCGGGTCGCCTGGAAGACCAATGCGGCGTGGGAGCGGCTGGGGCGCGCGGAATCCGAGCAGGCGACACCGACCGCGGAGTACCGGCGGCTGCGGCTGGAGATGTTGCGCGCGGAACGGGAAACGGTGCTGCGGGTGCGGGATTCGGGCGCCCTGGACTACGCGATCCTGCAGCATGTGCTGGCCAGGCTCGATTTGGAAGAGTCGATCATCGACCGATACGACGAAACCGAGGAAGAAAACGTCGAACCTCTCGCCCTGCCCGGCGCGGCCGACAATTGCGAGCACCTGCGCGACGCGCCGCTGGTTCTCGAACCCGGTGCCCCCGACGAATGTCAGGAATGTCTGGCCGAGGGCCTCACGTGGGTGCATCTGCGGATGTGTCTGGCGTGCGGGCACATCGCGTGCTGTGATTCCTCGGTCGGCAACCACGCCAGCAAGCATTACGCGGCGACCGCGCATCCGGTGATGCGCAGTGTGGAGCCGGGTGAGGCGTGGCGCTGGTGCTATGTGGACGAGTTACTGGGCTGAGTGGTCAGCGGCGGGCGTGGGAGTAGATCAGCCGAGCATATTCGGTGAGCAGCTTGTCCAGTGAGACGTCCTCGCCGCTGGCGGCGATCTGCTGGTAGCCGATCAGCATCGCCATGCCCAGCGAGGTGACCACCGCGGCAGTGTCTTCGGCGCCGACTACGCCTTTGATGGCCTTGTGCACGGTGCGGCGGCGCGACTCGTCGACCCGCTTGAGCGCGAGGTTGACCGATTCGTCGTTGGCCGCCCAGGCGCGGATCGCGGCCTCGGCGGCATGGTGCAGGCCCGAGGCGAGGTCGGACATGGCGCGGATGTCGTCGTCGGGGTTGCCCTGGTTGAAATTCAGTGTGCGCAGGATCAGCACCTGACGGTTCTCCCAGTGCTCGAGTAGCGCGTCGACGAAGCCTTGCCAGCTGCCGAAGTGGTGGTAGAACGAGCCACTGGTGACTCCGAGGCGGCGGCACAACACGCCGATGTTGAGGCCTTTGAATCCGAGTTCGGCGAGCACCTCCAGAGCGGTGTCGAAATACTGCTCCTTGGTGACCACTCGTGACATCGGTGTGCCGTTCTGTCGTTCGGGCAAGGCGGGGGGAGGACCGAACAGTACCGCATTGTATTGCCGGCCCGTGCGAGCGTAACGAACCTACGATGCGGGGCTCCCATCGCCGGAAAGTATCCGTGACCGACCGAAACGTGAAGTGGCAGTGCGCAACAGGGGTTTCGATGCAGGGAGTCGACGCCGGAGGATTCGTGCAGATCGATAACAGAGCAGTTGCTCTGTTATCGTGGTCGGTATGCCTCGCCCACGGACCCACGACCCCGACGCCGTGCTCGATGCCGCACAGTTGCTGGCGGTGCAATCGGGCCCGGCGGCGGTCACCATCCGCGCGGTCGCCGCGGCGACCGGGGTGTCCAACGGCGCGATCTATCACACCTTCGGCTCGCGCGCGGAACTGCTCGGGCGCAGCTGGTTACGCGCCGCGCGCCGGTTTCTGGCCATGCAGACCGAACTGGTCGACACCCACCTCGCCGCGACCCAGCCCGCGGCGATCGAAGCGGTGCTCGCCGCGGCCGAGACCCCGGTGCTCTTTGCCGAGCAGTTCCCCGAATCCGCGAGGCTGCTGCACCTGGTGTCCCGCGACGAACTGCTCGGCGACGAGGTACCCGAAGCGCTCGCCGCGGAACTGGCAGGTACCGACCGGACCCTGGTGGAGTTGATGATCCGCCTCGCACGCGCCCTGTGGGATCGCGGCGACGCCCGCGCGGTCGAGGTGATCACCACCTGCCTCGTCGACCTGCCCACCGCCATCCTGTTGCGCCGTGACCAGCTCACCGATCCCCGTGCCCGCCACCAGTTGCGCGCCGCGGTGCGCGCGGTCCTGGATGTCGGCCCGCGCTGACCCGTTTCCCGAAGCCCCTCGAAAGGAATCACCATGCCCACCCTCGACTACCACGACAAGATCGCCGTCCTCGACCTCGGCGGCGACGAGAACCGCTTCTCCCCCGACTTCCTCGATGCCGTCGAGGCCCACCTCGACACCGTGCTGGCCGAGGGCGCACATGGTCTGGTGACCACCGCCGGCGGCAAGTTCTACTCCAACGGCCTGGATCTGGACTGGCTGATCGCCAACGGTGAACGCACCCAGTGGTATGTCGGGCGGGTGCAGGCGCTGTTCGCGCGCGTGCTCACCCTGCCCATCCCGACCGCTGCCGCGCTGCCCGGACACGCCTTCGGTGCCGGCGCCATGCTGGCCATCGCCCACGACTACCGCGTGATGCGCGCCGACCACGGCTTCTTCTGCTTCCCCGAGGTCGACATCCGCATCCCGTTCACCCCCGGCATGGCCGCGCTCATCCAGGCCAAGCTCGCCCCGAAGTCGGCCATCGCCTCGATGACCACCGGTCGCCGCTTCGGCGGTGCGGACGCCCTGACCCACGACATCGTCGATGCGACCGCTGCCGAGGGCGCGGTGACTGCCGCCGCGCTGGAACTGCTGGCCCCCTTGGGCGGCAAGGACTCCGGGACCCTCGGCGCCATCAAGAACACCATGTTCGCCGGCGCCCTCGCCGCGCTCACCACCGAGTCGCCCTCGACGATTCCATTGTCGGAGTAGGTTTTCCCTCAGCTGATCCAGCGCGCACCATTCGAGGAGACCGTCTTGAGCGAGGCCGCCACCCTGCAACGCCAGGGGCACATCGCCGTCATCACCCTGAACAGACCCGAGGCGATGAACGCGGTCAATGCCGCACTATCGGTTGCCGTCGGCGCGGCCCTCGAGGAACTGGCCACCGACCCGCAGTTGCGGGCTGGCATCGTCACCGGCGCGGGCCGGGCGTTCTGCGCGGGCGCGGATCTCAAAGAACTCTCCCGCGGCAACGGCATCGGCGACCCCGAGCACCCCGAATACGGATTCGCCGGCCTCGTCCAGCATTTCATCGATAAACCACTCATCGCCGCCGTCAACGGCTTTGCCCTCGGCGGCGGCACCGAGATCGTGCTGGCCAGCGACCTGGCTGTGATGAGTCGGGACGCCACCCTCGGACTGCCCGAGGTCAAGCGCGGCCTCATCGCCGCCGCCGGTGGACTATTGCGGCTGCCGCGCCAGATCCCACCCAAGATCGCGCTGGAAATGGCGCTGACCGGCACCCCCATCGACGCCGCCGCGGCCGCTACCTGGGGCTTGGTCAACCGTGTCGTCCCCGCCGACCAGGTGCTGCCCACCGCCATCGCACTCGCCGAGACCATCGCCGCCAACGCGCCACTGGCGGTGCGTGCTTCGAAACGAATCATCCACCGCGTCAACGACTTCGGCTCCGAGTGGGAAACCCCCATCTGGGAGATGAGCATGCAGGAGGCGATGGGGGTGTTCCTCAGCAAGGACGCCCAGGAGGGACCTCGCGCCTTCGCCGAAAAGCGCGCACCGCAGTGGCACGGCGAATGATGCCGTCCCGCTGCGGGCGGGTCCCTGTCCGATCGTGGTGGCGAGCTCTGGGCGGCGCGAACCGATTCGATGGGACCACTTACTGAGGTCGGGTTCGCACGGCATCGGCCGACCAGCCGCAGCGCAGGTGACGATCGGCGACCGAGATCCGAGTGCGGGTGCGCGTGGACTCCGCTCACCCGGTGCCGTATTGCTTCGGTGCTCGCTGGCGGTCGTAATCGCGGGCAACCGCGACCGAACGAGACCGCTCGACCACTTCCTTGGCCGCCGCCTCCCGAAACTCGGGTGAATACCGCGAATTCTTCTACGCCACAACAACTCCTGTCAGTGAACCCCAATCCTACGTTGGGCAACTGTCCGAGAGCCTTCCGGCACCTCAACTTCAATAGCGTGGTCAATCTTCATTCGGTTGGGAGATCGCGAAGCCCAGGACGTCATCGGCGAGCAGCGCAGCCTGGGTTCGACTAGTGCCGCGTCAAGCAACCTTCGGTAGGTAATCCGGCAGCCGGATCTTGGAGTTGACGGCGAACTCGCGCTTGGGCTGGGCGTGTTGGTTGTGCCAGCGGAGGTAGGCGCCGATCGCGGCGTCCTGTTCGCCGTGGCTGCAATGGTCGGTGCCGTTGAGAGCGAAGTAGCGCAACGCCGCGAATTCGGACTCGATCCAGTTCAACCACGACGAATAGGTCGGCAGGAACACCAGTTCCACGTCGTTGGCTGCGGCCCAGTCCCGGACCTCGGCTCGCTTGTGCGGGGAGAAGTTGTCGGCGATGACGTAGAGCTTGTCCCCGGGCCAGCGCTCCCGCAGCGACTTCAACAACGCCAGAAACTCCTGCCACCGCTTACGATCCCGGATCCGATAGTGGATCTTCCCGGTAGCCAGATCCAGAGCACCGAGTAGGTGCCGCACACCCTGGGTGCGGTGATAGGTCGCCCGCAACCGTTTCGGGCTTCGTCGCGGAAACCAGCCACGACCAGTGCGGGGTTGCAGGTTGAGCGGCCCGAACTCGTCCACGCAAACCACCCGCCCATCGGCCGGCGGATGATCGTAGAGGTCGAGGACGCGGTTCATCTTGGCAGTGAACTCCGGATCGGTACCGGCTTTCCAGGTCTTGGTGGTCTGCCACGACACCCCCTCGGCTTTGAGGATCTTGCGCAGAGTCTCGCGGCTGATATCGGCGATCTCGTTGGTGACCAGTACTTCTCGCAGTTTCGACAGACTCCACACCGAGAACGGCCAGCCCAGGTCCCGCGGACAGCACCGAGCGATGCAAGCGATGCGTTCACGCGCCGCCCGATCCACCTTCTTCGGCCTGCCCGCGCTCCATTTTGGGTCCAGAGCCTCGAACCCCCGTTCGTTGAACTCGTGGATCACTTGCCGCACATAAGCTTCGCTGACCTGCATCAACCTCGCGATCGCGGGGACCGGCTGCCGCTGCGCCGAGGCCATCACCACGATCGCACGTCGCGTCCTGATCGGTTGTCTGCTCGTCTTCGTGATCTTCTGCAACCGGCGCCCCTCTTCCGGGGTCACCGCTCGCACAAACACTTCCGGCCTCCGGGCCACCGGCACCACCTCCACCGGCAGCATCACCGGCCACGTGCCCACGATCAACTCGACACCCGGTTACCGGGGCAACCTACTTAGACGAGGCACTAGCCACCTGCAGCTTGGCCAACAGATTGCTGACGTGCACCTTCACTGTGCGTTCGGCCAGCCCCAGACTCGCACCGACATCACGATTGGATAGGCCGCGGCCAAGCAACATCAGTACATCTCGCTCTCGCGGGGTAAGTGCCGCTTCCGCCCGAAAACTCAGCACGCGGGTCAGCGACGAACTCATCACCATGACACCCTGGTGGACGGCGCGAACCGCAGCTGCCAGGTCTGCACCGCTCATGTCCTTCAAGACAAATCCATCGGCGCCCGCGGCAAGAGCCCTGCGCACCTCCTGCGGCCGACCTATGGTCGTCAACATCAGAACTTTCGGCTGTTTTCCCGGCTTACCCCGGAGCCTGCGCAGCACTTCGATAC
This sequence comes from Nocardia sp. NBC_00403, assembly GCF_036046055.1. Lineage (NCBI taxonomy): Bacteria > Bacillati > Actinomycetota > Actinomycetes > Mycobacteriales > Nocardiaceae > Nocardia > Nocardia sp. NBC_00403. The sequence continues at coordinate 5,343,122 of NZ_CP107939.1, forward strand.
CGTCCATGACCGGAAGGTAAAGATCCAACAATACGACGTCACTCAGCACAGCCGATTCGGCCAGCAACTCTTGCCCATCGGCGTGGTCGCCGATCACATGGATGTCATGTTGCGCGTCGAGAATCAATGCCAAGCCCTCACGGACCAGAGCGTGGTCGTCAACGACTGATACATGGATCACTGTCGGGGCCTACATTTGTGTCGTGACAAAACTGCTCCAAAATCGGTCGCTGACTGACGTCGCGATGGTTGTCCTGATCACAGTGCTTTTCTGGGTGAGCAGAGTGTGGTCGCCCGACCATGCGTCGATCGGACTGATACTCAGTATCTGCCAGATCTTCCCGTTGTTGTTCCGTCGGTACTTCCCAGGCTGGGTACTGGGAATAGCCACGGGCGCGACAGTGGCCCACCTGTGGGCAGGCTTGCCATACAACATCGGCTACATGCCGGTACTGGTAGCCCTCCACGCCGCGGCCAGCTCCCGTGCCTACGCGGTCCACTGGTGCCTGTGCGGGCTGGCGACCGCCGCGGTCGGAATCGCAATAGTAGCGGCGAAGGGGCCCGTCGACGGAGCGCTGCTCGCCACGGCCGCGTGCTGGGTGGCGTGGATGTCGGGAATGGACCGACGACGACACGCCGCCGAAGGAGCAGACCGCGCAGCTCAACGAACGCGCTACCATCTCGCCAAGCTGACCGCCGAGCGCCGTGAGCGAACTGCAAGGCAGCTGCACGACACTCTCGGACGCTCCACCACGGTGATGCTCATTCAGGCCGAGGCATTACGGACTGTCGGCAATCTCGTCCAGGACGATCGGAAACGCGTGGACATATTGCTCGCCGCAGGACGGGACGCCCTCACGCAAGTTCGCCACGCCATCGACGATCTTCACATCGATGGCACAACCGACCCGACGCCGAGGCTGACCGATGTGTTGGCGCAACTCTCGGACGCTGGATTAGTCCTGGAACACGTTCCGGAGCTCAACGACGTTCCTGCGTACGCCGGCGGCATCGTTGATCGTGTCATCATGGAATCGGCGACCAATGCTCTACGACACAACGGCCCGGGTGTCCGGCTCGTAATCCACGCCGTAGTGCAACACGACCACATCCGGATCACAGCCCGCAACCATCGGCTGACCGATCGCCCGACCTGTATCGGTTACGGCTTGGCCAGCCTGCGAAAGCAGGTGGTAGCAACCGGTGGTTCGTTCGAATTCGGTCTCATCGAGAACAATGACTGGAAAGTCACTGCCGTCATCGGCCTTACTCCCCTGCGCATTCGACAACTGCGAGGTGGTGTCCAACCGTCAAACGCGATCGATCGGTCGGCATGAATCATCGACCGACTCCGCTTCGATGCAACCGAGACGGCAGGGCTGACGCCGAGTGCCAGAGATTCCGGTCGGATTGCCCTGTGCGGATGTCCCGGCACGAGCCCCGCTGACGCAGGTCCCGATGCGCGTGGCAAGACCGCACATCGCCACCAGGCCCAGACGTCAATCCGCGTAGAGCGGTTCGCAGGACAACTCCGATGTGCGGCGCGCGACCGCCTCGGATACTTCGCCCGCTCAGGACAGCGCGGCCAGGTTCTCGCGTCCGCGATGACCAAGGCGCATTCACGCGCGCATACGTTCGAGAAACAGTCGCCGGGCGTCGCGCGACAGAACCAACGGAATCTGGGGCGCGGTCAGGCCCGCCTCCACCATCTTTTCCGGCGTCTTCCGCGACTCGTGGTCTTTCGGCACACTCTCGTCTTCCTTGAAACCGACGCGCCGATGCGCCGCCTCGGCCACGGTGCCCTCGGTTGTGCCGGAGTAGGTGTCGACGTCACCCAGGAACTCGAGTGCGGTACGCATCAGGTGACTGCCGATCTTGTGACCGTGGAACTCCGGCAGCACATGCCATGCGATCAGCTCGTCCGAACGGTGCGATGCCCAGATGAAACCGGCGAACTCACCGTCCTGTCTTGCGACGAAAATGCCTGGGCTGCCGTCGGCCAGGCGCTCCCGATACCGCGGGCGCCAGCGCAATGCCATATCTGCCACGAGACGCTCCACCCCTCCGGTTTCGGCACCAGGGAGATCTTTGTAGGCGATTCCGGCGCCGGCCAGCAGCGCGCGGACGATGTCATCGGCATCCGTGACGGTGGCCGGAAGAATATCGGGCGGGCGCATTGCCACGGTCGGAGCGCTCGTAGCGAGCGGAAGATCGACGGGCATCGACCGAGCGGCGCCGTCTCGGCCGTTGTGTGGCCGCAATCCAGCGCCGACTTTAGTGATTTCACCTTGGTTATCGACATCGACCACCGCACTGCGCCGCGCTATTTCACGCAGCCCGCCACTGTCGTTCGTATAACGGTGGTGGACCAAACCGGCAGCCTCCTCGGCCGAATCGACCACACGTTTGGCTCCTATGGAGAGCGTTCGACCAATATCAAAGACCACAAATGAACCTTCCTCGAGAGGTTCGGGAGTTCATGCCACGAAAAAGCGGGAACCGTCGCTGAGCAGCACAGCAGAAACCATCGCTACGCAAATATCCATTTGCGGGAATGGCGGGAGATATTACGACGAGACCCGCACCCGAGCATGCTGGAGCGCGCCTTCTCACGGAAGCGGCGTAGGTACTAGTACCTACGTACTACTATTGATCATTCATGGGGTAATTCGATTCGCGTGAAGATCTCGCCAAACAATTCACATGGGCAAATGCGAGTTGTCTCCGCGTCTCGGGATCAATCCGTTCGGGAGAACTCGATGCCGAGGATGTCGTCGGCGAGCAATGCGGCCCGGGTCCGGCTGTCGACCCTTTGGAAGTCACCGAAGCCACTCGTATCGACGGAAGCAGCAGGGTAGATCCAGGAGAGGGCGACGCTCGCGACTTTGGCCAGGTCAGCCGACGGTCATCGCCGTGTTGCCGACCTGGAGGTTGTCGAGCGGCGCAGTAGCGCGGCGTCGAGCTTCGTCATGGCGCAATCGCGCGGCGGCCTTCTGGTGCGAGGAGTTGTCAGCACACAGCATCGCTGGAATCGGTTGTGTCCAAACCTGCTTGACCGCCAACGCCTGACTCAGCGGATGACCACCACAACCGAGAACCTGTCCGACAGCGCCAGACTCATCGACGTGGCGCTCGAACTACTCGAAAATCCCCAACAATAGTATCGCCGATGCAACGACAAACAACGCCAGATGTTCAACCAGACCATCTTCCACGCCCTCTACATCGACGACGAGCAGATCACCGACCACAACTTCCGCGAACCATTCGGTCGTCTCCACTCCGTCCAGCGCACAGAGTATTCCAACCGCCCCGCCCCCGTTGGCGGGGCTGCAGACGCCGGGGCCGCCGACACCAAGAACGCCACCGCTCCCCATGGAAGCGATGGCGTTAGCGTCTTGCTGCACGGCGTTAATTTTGCGCCGTGTTCTAGTAAGCCCCCCAAGGTGGGCCTAACGCTCCACAACGCGAACACCCTGGTGGCGGTCGGGCCGCAGATCCGGGTCCAACCGGTCGGCACCCGCACGGCGAGCGCGGTTCGATAGCGGCAAGCCGTCGAGCGGCAGGCCACTGTCGTGCGACTGTGGACCGCCCGCTTAGCGGCATGAGCGGATGTGTCAAAATTCGTTCGCCCCAAGATATTTCGGGCCTGGACAGTCGCTCCTCGTCCGATACCCTCGTTGGATGTCTCTCGACATCACCCTGGCGAACGTGTTGGCCCACTGCGGCGGCGATCCCGAACAGGCCGCCCGCCACCTGTCTCGCGCGATCGCAACCGCGCCGTCCGACCCCGCGGCTTACACGGCCGCGGTCGAGCTACTGCCCGCACTCGGCGAGTTGTCCGCCGACGACCTGAGCGTCGCGCCGATCCTGGCATTCCGCCACTTCCTCGACGGCCGGATGGACGATGCCGCGCTCACGCTCGGTGCGCTCAGCGGCGTCAGCCCGCGGATCGCATGGGCTGACGCTCCCTGGTTCTCCGAGGCGTCTTTCCTTTCCGGGGTGAGCACCGAGGCCCTGCGCGAGGCGGTATACCGACTCTTCGACCACACGGCGGTGCCTGCCGACGCCGCCGCCCGGCCCTGGCTGCGGGCGGTCGAGACGGTCAGGTCTCGGGCGGGTCTGGGCCCCGAAGACTTAGCCGGAATGGCGATCTCGCTCCGCCTCTTGGGCCGAACCGACGAGTCGCTGGCTCTGTGCGACCGCGCCGACGCCGTGGGCCGAACCGTGCTGGCGGAGGTCGTTCGAGCCGGAACCTGGCGGCTGCTAGGGAACCACGACGAAACGGCCGCCGCATTCCGTCGTGCACTCACTCTGGAACCGGACAACTGGTCACTCCATCTCGACCTGTCCGACCTGTACGCAGAGCAGGGCGACCATCCCGCCGCTCTCGCCGCTGCCCAAGCGGGCCTGAGCCACGCCCCGAACGAACCCAAGTTGCTCGCCGCTCGCGCAGCCCACCATGCTCGTCTTGCCCGCACCGCCGAAGCACTTCGTGAATTCGAGCGCCTGGCCTCCGACATCGATCCTGCCTACTGCCAATGGCTCCGCGAACAGGCCACAGGCGCAGCCTGAGAACACCGCCAGCACAGAGCCCAGCTCCGCGTCTGCAACATCGACCCGTTCGTCGCTCGTCGATTCCCAAACACGACCCGACGCCGATGAGGCACTCTTCGTCATCGCCCGCACCATCGGCTGGATTGCGCATACCCTCGAGGAATACAACGAGCCGCCACTACGATTCCGGCCCACCAGCCACACACCCGAACCAATCGGATGAATGCACTCAATTCGGCATGAGCGGATGTCGGCGCACGCTGGGGGACACACTGAGATAGGGGATGCAAGCCTCGCCGGATCGACGGAGCCGGCGGGGCTGCTTGATCGGGTGTTCGCGCAATGCGGGCTTGTGGAGCTAAGGGGACTCGAACCCCTGACAGCAACCCATCAAACGACCAGGTCAGCGAATTGACCCCTGCGCAACGCCGCCGCTCAACTGCCGTTTCACGACGTGTCACTACATTTCACGACAGAAGATACCACTCTGCTGATGGCACGGTCATCACGCGGTCAGCGCATGGATCGGGATGCCGGGTGATGACGGCGTCATCACCCCAGATCCCGGTCCAACGTACTCAAATTTTACGGCTAGCCAGAGCAGCACGAACGGTTCATCGACGCCCCAGCTGAAGCGTTCAAACACCTCGTCGATGAGTACGTCACGGTCGCGCTCAACCGCAATTCCGGACTGTTCGGACCGGGCAAGTCGTTGACCGACTGTCTTCGACGGGATGGCGCCGAGCTGTCGGAGGCAATGTCCTCACGACTCCGCTGAGATGAACCGCGCGGTGGACACGCCTTCCTGGGGTTCCGGTAGTAATCGCCGAAAAAACAACGGATATGGCATAGCCCTGGTCAGGAGTGGTCCGTCGTTTTGGGCTATGGGGCAGTGTGTTTGGTGCTTGGCTTGGCTGCCGATGATGATGGTCGGCGCGGTGGAGGTCGTGGTTCGTGGCGCCGGGGTGTATACAGCACCAACACGAAAACCGGCTTGTACCAGCGCGCTACGCCATATCCGCCCAAAATTCGGCCGATACTACGGCGACCCCTCGTAGCCGAGGCCGGTGACGCGCAACAGTGGCTCGACCGGGAGAACATTGGCGAAGCCGTGCGTGGTGCCGGGGTAGGACTTGATGTCGTGTTCGACGCCGAGTTCGGTCAGTGCGCGGTCGAGTTCGGCGGGTGCGCCGATCAGTGACGGGTCGAGTGCCACGTAGCTGGCCACCACCGGGCACGAGCCCTCCAGCCGGGCGCGATAGTCGCCGTAGAGGCCCGGATAGAACGGCGCTGCCGCGTCGAATCCCCGGGGAGCGGTGAGCAACGCGAAACCATCGCCCATGCAGAAGCCGACGACCGCGATTTTGCGTGTGCAGTCGGCGTCGACCAGCAGGCGGTCACGCGCGGCGAGGATGTCGCGCACCGGCGGGCCGTCGCCGGTGACCAACAATGCGCGGAAGACCGAGCGAATGCAGCGAACTCGGCCGCGAGAGAACAGATTCGGGGCGATCGTGAGGTAGCCGTAGTCGGCCAGCATCTCGACATTGCTGCGCAGATCGGCGCTGAAACCCACTTCGTCGTGCAGCACCACAGTGCCCGGCCAACGCCCCGCGCCGGTGGGGCGGGCCAGGATCGCCTCGATGGTGCCGTCGGGCGCGTCGAGCTCGATGGTCTTCATGCCTAGCGAATCTAGGGCACTGTCTCAGACGTGTGCAGCACCGCGTCGGCAAATATCTCCGATCGCACACGACCATCGAAATCACCGAACTTCGCACTTCGGTCGGCTAACGTCTGCGCGGAAGGAGTCCGGAGCGGTACCCGATCGACAGCGCGCAGCAAGCCTTGCGTGGTGGGCGGAGCTCCGGTGGTGCAGCTTTCGACAGAAAGGCAACGTGGTCAAACTCCGGCCGCCATGGCGCGCGATTTTCGTCGCAATTGCTTTGGCCTTCACCGTGTTCACGACATCGACCCTTGTCGCGGCCCAATCTGTCGACGCGTCGAGTTTCGACCCCGATCCCACTGGTGACGCCTATCTCGATCAGCATTTCGCCACCGACGGATTACCCAACGGGGCGATCCTGTCGAGCCGCTCGGTGCGGATCCTGCCGCCGCTGGCCGTGACTTCGAGCTTCGACGCGTGGCAGGTGTGGTTCAAGACGACCGCCGCCGACGGTGCGGCGATCGCCACGTTGACCACGATCATGAAACCGAAGGCGTGGAACGGCAGGGTTGTCGGCAACAACTACGCGATCGACAGTGTCGGCCTGAAATGTAACCCGTCCTATCAACTGACCCATGCGGTGTCCATCGAGACGCCCGATATCACCCGCCAATTGCTGTCGAGCGGTTACGCGGTCGTGATGACCGACTATCAAGGCCCCCGGATGGCCTACGCACACGGGCCCACTCAGGGCCGGGAGGTGCTCGACGGGCTCCGTGCCGCGCTCGCCTTCCCGTCCGCTGGGCTGGCGGGCAGTCCGACCGCGATGATCGGCTACAGCGGTGGCGCGATCGCGACGGTGTGGGCCGCGCAAATGCAGCCCACCTACGCACCCGAGCTGAGAATGCTGGGGGCCGCGGCGGGTGGCACGCCCGCGGATCTGAGCTTGCTGCGCAAGACCATGGACGGCAAACCGCCGGCCTCGGTGCTGTACCTGATGGCGGCACTCGGCGTGGCCCGCGTGACACCCGGCGCCTTCGACCTGCTCAACGATGTCGGCGTGTCGACTGCGCAGCAGAACAAGAACCTCTGCACGAGTGCCGCGGTGCTCGGTGTCGCGCCGGTGCCGTTGCGCTCGCTGACGGAGGTCGACCCCTACGACACCGATCTCGTGCGCCGCGTCTACCGCGAGACGAAAGCCGGTGGCGCGACACCGACCATGCCGATCTACCTGTGGCACGGCCTGCTCGATGCGTGGATTCCGGTCGCGGGCGCGCGGGCGCTGCAGCAGACCTGGCAGAACGCGGGGGCCGACGTGTCGCTCACGGTGCTGCCGTGTGATCACATCACCTGCGCATACACTCCTGGTGCGCTGGAACGGATCGACAGCTGGATGGGCCGGTAGCAGGGTTGCAGCTCGGCGGACGGCGTGGTGGCGGGTTCGGTATGTACTGTCGAGTCACCGGCCACCTCCAGTTCGGCAGTGGCACAGCATGACTCGCCACGATGCCGTAAGTGCGAACCTGCAGTTCCGGGCGCGACGGTGTAGCCGGGTCGGTTCCAGCGTCTGTCTCATCATGCACGGCAAGCTACACCCGCGGCGGGCAGCACCGGGCAGTGTTACGACGCTTCATGTACCCGATGACCGATGACACGATTCTTGCCGGCACCCCATGATCGCCGAGGTGAGGTCTCGAGATCGGAGCCGTACCTGCACGCCTGGTCCGGAATCAATCCTCGTTCGACCTATGATCACCGGTCGGCAGTGTGAGGCTGGTCCGGAGGAGTTGATTCTGATGTCCGAGAAGATTTCGTCACAGAACGGGATGTTGACAGATGCGTTCGGTCGAACACGGGGCCAGGCTCGGCCTCGCTGTAGTGGCGATTCGTGCCCGATCACCGGCCGTAGCCGGCCCGGCGAATGCGGTAGCGACCCCGGCGCTCACCGAGGTCGATTTCACCACGCTCGACCTCGCCGCCTGACAGCTCGATAACAGGCGACAGGAAACCTCGATGGGCGATAGTGCGATCATCGCGAAAATGGTGCAGGCAGCCGAACGCATCGCCGACACGCTTGTTTACAAAGCCTCCATACGAATCAGTGAAACACACCACGAATTCCCGCACGAGATACGGAATACCCTCGGACGAATTCGGCACGAAGGCGAGCACATCGCATCCGAGATCCACAAGATCAAAATTGGCCCGGCTGCACACACGGACCGCGATGCCGCCACTGAACACCCAGAATCCGGCGCAAGTATGCGGGGACCGGTCCACGGGCCGGACCCGACCGCTGAGGACGGGTTTCTGGACTTGCCGATCGAGGAGCAGATACGCCGACTCGAGGAAGCACACGGCATCCACACCGACGCTGAGCGGGCACTCGAAATCAGCCTGTTCATGGAGGACAAGTTCCGCGACATCGCCTACATTTCCGGTCAGGCACGACCAGAAACGGTGTTCGATGGGCCCGAGGGGTGGGCGAGCTGGCTTGATGCCCGACTGTTCGCGCGGCGGAACCTCGATCGCGAGATGTCGGTGGACCTCATGCAGAAAATACACTACAGACTGATAATCCGAAGCAATCCGGTGCGGGCCGGGCAACTCGGGCCCGGCGGAAAAGGAGTGGGTAAATTACGTCAGACGTTGTCTCGGAACGAGCAGACTGCCATCGAGGCAAATCCGCTACTCACCCATGTTCCAGGTCCCTTCCGCAGTGAACCCTATGGCGTCGTGCTGTATCCCGAGGTTGAGGGTCAGCCCGGGCGCGCGGCTCGTTGGCTGACCGAACCACCCCGTGACGAGGAACTGGCTGCGATCAGAGACGACCCATTTCTCTCGTACATGAGGCCGGGTTGGGTCGATCCGAATAATCAAGGCATTATCATTTACCCGAACTTCGGCAGCGTAGATAATTCGCATGCATTCCATGAGTCGCTGTGCGACTGGTACAACGATGCGACGAGACGACCCGGGTTCAACCCGTATCAGTCTGCGGCCAGCTTTCAGAGGCAATTCATTTCTGCGCACGCATGGATCGGCGATTCCCATGGCAGGCATTCGCGGATCCTGATGAATCATTTATTGGAGCGGGCGGGCAAGCCGCCTGCCGCAGTCGCCGAGTTCGACAACGATATGCTCACTCCTCCATCACAGTGGGCTGATGCGGTCGAGGCCGGAAGCGGCCGCTATGAGCATTGGCAGGACAAAATCGAACGGTCGGGTGGAGACATCGAACCGGTGGACCTGTTCGATCTGGGACCGATGCAGCAGCTATATCAACAAATGGGGGGTGAGCCTTCTCCATTCACACCGGGAGAGAAACACGACGTTGCTAAATATAGCGAGCTGCACAGGCAACTTCGCCTCGCGTCTGGGGAGTAGACATCGGTCTACTTTCGTTTGCCCCCATCCTCGTCAACTCGATCGCACCGGATTTCCGCTCGGTGATCTCGAGCCACTCACACTTCGGAAGCACCGCGAACCGATAGCCAGCCACAACGCCGCGGATCCGAGTACCGAGGGCGCGAACACGGCCAGCATCAGCCGGTGCAGGTTGCTCACGATCAGGAGCACACCTAGCATCCGCGACAGCCCGGCACGAACTTCGTTGTTTTCTGCGCTGTTACTACAGGGACCCCCTGGCGTATCGGCGAATGTCGCATGCTCGCGTGACACACAGGTGGCGCTCGCCGTCAGGTGGCACTCGATGCGGTGACCAGTGGGTTCGCGTCGGGTGAGTTCGCCGATCGGGAGGTCCGCACTTCGGCGAGGGCGGAAAGACGCTGCATGGTCCGATCCGCAGCGCCCGGCCCGGCAGGGAGCAGGGGCAGCCGGACGTCAGGAGTGGGGATTCGGCCCTGGGCGTGCAGGACCGCCTTGATCACCGTCGGGTTGGGTTCGCTGAAGGCAGCGGCCGACATTTTCGCCAGTGCGGCTCCCAACGCGCGGGCGTGTGCATGGTTTCCGTTGCGCCAGGCGGAGATCAGGGCGACGAAGGGTGCGGTGGTCAATTGCGCGGAGGCGAGGATGCCGCCGGTGGCGCCGAGGGCGATCAGGGGGAACAGGAACTCGTCGTCGCCTGCGAGGACCGCGAAGTCCTCCGGCGGATCGCCGAGTAGGTCGACGGTATCGGCGTCGATGCCACCGGTCGCGTATTTCACCGCGACGATGCCGGGCAGGCGCCCCAATTCGCGCAGAGTGTCGGCGCTGACGGATCGGGCTGTGCGGTAAGGGATGTGGTAAATGATCACGGGGATCGGGCTGGCCGCCGCGAGCTGGGTGAAGTGTGCGCGGACACCGGCTTCCGACGGGCGCGTGTAGTAGGGCACCGGGACCAGGGCCGCGGTGATTTCGGGATGGGATTCGAGAGCCTCGAGCGCGGCGGTGCTGGCGCGGGTGTTGTTGTCGCCGGTACCGAGGATCAGTGGTGCGTTGCGGGTGCGGCAGACCTCGGCGCACACCGCAAGGACAGTGTGCTTTTCGTCGGCGTCGAGGGTGGCGGGTTCGCCGGTGGTGCCGAGCGCGACCAGTCCGGTCGCGCCCTCGTCGAGGACACGGTGAGCCAAGGATTCCAGGGCCTCCACCGCGACTTCTCCCATGGCGGTGAACGGGGTGACGAGCGGGACGAATATCCCCTGCGGAGGTTCGTGCTGAGCCATACGTCCAGCTTGTCCGGCGGATAACCGCAGGTCTAGTTCGCATTTGTGGCTTCGAGCGTAAGCTCAGCTGATGCTCGATGTTCGACGCCTGCGACTGCTGCGGGAACTGGCGCGGCGTGGGACGATCGCGGCCGTCGCCGAAGCCATGGCCTTCACACCCTCCGCGGTCTCACAGCAACTGAGCGCGCTGGAGCGGGAAGCGGGCGTGGCGTTATTGCAGCGCACAGGTCGACGGGTGACCCTCACCCCGGCCGGTCACACCCTCGTCGGGCACACCGAAGCCGTGCTGGCCCGGCTCGAAGAGGCCGAAGCCGATCTGGCCAACACTGAGGCGGGGCTGACCGGTCCACTGCGGATCGGTGCTTTCCCTTCCGCTACACAGGGTTTCATCCCCGCGGCCCTGAACACGCTGGCCGCGGACCATCCCGGCCTCGAACCCCAGGTGGCAGAGCTCGATCCGGCGCTGGTTTCGGACGCGCTGCGCGCCGGCGAGCTGGATGTGGCACTCGTGCACGACTACGACCTGGTGCCGTTCCCGCCCGAAACCGGAGTTCGCACCCAGCCCCTCTATCGCGAGACAATGTTCCTCGCCTCGACCACGCCCCGCGCCGCCACTCCCGGCGGGATGCTCGCCACCTGCCGCGACGAGCCGTGGATCGTGGCCACCACCGGCACCCGCTGCCACACCATGACCATCCGCGCCTGCCGAGCCGCGGGCTTTCTCCCGCACATTCGCCACCAGATCGACGAATTCGCCACGGCGCTGGCCTTTGTCGCCGCCGGACAGGGCGTCGCACTGGTTCCCGAACTGAGTGCCGCACACCCGCCGGCCGAAGTGATCCTCACCGAACTCCCGATCGCACGCCATACCAGAATCGCCTTCCGCGTAGGCGCTGACCGCCATCCGGCTATCGTCGCCTTCACCCGCGCCATGAACGCGACAGTGTCTGCTTGAGCTCGGGCAGGGCGATCCTCGCCGAACCCGCCCGGCGCCACGGCATTTCAGGCCTCCAGCAGCGGCCCTACCGCTCGTCGATCGCGACGCCGGCAGCCGCTGCCGGCTCTTGTCCCGGACCCCGACCTCCGACACCCCGCGCGGTGTGGGAGTCTTGTGGGGTATCTCAGTGGAAGGGCTTCTCGTGACGCTCGGCATGGTCCTCGGCGACTCCTTCGCTCGCGCTTCGACGCAGGACCGCTAGCCTTCCCCGTTCCGACCCCACCTCACGGGTCCGACACCGGCTGCTCTCTCCTGGTCGAAGTGCTCTCCGTGCCCATGCACGTTCGATCACGAGGAGCACCCCCGTGCCCACCATGCACTGGACCGAAGCTGACACCGACCGCAGCGCGCGCTGGCATTCCGAGAGCGCAGCACCGATGCCGCGACACGTCGTCGTCGCCGACGACACCTTGCGTGCCGACACCGCCTACCGGCTGGCGTGTGAAGGCACCGCGCTGTTGTGGCGGGGCGATTTTCAGCAAGCGCGCCAGTTGTTGCAGGCACTGCGCCGCCGCATCGACCGCATCACGCTGCCACGGGGCGACAGCGTTGCGGAATCGTTTCACCTGTACCGCAGGGCCCGCGGCCATCGCGCGCGGGTGCTGGGGAAACTGGTCGTCGAGCTGTCCGCGGACCACACCCTCGAGTTGCGTCGAGCGCCCGATCTGCGGCGGGTGTGCGCCGAAACCTATGGGTCGCCCGGCGAACCGATGGTCGTCGCGTTCACCGAGTTGCTCGGCGCCATCGGTGCGCAGCAGTGGCGGGCCAAGGGCGTAGAGGTGCCTGCGCTGGGTGCGCGCATCCACCCGCACTACGGGGTTTTCTCTCCCGTCCGTGGCGAATACGTCGATCTCGTTGCGCGGGCGCCACTGTCGGGCGGCGGTGACCGCACCGCGTTCGACCTCGGCACCGGAACCGGGGTGCTGGCAGCGGTGCTGGCCCGTCGCGGCATCGGGCGGGTTGTGGCCACCGACATCAACCCGCGCGCACTGGTCTGCGCTCGCGACAACATCGACCGGCTCGAGCTCGCCGGTCGTGTCGAGGTGATCGGGCCCGACCTGTTCCCGCACGGTCGTGCCGACCTGATCGTATGCAACCCGCCGTGGCTGCCGGCGCGGCCCACCGCCGCCGTCGAACAGGGCGTCTACGATCCCGACAGCGCCATGCTGCACGGATTTCTCGACGGGCTCACCACCCATCTGGCGCCCGGCGGCGAAGGCTGGCTGATCCTGTCGGACCTGGCCGAGCACCTCGGACTGAGGACCCGCAACGACCTGACCGACGCCATCGCCGCGGCGGGCCTGCGGGTCCTCGACCGCCTCGACACCCGGCCGCGCCACACCCGGCCGCTGGAGCCCACCGATCCCCTGCATACCGCTCGCGTGGCGGAGATCACCTCGCTGTGGCGTCTGAGCAGCTAAATAGCGCGAAACGTCCCACGCCGCTCGGCTCGCACCCTAACGTCGTGAACAGCAAAGCCGGGCGACGTGATTGAGATTGTGGGATGAATCAACCGAACACTACGTGTGCTGCGTTCCAGCGCATCGCCGCGATCGACCCCGAGGCGGTCGCGGTTCGCTCCATCGGAGGCGGACAGAGCCTGACCTGGCGTGAATACGCCGATCAGGTCAGGCACATCGCCGCCGGGCTCAACGCCCTCGGGATCGGCCGTGGCGACACCGTCGCGCTGATGATGGCCAACCGGGTCGAGTTCTATCCGCTGGAAGTGGGCGCCCAGCACATCGGCGCGACATCGTTCTCGGTGTACAACACCCTGGCTCCCGAGCAGTTGAACTATGTGTTCACCAATGCCGAGAACCGGGTGGTGATCTGCGAGGAACAGTACGTCGACCGGGTGCGGTCGTGCGGGGTGCCGATCGAGACCATCGTGTGCGTCGATGCAGAGCATGCGGGAACCATCAGCGTCGCCGAACTCAAAGCCAAGGGCCGCACCGATTTCGACTTCGAAGCGACTTGGCAGGCCGTGCAGCCCGAGGATGTCGCGACATTGGTCTACACCTCCGGTACCACCGGAAACCCCAAGGGCGTCGAGATCACCCACGCGAACCTGCATGCCGAGGCGCACGCCTTCAACGCGGTGCTGCCGGTCGAATTCGGCGACCGCCAAACCTCCTTCCTGCCCAGCGCACACATGGCCGACCGGATGACCGCGCTGTATTTGCAGGAGTACTTCGGAACCCAGATCACCGTCGTGCCGGACCGGGCGTTGCTGCCCGCCGCATTATTGGACGTACATCCGACAATCTGGGGTGCGGTGCCGCGAGTGTGGGAAAAGCTCAAGGCCGCGGTCGAATTCTCGGTCGCCAACGAACCCGACGACGCCACCCGCGCCGCTTTGCGGTGGGCACTGGAGGTGGCAGCGCGCAAGGCGGCCGCACAGCTGGACGGACGACCGGTCGAGGCGGAGCTGGCGGCGGAATGGGCGAAGGCCGATGCAGCAGTGCTGTCGAAGCTGCGCGCGAAACTCGGTCTGGACCAGGTGAAGTGGGCGATTTCGGGTGCGGCGCCGATCCCGCCGGAGACCCTCGGGTTCTTCGCAGGCCTCGGCATCCCCATCTCCGAGATCTGGGGCATGTCCGAGCTGACGTGCGTGGCCAGCGCCAGCCCGCCGGCGCAGGCGCGCCTCGGCACGGTCGGTCGGTTGCTGCCCGGCATGGAGTCCACTATCGCTGAGGACGGCGAATTCCTGATCCGCGGTCCCCTGGTGATGCGTCGTTATCGCAAGGAGCCGGAGAAGACCACGGAAGCCATCGACGCCGACGGCTGGCTGCACACCGGTGACATCCTCACCATCGACGCCGACGGATACCTGCGGGTGGTGGACCGTAAGAAGGAACTGATCATCAACTCCGCGGGAAAGAACATGTCCCCGGCCAACATCGAGAACGCGATCAAAGCCGCCACACCACTGGTCGGTGCTCTCGCCACCATCGGCGACGCGCGACCGTTCAACACCGCACTGATCGTGCTGGACGCCGAATCCGCCCAACCGTATGCCGCGCAGCACGGACTGCCCGACGCCTCCCCCGCCACACTCGCCGCCGATCCCGGCGTGATCGCCGAGATTGCGCGCGGCGTCGCCGCGGGCAACGCGCAGCTGTCGCGCGTCGAACAGATCAAACGCTTCACCATCCTGCCAACATTCTGGGAACCCGGCGGCGACGAGGTCACCCTGACGATGAAGTTGCGCCGCAAGCCGATCGCCACGAAATACGCGGCGGCCATCGAGCAGCTCTATGCCGCCGAGCCCGAGGCGACGGTGCGCGAGCCCGCCGAGTCGGTGGAACTGTCTGCGGGATAGCGGGTTTGGTGGTCGCCGACCAGCAGCGCAGGTCTACCCGCGCGGTCGCGAGAGCCTCTCAACTGTGAAACACCCTGTGCTGCACCATGTTCAGCGATCCCTCGGATCACCTCGGTGTCATTGTGAACAGGCGCGGTGGTGTGTGGGTGGTTTCGCGGGCGCGCAGCTGCGAGCAGGATCACCATCCGCCTGCACCCGGCCCACGCATCCAGCGGGCGGATTGTTACTGGCCGACTGAGACGCTACGGACCTGGGTATGGACAACGTCTATTGCCGGCGGGGTCGAATTCGTGCACTTTGTCTCGGCTACTCACACGGGAAATCCCAGGTCGAGACGCACGTCGACAACATCGACCTGTTGCCCTCTCGGTGATTGCCGCAGTCATGTCCTGCTCGGCAGCACCGATTCGGTCGGGGCGGGAAAGGTCTACAGCGAGAATGTCAGTCGCTGCGGGCTGAGGTAGTCGGCCGGGTCGTGCATGGTGCGCAATTCCGGGCGCCGTGCGGGGGTGAGGCGGGCCAGTTCCGTGCGCAGTGAGGTGTCGTAGCGGGCGGCGGGGCTGGTTAAACCAGGGAGCCAGTTGTCGTGGTGGCTGGGGACGAAGAGGTTCGGGCCGAGGGATTCGATGTAGCGGCGGGGGTCCCGTAGGCCGTTGGTGATCTGGTTGTAGCCCTGGACGGCACCGATCTGGACGTCGGTGGGGGCAAGGCCGGCCAGAACGTCGAACACGTGCGGGGCTTTCTCGGTGAGCGGGCCCGCTGAGTCGTGCCAGGTGAGTGTGAATCCGGGAACCCGGAACTGGTAGAGCAGGACACCGCCTTCGGGATCGCGCAGTCGCGGCAGGTTCTGCAGGACGCCATCGAGCGTCGGTGGGTGCCGCATGATCGGGCGTATATCCGGTGCCGGGAAGAACGGTGACGCCGGATCGCTGCGGTCCGGGGCGGTCGGGGCCGAATGCAGGTGACGGACGGCAGTCACCGCAACGTCGCCGACAGTGAATTCGTGACGTGCACCGATCAGGGTCTCGGCATCGCCGAGTTCGGAGGTAGGGAACGACGGGTCCGACACTTGCGCGCGAATAGCCGCACAGTGCTCGGCGGTGCCGTGTACGACCGCGCCGCAAGCCTGCGCGATCCGGCCCGCGTCACCCGCGTGATCGAAATGTCCGTGCCCGATGAAGATCGCCTCGGGGCGCAGGTCGGCCAGGTCCTGCGCAGTGGCGGGCACATACCCCGAACTGGTGAACCGAGGAACCCACGCGTCGAGCAGGAACACCGATCCGCCGATTGCCAGCGCGAAAGTTGTGCATCCCACCCACGACAGCACCACGCGGTCGGCGCGCACCGCTGCGGTTTGCGCGTCGACGATGTCGGCGCCGAAGAAACGCCTGCGCGCCACGACCGTTCGTTCGCCGTCCCGCTCGGTGGATGCTTCCAAACGACCGGCCTCGATCTGCGCGAGGGCATCGAAGGCGCCACCGAGCGCGGTGTGCCGACCGATCAGAACGCGCGGATGAATGTTGCACACGTATGTACCAGATCACGGAATCGCAGCGCGGGCAAGGGAGACCACTGGCTCAGCGCCCGCCGCCCTGCTCACCGAGCAGCCTGCCGCCGCCGACATGCGTGGACAACACCGAACCCGGTCGCAGTGCGGGATTCCGGCGGTGGTGGGCCGGTCGACGGTCTTCGGAGAACATCCGGGGCCGACCTCCGAAGTCCGTCGACGGCGAGAGGCAGACCACCACTGCGCACTAGCTGTTACCACTCGTCAGAAAACGGGCGGGTGGCACGAGGCTTTAGAGCTGCACGCCCAGCAACGCATCGACCGCGGTCGCGACGAGGGCCGGGACGTCGCGGTCCGCGCCGCCGTAATCGAGGGCCTGGTCGGCCCAGTTGTCCACGGCAGCCAAGGCTTTCGGGGTATCGAGATCATCGGCGAGGTGCTGGCGCAGGCGGGCGATGGTGTCCTCGGCGGCGGGGCCGGCGGCCAGCGATGTTGCGCGCCGCCACCGGTCCAAGCGCTGGGAGGCCTCCGCGAGGACGGTGTCGGTCCACATGCGATCCTGGCGGTAGTGACCGGCGAGCAGGCCGAGGCGGATCGCGGCGGGGTCGGTGCCCGCGCGGCGCAGCTTGGATACCAGGACGAGGTTGCCCTTGGACTTGGACATCTTCTCACCGTCGAGGCCGATCAGACCGGCGTGCACGTAGTGGCGGGCAAAGCGGCGGCCTGCAATGAGGGCTTCGGCGTGCGCGGCGGAATACTCGTGGTGGGGGTAGATGAGGTCGCTGCCGCCGCCCTGGACGTCGAACTCGGGTCCGACGCGGTTGAGCGCGATCGCTGCGCACTCGATGTGCCAGCCGGGACGACCCGCGCCGAAGGGGGCGGGCCAGGACGGTTCATCAGGGCGCGCGGCGCGCCACAGCAGTGCGTCGATGGTGTCACGCTTGCCCGGTCGGTCGGGGTCGCCGCCGCGCTCGGCGAACAGTCGCTCCATGGTGGCGCGGTCGTAGCCGGATTCGTAGCCGAACTGCTCGGTGGTGTCGGCGCGGAAGTAGATGTCGGGGAATTCGGCATCGTCGACGACATACGCCGCACCCGAGGCCAGCAGTTTCTGCACCAGTTCCACGACCTCGTCGACGGACTCGATGGCGCCGATGTAGTCGCGTGGCGGCACGATCCGCAGCGCGGACATGTCCGCACGGAACAACTCGATCTCGCGGGTGCCCAGCGCTCGCCAGTCCAAGCCGTCGCGGGCGGCGCGCTCGAACAGCGGGTCGTCGACATCGGTCACATTCTGCACGTAGTGCACGGTGTGGCCCGCGTCCCGCCACAATCGGTTCACCAGGTCGAAGGTGAGGTAGGTGGCCGCGTGCCCGAGGTGGGTGGCGTCGTAAGGGGTGATCCCACAGACGTACATGGTGGCGGTGGGGCCGGGGGTGACCGGCCGGACCTGTCGGTCGGCGGTGTCGAACAACCGCAACGGTGGCCCTGCGCCGGGGATGGTGGGAAGGGCGGTATCGGACCAGGACTGCATGGTTCGAGGGTAAAGGTGTGGTCGAGATCATCGGCCTTCGCCCCGCCTGATTGGCGACGTAGCACACCCTTATGGCGGGTTTCGACCTGCGCAAATGTCGTGACCGGCGGATGTCAACATTTACGGTCTCGCTGGTTCGATGCGATGCGGTGTCGAATTGCGATGTCGGCGAACCGGGCGAATCGCGATCTCGCAGTCACCGATAGGGCCGCGCGGCCCGATGATCGCGGGCCGGATCCAGCGCATCTGTCGGTGCTCGGGGATACCGTGGCCGGATGACTGTTCTCGGTGCCGTAGCGCTCCCCCGGATTCCTCCGGAACATCTTGCCGCAGTCAGCAATGCCGCGGAAGAGAGCGGGCTGGACGAACTCTGGTTGTGGGAGGACTGCTTCTGGGGCGGTGG
The DNA here is from genome assembly GCF_036046055.1 of Nocardia sp. NBC_00403. Classification (NCBI taxonomy): domain Bacteria; kingdom Bacillati; phylum Actinomycetota; class Actinomycetes; order Mycobacteriales; family Nocardiaceae; genus Nocardia; species Nocardia sp. NBC_00403. Next base: position 5,361,763 of record NZ_CP107939.1, read on the forward strand.
TGTCGCGGCGGCCGCGACCGTGCTGGCGCGGACCGAGCGGGTGCGCGTCGGGATCGGGGTGATGCCGGTGCCGTTGCGCAATGTCGCACTGACCGCCATGGAGGTCGCTTCGTTGCTGCGGCTGCACCCCGGGCGGTTCCTGCCCGGATTCGGGCACGGTGTGCAGGAATGGATGGCGCAGGTCGGTGCCGGCGTCGAATCACCGATGACCTTGCTGCGTGAACAGCTCGGCGCGTTGCGCGGATTGCTTTCCGGTCGAACCGTCACCACCGCGGGGCGCTATGTGCAGCTGGACGAGGTCGCGCTGGACTGGCCGCCGACTGTGCCTGCACCGATACTGGCCGCCGCGAGTGGCCCGCGGACGCTGCGCCTGTCCGGCGAGCTCGCCGATGGCACCATCCTCACCTCGCGCACCGCTCCCGACGGTGTGCGCGCGGCGCGGGCGCTGATCGATGAGGGACGCGCCGAAGCCGGGCGAACCGAACCGCATCGGGTGATCGTGTACCTGGCCGCGGCCACCGGACCCGACGCAGACCGTCGTCTGGCGGCAAAGGCCGAGCAGAACGGATTCCAAGAGGGTGCGGGCATCGCCGGCGACCCCGATTCCATCGCCGACACGGTGCGCCGGTACGCGGCCGCAGGCGCGGACACCGTCGTGCTCGAACCCGCCGACGACGACCCGAACCCGGTCGAGTTCGTTCGATTCGTCGGCGAGAAGGTGCGCCCGCTGTTGGGTTGAGCTGTTCGGGCAGTGACAGCCACAGAGCCCGCCGCACTAGCCCTCGGTGCCGTCACCGGCCGGTGTGCCCACGCTGATTGGTTCGAGCACGAAGACCGGAATCCGGCGATCGGTCTTGCGCTGGTAGTCGGCGTAGTCCGGGTACGCGTCCACCGCCCGGCGCCACCAGAGGGCCTTTTCGTCCCCGAATGTGGCTCGCAGTCGGCGATGAAATCTCCGGGGAACCCGAGCTGGAACGGAGCCGCGGCCTCCAGCCGTCGCACCGCGTCGTCGGTCAGCGTGAGCTGCACCGCGCCCACATTGTCGGAGAGCTGGGCCACACTACTGACGCCGATGATCGGCACGACCGCCGCCAACTTGTGTCGAAGCCAAGCCAGCGCCACCTGCGCGGGACGCACGCCCAACTCGGCGGCGACCTCCGCGACGGCTTGGGCCGCGGCACGGTCGCGGGCAGTGAGTTCGGCCGCCGAGACCCGGCGGCCGTTCGCGCCCGCGTGTACTCGGTGCCGAGGACGAAACGGTCGCGGCGTTGGATCACCGCACCGAGCTGGCTCTCTCCTTCGCCGAAGGCCCGATGCGGTGTCCAGGACATTGCCACCCGCGTCGGCATCAGCGTCGATGATGCGTCGACTTTCCTCGGCGTGATCGAAACCCATTGTGCCCAAGACGAGTTCAGAGATTCGTAAGCCGGTCGAGCCGAAGAGTCGGTAGCGCATGCGCCCAGTCCGGTACACGACGCGACACCGGAGGGAGGCCCTGCCAGGGGGCACCCTGCCGATCAGAACGCGGGCCAGGGAATCGGGCGGGCGGTGCGCGGCACCGGCATCACCGGGTCGTCCAGCAGATCCTGGGTCCGATCGGCGAGTGCCCCGATCTCGGCGTCGGTGAGGTGCGGGGCGAGAGCGTCGGCGAGCTGACCGGGCAGCGCCTTCGCGAACGCGGTGATGTCGTCGAGCAGATCCTGGCCGACGCCGCGGCCTGCCCATCCCCACAGCACGGTACGGAGTTTGTGATCGCTGTGCAGGCAGATGCCGTGGTCGACCCCGTAGACCTGACCGTCGCTGCCTTCGAGTGCGTGCCCGCCCTTGCGGTCGGCGTTGTTGAGCAATAGGTCCAGCACCGCCATCCGCTGCAGGCGCGGATCGTCGGCATGGATCAGCGACACCTCGTTACCTGCCGGGTCGAGGGCGCGCAGCACTTCACAGAAGCCGTCGGGGACCGCGCCCGCGGGCACCAGGTCGATCAGGTCGAGCCGGTTGCCCTGCGCGGTGTGATTGTCCACGGCCTCCACCCAGCGCTGCACCATGCCGGGACCGTAGGGGCCCTCACGCAAGATGGTTTCCGGGATGACACCCCAGCCGAGCGCATCCGATATCAGGTACGAGGCCACCTCGCGGCCCGCGAGGGTGCCGTCGGGGAAGTCCCACAGCGGTTGCTCACCGCGCACGGGCTTGTACACCACCCGCAGTGGCGCGCCGTCGGGATCCGTGCTCGCGGGCACGTCACAGACGAGGGTGACATTGCTTGCGACGGTTACCCGGCCGATCACCGTCAGCTCGGCGGTGTGCCACGCGGCCACCGGCTACTCCTCCAGCTCGGCGGCGCCGAAAATGTCCCCGCGCTTGTATCCGTTGGTTCGCACACACATGTGCCCGCGCGCCGAGAGTGGTTCGCCGCACAGCGGGCACGGCGGCCGCCCCGCGGCGATGACACGGGTCGAGCGCAGCGCGAATTCGCGCGCCTGGATCGGGGTCAGGAACACCCGTACCGCGTCCGGACCCTCCTCGGTGTCATCGAGCACCACCGACTCGTCCACTTCGGTCTCGGTGATCGCCAGCAGCTCCACCACCACCGCTCCCGCGTCGGCGTCCCAGCCCAAGCCCATGGTGCCGACCCGGAATTCGGCGTCGACCGGCGTCACCAGCGGATCCACATCGGCCACGTCGTCGGCTTGCGGCGGCACCTCGGCGCCGAAGCGCCGCGCGACCTCGTCCAACAGCAGACCCATGCGGTCGGCGAGCACCTTCACCTGCTGCTTCTCCAGCAGCACGCTGACGACGCGCGGTTCCTGCACGGCCTGCAAATAGAACGAACGATCGCCCGGCTCACCGACAGTCCCGGCGACGAAACGATCGGGGGTGCGGAATACATGGATTGCGCGTGACACATGCACCTCCTGATACGTGACCCTGATCGACTACCCGCGGCGCACAGACATTCAACACGCCGACTACTCGTTTACAAGGAATCTCGACGCTCCGCATTCCCATTATCCGCACTTCCGGTATCGCCTACCTCCCCGCCAGGAACGGGACCGGAGGTGTCAACCGGTTCGCCGTCCTGCGTGGCGCGGGAATCGGCCACCGGGCGTGGCATATTGGACGCCGCCAGCGCGGAAAGGTCGGTCCCGGTGTCGTTGACACGCCAGACATACGGTGCCGTCGGGGTGTAGCGGACGACACTGATCGACGCGGGCTCCACCACGATGCGTTGAAATCCGTCCAAATGGATGCCGAACGCGTCGGCGAGCACCGACTTGATGACATCACCGTGCGAGCACGCCACCCACAGCACGTCGTGGCCGTGCTGCTCGGCGAATCTCCGGTCGAGTTCGCGGATCGCGGCCACCGCGCGGGCCTGCACCTGCGCGAGCCCTTCGCCCCCCGGGAACACCGCGCCGGAGGCGTGCTGTTGCACGACCTTCCACAGTGGTTCGGTGAGCAGGTCGGCCAACGGCTTGCCGGTCCAGTCGCCGTAGTCGACCTCGATCAGCCGGTCGTCATATTCCGGTTCCAGGTCGAGTTTGTCCGCCAGCGGCGCGACCGTGCGCTGGCAGCGCAGTAGCGGTGAGTGCACGATGTGCTCGATGGGCAGTGCGGCGAGGCGGACGGCGAGCGCCCTGGCCTGTTCGTTGCCGCGCTCGGTCAGATCGACGCCTTGGCTGCGGCCCGCGAGTGTGCGGGCGGTGTTCGAAGTCGACACACCGTGTCGCAGCAGGATTACCGTCATGCGGTCAGCCTAATCATGTCGCCGACACCACCCCGCCCGCCAGCAGGCCCATCATGGTCAGCCCGAGCACGATACGGTAGCCGACGAACCAGTCCAGCGAGTGCTTGGCGACGAACTTGAGCAGCCACGCCACCGAGGCGTAGCCGACACCGAACGCCACGATCGTGGCGACGAGCAGCTGTGGGCCGCTGGCATTGAGTCCCTCTCCTGCCGGTTCGAACGCATCGGGCAGGCTGAACAGGCCGGACGCGGTCACCGCGGGAATGGCGAGCAGGAACGAGAACCGCACCGCGGCCTCGCGCTCGAGCCCGAGGAACAGACCGGCCGTGGCGGTGGCACCGGAGCGCGACACACCCGGGATCAACGCGAGGCACTGAGCGAAACCCATGACGAGCCCGTCGCGGGTGGTCAGCTGCTCGATCGGGCGGATCTTGCGACCGTAGTACTCACCGGCGGCGATGACCAGTGCGAACGCGATCAGCATGAACGACACCAGCCACAGGTTCCGGGCTCCCGTGCGGATCTGGTCTTTGAGCAGGAAGCCGAGCAGGCCGATGGGGATGGTCGCGATGATCACATACCAGCCGATGCGGTAGTCGAGTTCGCGCTGCGCGTCCTCGTCGAGAAGCGGGGGCTCGCCGGGTCGCATGACGGGAAGCTTGGTGGTGACCTGGTCGGTGAGCGGCACGGTTTGCCTGGCGGGCCTGGACACCTTGCGCACCAGGGTGCTGAACCAGGCGCGCACGATGCGCCAGATGTCCTTGGCGAAGTACACCAGCACGGCGGCCTCGGTGCCCAGCTGGGTCACCGCGGTGAACGAGGCGCCCGCGTCGTCGCCGAAGAACACCGCCGACACGATGCGCAGGTGCGCCGAGGAGGAAATCGGCAGAAACTCGGTGAGCCCCTGCACCAGACCGAGTATCAGCGCTTGCACCCAGGTCATGGACTCGCCGACCATGTACCGTCCTCCGCTTCTGCCCGAAATATCCGTTCCGGCTGGGCAATTGGTCCACAGGCGGGTCGCACTGACATGATCACCGCCGCAATCACGCAGCGACAGTACAGTGTCGAAGCGAGGACCGGGTGTCGGGGCGGTGACCAGCGCTGCGGTCCGTCGCGGGTCCGTCGCGCCCGCGACACGCGGTGACAGCGGCAATGCGACGCACAGTGCACGTGACCGCCCGCATCCGCTCGCACGCTCTAGGCTTGGCGCCGTGACGAAATCGTGGACACGGTGATGGAACAGCGTACGGTCGGTCGCAGTGGCCTACGGGTGTCCCGGATAGGTTTGGCGACCCACACCTGGGGTTCGCATACGGATTCCGACGAAGCGGCCGTGCAGCTGGTGGCGTTCACCGATGCCGGTGGCACGCTGGTGGACACCTCCCCCGCCTACGGCGGCGGTGCGGCGCAACGGATCCTGGCCGAGCTGCTCGGTGACCTGGTCTCGCGTGACGATCTGGTGCTCAGTGGTTGTGCCGGTGTGCTGCCGAGGATTTCGCCTGCGCCCGCAGGTCCGTCGGTGCCCGAGCCGGAACCGGCCCGCCCGACGGTGGACACCTCGCGGCGCACCCTGCTGCGTCAACTCGACCGGACGCTGCTCGAGCTCGGCACCGACTACCTCGACATCTGGAACGTCGCCGCCTGGGATCCGCGGACCCCACTCGACGAAGTCGCGGCGACCCTCGAATTCGCGGTGCGCTCGGGGCGGGTCCGGTACGCGGGCGTGCGCGGGTTCGGCGCCTGGCAGTTGGCCAGTCTCGCCGCCATTGCGCCGATCTCCGTCGCGCAGGCGCCGTATTCGCTGCTAGCGCGCGGCTCCGAGGGTTCTTTCCTGCCTGCGGCCGATCACCACGGCGTCGGACTGATCGCGTCCGCCCCGTTGGCGGGCGGCATCCTCACCGGTAAATACCGTGACGGTGTGCCCGCCGATTCGCGGGGCGCGGACGAGGCGACCGCTGCCGAGATCCGCCACCGGCTCGACGAGCGCGCAACCCGGGTCGTGGACGCATTGGTCACCGCCGCCGACGGCCTGGCCACCTCGCCGCTCGCGGTGGCGCTTGCGTGGATTCGGGATCGCCCCGGCGTCGCGAGCATGATCGTCGGCGCCCGCGACATCGGGCAGCTCACCGGTGTGCTCGCCGCGGAGGCTCTCGAACTGCCGCGTGCCATCGCGGCCGCTCTGGACGACGTCAGCGCACGCACGGAATGACGCAAGTTAGCCTTGCCTGCATGAGGTGTGTGACGTCGAGGCATTCAGCTTCTCCGGCGTGCTTGTCCGCAGCCGCGCCCGTCCAGGCGCGACCGATCGGCGGCGTCCGAAGTGGATGGGAGCGTGCGGTCTATGCCGTCCTCGCGCTGACCATCCTCGTCGGGGTCGCCGCGTGCGGCACCGGCAGCGATGCCACGACCTCCGGGCGTCAGGGACAGAGCACTGCCACGCTGGCGAATCTCGACCCCACGCCGATCGGGCCGGAACCGACCCCGACCCTGCCTGCGACGGTGCGGTCGTTCGACGGCTCCGAGGTCACCGTCACCAGCGCGAGCCGCATTATCGCCGCCGACCGCTACGGCACCCTCGCGCAGATCGTGTGGGCGTTGGGCCTGGGTCCCAAAATCGTCGGCCGCAGCACCGCTGCCTCGTTCCCCGCGGTGCAGAACGTGCCCAACGTGACCGGCGGCAGCGGTTCGCTGAACGTGGAATCCATTCTGGCGCTGCGTCCTTCGGTGTTCCTCACCGACAGCACCAGCGCCGCGCCCGCAGTGCGCGAGCAGTTGCGCGCGGCAGGTGTCACCGTCGTGTACTTCGACCCGCAACGCACGATGGACGGTGTGGTGCCCCAGATCGAGGCCGTCGCAGGCGCCCTCGGCGTTCCCGACAGCGGGCAGGCTCTCGCCCAGCGCACCCGCGACGAGATCGCCGCTGCGAGCGCCGCCGTCCCGAGGCAGGACAAGCCCCTCACCATCGCCTTCCTCTACCTGCGCAGCACCGCCATCACCATGCTCGCTGGCCCCGGCTCCGGCGCGGATGCACTCATCGCCGCATTGGGTGCCAAGGACGCGGGCGCCGTGGCAGGACTGAAGGAACCCTTCGTCGCGATCACCAGCGAGGCCATGATCGGCGCCGCCCCCGACGTGCTGCTCGTCATGACCGACGGCCTGCATTCGGTCGGCGGCGTCGACGGATTGGAGAAGGTCCCCGGCATCGCGCAAACTCCCGCAGGCCGCAACCGACGTGTGGTCGACATGTCCGACGCGGTCCTGCTGAGCTTCGGCCCGAACACCGGCCGCGTCATCGCAGCCCTGAGCGAGGCCGTGTACGGCACCCGACCGGCATGAGCACGGGCGGTGAGCAAGTAGTCGATGGAACGGACTCGGGTCCGTTCGAAGCAGCTTCTGGTGTATTCGGCATCGAAGCCGGTCTATTCGGCACGAGTTCGAGCCTCATCGGAACGACCGCCCCGGCGGTCCGGGCAACCGACCCGTTCGGCACGAACCTGTTCGGGGCGGTGTCGGGTCGAAGAGCCACCGCCCGCGACCGCAATGGCATGTCCCAGGCGGTGCAGACCGGCACAGATTCCGGCCGGATCGCCGCAGAGTCTCGAAGGAACGGAAGCCCGAGGCCGGTGGCAGCACGCACAGGCGAGGTGCTGTGGTGAGTGGAGCGACGTCGGGGAGCACCTCGATCGATCGGTCGATGCCGCACAGCCCGCAGCCGACTGCTCCGAAATCCCGTGGCCGTTCGCGCACCGCGATCGTCTTCGTTGTCGCGGTGGCCGTGCTGGTTCTGCTCGCACTGGCTTCCGCTGCGATCGGGCAGGTGCCGACCACGCCCGCCGAGGTGGCGGGCAGTGTGGTGCATCGGATCGGCCTGGACTGGGGGCCGATGCCCGCCCATCCTGCCGGTGAGGTGACGTTGTGGCAGGTCCGTTTCCCGCGGGTGGTGCTGGCGATGCTGGTGGGCGCGGCATTGGCGACAGCGGGTGCATTGTTGCAGGGCGTGTTCGCCAATCCGCTCGCCGAGCCCGGTGTGATCGGAGTGTCGGCGGGTGCCGCAGTCGGTGCGGGGACCGTGATCGTGTTCGGCGGCGCGTTCGTCGCCGCGTGGTCGGTCGCGGCGGCGGCGTTCGTGGCGGGTCTGGCAACCACCCTGCTCGTGTATGTGCTTGCCCGATCCAATGGGCGCACCGAGGTGGTCACCCTGGTGCTCACCGGCGTCGCGATCAATGCCTTCGCAGGCGGCCTCATCGCCTTCCTGCTGTTCGTCGCTTCTCCCGCCGCCCGCGATCAGATCGTGTTCTGGCAACTGGGCAGCCTCAACGGCGCCACCTGGGCCTCGGTGCGCGTGGTCGCGCCACTCACCGCTGTCGGCGTGCTCGCCGCGATCTTCATCGCACCGCGCCTGGACCTGCTGGCCCTCGGCGAGTCCGCCGCCCGCCATCTGGGTGTCGACGTAGAACGCTTGCGCCGCAACGTCATCCTGGTCGTCGCGATCCTGGCCACCGCGGGCGTCGCCTTCACCGGCATCATCCTGTTCGTCGGCTTGATCGTCCCGCACCTGGTCCGCATGCTCGTCGGCCCCGCGCACCGCGTCCTGATCCCCTTGAGCGCCATCATCGGCGCGGTGGTCCTGCTCGCCGCCGACGTGGGCGCCCGCTCCCTCGTCGACAACGCTGACCTCCCCCTCGGCATGCTCACCTCCCTCATCGGCGGCCCCTTTTTCTTCTGGCTGCTGCGCCGAACACGCGCCCGCGCGGGAGGATGGGCATGACCGGCTCATCGACGCGTTTCCCGCGTACCTCGGCCACGGCTTCTGCGCCGGTAAACGGCTGGTGGTCGTTTCGTGGCGGCTGCCGCCAGAGCACTGACCGGAGTTTCGATGGCGCGGCACGGTCGGAACAGTCCCGACAGGCTCTGCTGCTTGCTGCGGACTCGAACATGTCCTCCCGCACTGAGCGGCGCGACCGCGCCGTCCCGGGACGTCCCCGCAAGTTCGGTCCGCACAGCGCGCAATCAAACCAGTCATCCAGCACTGGGCGACGTGGCGACCGGAGTCACCGTGTGACAGGCATGCCCTGCGGTCTCGATGGGGTCCTTGCCTGGACGGACGAATCGCCTGCGACAACCGGCCGCGTGGCCGAGTTGGTCATTGGGGGCGACACATGAGCGGCATGCGGCACGGGCTCGGCGGGGTTTTTGCGCGGACGCACGAGCTGCCGGTAGCGCACGAACGGGATTCGGTCACGCTGCGCGCTGTCGGTGTGAGCATCGATCGACGTGATGCCACCGGATCGGGAAGTCGTCGTGTGCTCGAGGCGGTGAACTTCGAGGTCGTTGCCGGGCAGGTCGTCGCATTGGTGGGCCCGAACGGTGCCGGCAAGTCCACGTTGCTTGCCGCCCTTGCGGGCGAGCTCGCCCCGGCCGAAGGGGCGGTCGAACTCGACGGGCGGTCGTTGGCCCACTGGTCTGCGCTCGATATGGCGCGCCGGCGCGCCGTACTCCCGCAGAGCCACACCGTCGGGTTCCCGTTCACCGCGCGCGAAGTTGTCGCCATGGGACGTGCGCCGTGGGTGCGCACCCGACTTCGTGCGCTCGATAACGAGAAGATCGCCGCCGCCATGGCCGCCACCGACGTGGAACACCTTGCGGCCCGGTCATTTCCGACACTGTCGGGCGGCGAACGCGCGCGCGTCGCGCTGGCCCGCGTCCTCGCCCAGGACACCGCAACCCTGCTTCTGGACGAGCCCACCGCCGCCCTGGACCTCGGCCATCAGGAGGCCGTGCTGAACCTCGCAACCACCCGTGCCGATGAAGGCGCGGCCGTTGTCGTCGTCCTGCACGACCTCGGCATCGCCGCCGCCTACGCCGATCGTGTCGCCGTTCTGGAATCCGGCCGTGTCGCTGCCGATGGCCCGCCTCGCGCCGTCCTCACCACCGAACTGCTCAGTCGCGTTTACCAACACCCCGTCGAGGTACTCGACCACCCGGTAACCGGCGCCCAACTCGTCCTGCCGGTCCGCCGCTGAGCCGTACAGTCCTCCGGTCGAAGCTGTCATGACGTGGGTCGGGGAGTAAAAGAACCGACGAGCGTGGTTGCCGCGAGCACTGAAGCAACGCTCGGCCACGGACTTGGACGCCGTGCGTACGCACCGGCGCCCGGATGTTGTCCTGCCGAGAGGCAGTATGAATCGGGCCCTCGTGATCGGCGTCGGAGGATGGCTATTGTGACCTACCGTGTGATTGGCCGGCAGCGGCACGGATCTAGCGGCGGTCACGCGCTGTCGGGAAGACTTCCGCCTGCCCGATATCGACAATCAATCCACCCTGCGCACCGGCGCGCACCGCGGCCGTGATCGCCCACATCGCGAAGAATCCGGCACCGGCGATCGGTCCGGCCACCTGACACCAGGCGAGCGCGCCACCGCCGAACCACAACAATTCGAGGGCCAGACGCCATCCGCCGTACAGCTGAAATCTCGCGGTCGTCCCGGCACCGAACAGCGCCCACATGAGGGTGAACAGTGCGGGCGCGCCCAGACCCGCGACGATCCGGGTTGCAGTGCCTGAAGGCAGGGTGAACCCCCAGATTCCCACCCCCACAAGCACCCCCAGCTCCAGCAGGAACACCACAACCAGATTCGCACCCTTGATCGCACGCACGATCGCTCTCCTTCGGCTCAGCGCCAGATCAGTTTCAGCACCGCGGGCGTCAACAACATGCGGATCACTGTCGCGTCGATGATCAGCGCGGCGATCATGCCGTAGGCGATGTACTTCATCAGCACCAGGTCGGAGAAGCCGAACGCGCCGGTCACCACGATGAGGATCGCCGCGGCGGAAGTGATGACGCCGCCGGTGTGGGCAATGCCGTAGCGGATCGCCTCGGGTGGGTCGGCGCCGCCCGCGCGGGCCTCGGCCATGCGCGAGAGCAGGAAGACTTCGTAGTCGGTGGACAGTCCGAAGATGACCGTCACGATCAGCGCCAGCACCGCGAACATCAGTGGCCCCGGGGTGAAATGGAAGATCCCCGCGCCGTGGCCTTGCACGAAAATCCAGGTGAGGATGCCCAGCGTGGAGCCTAGACTCAGTGCACTCATGAGGACGGCCTTGAGCGCGAGGACGAAGGATCGGAACGCGGCGTACATCAGTCCCAGCGCGGCGACCACCAGGATCGCGGCCAGTACCGGTAGCCCGTCGAGCAGTCCGTTGATGCTGTCGCGCTCCAGCGCAGGCACACCCGCGACCATGACCTCGACGCCGGGTGGTTCGGGGATGGCGCGCAGTGCGGCGATCACCGCGTCGGCGTCACGCTTGTCGGCGAGGCCCGCGTTCAACACATTGATGCCGTCTTTGGTCGGCGCGCCGGGTTCGAAGCGCCCGGTGAGCCCGGGAACCTGGTTGGCCTCGAACCGGATGTCACTGAGCTGCTGCGGATTCGCGCCGATCACCACCAGTTTCAGCGGTTCGGTGCGGAAGCTCGGGAAAAGCTCGTCGAAGCGTTCCTGCGCCACCCTGGCCGCGTTGTCCTCAGCGAGATAGCGCTCGCTCAGCCCGCCGAACTCGATGTGGCGGAACGGGATACTCAGCGCCAGCAGCACCAGCACGATCGGCGCTGCGACCAGCCACGGCCGCCGCATCGCCGTGGTGGCGAGCCGCGAGAAGAATCCAGCATCTATCTGGGCTTCGGTTTTGCTATGGGAGAAGCGATGCCAGCCCCACAGATCGATGCGCCGCCCGACGATGCTGAGCACCGCGGGCAGTGCGGTGACCGACAGCAGCGCGGCAAGCAATACCGAACTGATGCCGCCGTAAGGAACCGAGCGCAGCACACCGATGGGGAAGATGAACAACGCGCCCAGGCTGATCGCGATGATCGCCGCCGAGAACAACACCGTGCGCCCCGCGGTGGCGACGGTGCGCGCGGTCGCCTCCTCCACCGTGTGACCGGAGGCCAACTCCTCCCGGAACCTCGTCACAGTGAACAACCCGTAATCGATGGCGAGCCCGAGACTGACCAAAGTCACTACCGCGCTGGCGAATACGTTGACATTGATGTGGTCGGTGAGCACGCGCATGGTGCCCTGCGTGCCGAGCACCGTCATCCCGCCGATGAGCACGGGAAGCAGTGCGCCGATCACCCCGCCGAAGACGAAGTACAGCAGGATCGCCACGATCGGCAGTGCGATCATTTCGGCGCGTTTGATGTCGTGCTGCATGCCCTGGTTGATGCCCTCGACGACCGGCTGCAACCCGGCAAGCTGCACCGTCGTGTCGCCGGGCCCGCTACCGGCCGGTCCGGCGCCGAGCTCGTCCTTGACCGCGGCGTAGTTCTCCACGGTGGCGGTGCCTGCACCGCGCAGTCCGATGCTGGCGAAGGCGTGGGTGTGGGAGGCGTCGGTGGCCTGCGAGGCGAATGGGCTGTCCCAATAGCTGTCGATCTTCTGGACCCGGTCGGGGTGCCGGGCAAGCACCTGATTCAGTGCGGTCGTCACCGCGGCACGCACCGCCGGATCGTCGACCGTGCTGCCCTCGGGCGCGGTGTAGACGGCGATGATGTCGCTGTCGGTATCGCGTCCGAAGGTGTCGTCGGCGATCTTGGAGGCGGCCACCGATTCGCTGCTCTCGTCGAACCAGCCCTCTTGGGTCAGCCTGCCCGACAGATCACGGCCGTACCAGCCGGAGGCGACAACGGCCAGCGCGAACACCGCGAGCACGAGATACCGGTGGCGATGGACGACATGGCCCCACCGTGCCAGGCCGGTATCCAGCACTAGCCGCAGGCCGGGGTGCGGTAATCGGCCGAGCGCAGGATGCCACACAGATCGGTGCGGGAGATCTTCCACTTGCCGTCGATGAGCACGAAATGCACCACGGTGGTGCGCACGGCGGAACCGGTTCCGTCTTTGTCCAGGCGCATGGTCGCGGTCAAGGTGCCGTCGCGATTGTCGAAGATCGGGTCGGTGACCCCGTACACGGCGCGCGGATTGTCCTGCAGCGCCTTGTACATGTCCGGGATGGCGTCCTTGAACACCTCGCCGTCTTCGATGAGATCGGTGCGTTCGCTGTCGGGCAGCGCCGGGTCGAGTGCGCGTTTGATCTGCGCGTCCAGTTCGGCGGCGGTCGGCAGCGGCCGGTGCGCGGCGCTCGAGGAGGCGGCGACCGATGAGGACAGCGAGGCGTTGGCCGAGGAGCGCGCGGCATCGACGGCCGCTTCGTCCGGTCCCGAGTTGCATGCCGCGGCCGAGGCCAGCGTGATGAGGGCCGCTGCGGTCAGCGCGGTACGGGCGAATCGTGTGGTTGGCATCACCATCTACATACCATCGATGACGGAACTGATTCGTCCGAGCAGCGCCCGCACCGTCGTCATGTCACGCTCGGCGGCCGCTTCGACCGGCGCCGCGTCCGGAATCATGTCCCGCACCAGCGCCACCACACTGCGTTCATCGTCGAGATCGATGTCGGTGACGCGGGCCTGGGCGATCGCGACGACGTCCTCGGGGCCTGGCACGTCGCTGTCGAGGTCGGCACGGTAGATCTCCAGCGTGACGGTCGAGCGGACCGTACGGAAGGCGTAGGGCCTGCCGTCGGCGGTGGTGCCGAATCCGTGAGCAAACGGGCCAACGGTTATGTCATCGATGGCAAATCCCGATGGGTGGTCGGCTTTCAACCAGATCTCCCTGAGTTGGACACTGTTTCAACCTAACCGTAACCCCGAACACCGACATTCTCCTCGAGCCGCCACCCCGGTCGGCCGCGCCGGTGCGCCATCATGGTCAGATGGTGATGTTGTGGATGATCGGTCGGTAGTACGTCGGTAGAAGGAGTTCGGTGGATGCGCCCTCGCGGCTCGGTCCCCTCGACCATTGTGGGTGTCGCGGTGTTGGTGCTGCTGGCCGGATGCTCCTCCGACACCGACGGTAAAGACCTGCCGACCAGACCACCGGCCACCGCCGCGGTCTCCTCGGATACGACCGCCGCACCGGCCGATCAAGTTCTGTCGGTCACCACACAGATCACCGACCTGCTCGTCGTCACCGGAACCGGTCTGCTCGCAGCGCTCGACAGCAGCGCGACGGCGCTGCTGCTCATGGACCCGGCCACCACCCCGCCTGTGGTGCGCGCGGTCGCGCTGCCCGCGAAGGCCGCTGCCCTCGCCTCGGGACAGGACGGCGAAGTTCTTGTCGCCCTGCCGAATCGGGTGCTGCGCGTCGACTCCGCGGCATCGACAACCACTGCGGTGACCGTCGACGGTGACGTGCACGCGGTGCAAGAACGCGGCGACGGCGCACTCGTCGTCGGCACGGCTGACGGCAAGGTGCGCGTCCTGTCTCCCGCAGGCGAGGTCCTCGACACCGTGTCCGGGCTCGCTTCGGCCGACGCGTTGGCCCTCACCGGCGATCGGGTGAGCGTGCTCGACCGCCGTCAGACCTCGCTCACCGAACTCGACCTGGGCAAAGATCAGCTCGGGTTGGCTCTGCGCGCCGGGGACGGCGCCACCAACCTGATCACCGACCACTTCGGCCGCATCGTCGTCACCGACACTGCAGGTAACGAACTGTTGGTCTACACGGCCGGACCGCTCGTCCTGCGGCAGCGTTTCCCGGTAGGATCGTCGCCTTACGCGCTTGCCTACGACCAACGGTCCGAGACCGTGTGGGTGACGTGCACGCAGACCAACGAAGTCGTCGGATTCGATCTGTCGACGGGTATACCGAAGGAAGTGGGCCGATTTCCGACGGTCCGGCAGCCGAATTCGGTCGCCATCGACGAGCGCACCGGCGATCTGTTCGTCGGATCCGCGACCGGGAACGGTCTGCAGCGAATCCGGGCGGACCAGCGGAAGGGAGGGCAGTGATGGCGCCGAAGGATGACCAACCACCACAGCACCGAAGGACCCGCAGCCATCGCGCGGCGCTCCCCGCGAGCTGGGAAACCACCAGTGACGACTACGAATACGTGCCACTGCGACTACCGCCGGAGGTGAATCGGGTGACCGCGTCCATGCGGCTGGCCATTCAAGCCGAATTCGGCGGCTGGGAACTCTCTCGCGTGCGCGCCTATACAGACGGCAGCCGCCGAGTGCTGCTGCGCCGCCGAAAAACCGCGCTGCTACCCCAGCCCGAACCGGGGATGTGAACCGATGTACGCACTGCTATTGCGCTTGATGTTCCTGCTACCGCCGGAACGCATCCACCATCTGGTCTTTGCCGCAATGAAACTGGCCGACCGCTTCCCGCCCTCGCGCTGGGCAATGTCGAAGGTCCTGGTTTCCGACGATCCCATTCTGCGCAACACCGCCTTCGGCGTCGAGTTCCCTGCGCCGCTCGGCTTGGCCGCCGGCTTCGACAAGAATGCCGACGGCGTCGACGCGTGGGCACCGCTCGGTTTCGGTTTCGCCGAGATCGGCACAGTGACCGCCCGGGCCCAGCCGGGCAATCCCGCCCCGCGACTGTTCCGGCTGCCCGCCGATCATGCCCTCATCAACCGGATGGGCTTCAACAATCACGGCGCGGCCGCCGCGGCCGAGCAGCTGCGTGGCCGCCGCGGCGGAGTCCCGGTCGGCGCGAACATCGGCAAAACGAAGATCGTCGAACCGGAGGGCGCCGCAGCCGATTACGCGATCAGCGCGGCGCTGCTCGGTCCACTCGCCGATTTCGTCGTTGTCAACGTGAGCTCTCCCAATACCCCCGGCCTGCGTGACCTGCAGGCCGTCGAATCGCTGCGCCCGGTGCTGCAGGCCGTGCTCGACAGCGTGCAGGTTCCGGTGCTGGTGAAGATCGCCCCCGATCTTTCCGACGAGGACATCGACGCGGTGGCAGACCTCGCGGTCGAACTGCGCCTGGCCGGCATCGTTGCCACCAATACCACCATCCGCCGCGACGGTCTGCACACTCCTGTCGCCGAGGTCGAAGCCATGGGCGCGGGCGGCCTGTCCGGTGCTCCCGTCGCCGAGCGCTCCCTCGATGTCCTGCGCCGCCTCTACCGCCGCGTCGGCGACCGCCTTGTCCTCATCTCCGTCGGCGGCATCGAAACCCCCGACCAGGCCTGGGAGCGGATCCTCGCGGGCGCTACCCTGCTGCAGGGCTACACCGGCTTCATCTACGGCGGCCCTTTCTGGACTCGCAACATCCATCGCGGCATCGCCGCCCGGCTGCGCGACAACGGGTACAAATCGATCGCCGACGCGATCGGCGCCGAGCACGGCGATCGCTCCTGACACCTGCGGCGGCATTCGGTGCAGCCGTGCATGGTGTGCCGCGCTGCTATCCGAGCACGCGAGGCGGCCCACTGCGATGCATCGAAATGCGGCGTGAGCGGAAGGTGCGCCCAGTCGTGACCGGTGCACCGGCCGCGGCACCCTCAGGTTCCGGCATCTCGCCCACATGCTGATGCATACGCGCCAGGATCCGCTTGGACAGCAGGATCACCGCCTGCTCCCAGCGGATGCCGATGGTGTCCGCTCGCTTGGTCGCTTCGAAGTGCGCATCCCGGTCATGCACGCCACTCGGATCGCTGAGGATCTCGTCGAGTTCCATGCCGGCCAACGCCTGTCCCCTGGTCAGCAACTGGTCGGGCAGCCAGCTCAACGACCACACTGCCGCCCCCGATCCGGTGGTCTTGTACGCAGATTCGGGGGTTATGTCACTGATCATCGTCCATTCGGTCATATGCACGTTCATGGGTGCCTCCGGTGCAACAGCTCGAGCCTGGTGAGCTCTGGGGGTACAACATGGTCACGAATGACTCCGGTCGAGCATCCGTTGATGCAACAGGCCGATGGCTTGCCGCACGGTGATTCCGAGTCGATCGGCCAGCGCCTGCGCGGCGGGGTCCGATGCCAGGTCCGGATGGCTGAGGATCTCCTGCAGTTCCATGCCGGCCAGTGCCTGTTCGCGGGTCAGTGGCTGGGGCAACCAGCTCAGTCGCCACGCCGGTTCCTCGGGGCCTGCTCGCCATGCCCATTCGGGCGTGACGCTGCTGGTCATCGACCGGCTGCTTTCGTAGATCGTCACGGCTGTCTCCATGGGCGGAGGAATCGTCACCGATGCTGCGGCCGGGGAGCGTGGGCCCCGGTGGATCCGAGTAACTCGTATCGATCGGGTCTTGCTGCCATCGGAAGAAGCGGAGCGACGACGGTGGCTGATTTCTGTCGGATGTCCGGGTGAACGCGAACCGTTCGCCTAGACCGTGGCGCGGTTGGTCTCCTGCTCGGTTTCGGAGTCGCCGACGCGGTGTTGTCCGCGCCGCCGAGCATGTCGCATCAGGAGCAGCACCCTCATCACCAAACCCTCCCGAGTCGTCTGGTGGGCGATCAGATCGCCGAAACCAGTGTGGCATTTGCCCTTCATGATGGTCAATTGCCGGAGTAAGTTGGGGATTGCCGGATCGTGTTCGCGCTAAACCCCGATCGTCCGGTAGTTCGCCGGCAGAGCACAACGAATCGACAGCACCCAGGGAGGGGCGGATCTTGCAGAACCTTCCGCAGGACTCTCGCATGGTCGCGATACGCAATATCCTCACGCGGCTGTGCAAGTACTCCGGCCTGAGCTCGGATCGCTTGCGCAACACCGAGATCGATGTCGAGCCCTTGCTCGACCTGGTGGTCGTCCGGCAGCGCGCGCTGCGGACGGGCCGGTCACCGGAGGAATCCATGCTGCCCGTCGTCAGCGACATGGCACGCCGCTTGCAGCCGACCGACCGCTTGATCGCCGATGCGGCACTCTCGCTCGGGTTGTTTCGTGAAAGCCCCCCGGACGGAATCGATCTCGATCGCCTCTACGCCGAGAACCTCGGGCAGCGGCGGGAGTATCTGGCCGAGATGTGGCAGCGGTTGCACGAGACGCTGCGGGCCGAGGCCACTCCCGAGGCACCGACGGTGAAGCGGCTGCGCACCTCCTCGGAGCACGACGCGTTCACCGCGCTGGCCGGCCTGCTCGCAGGCGAATCCAGCTACACCATCCCGCAGATGGCCCCCACACCGAAAATCGTAGTGACGCTGCCGAACTCGCAGCCCCGACCGGGCATGGTGACGGTGGTCGGTGACGCGGTCATGGACCACCTCTTCCGTGTCGACCGCATCCCCGCGGTGGACGCGCCCGCTCGTGGCAACGGCTACAGCGAGCATCCCGGCGGCAAAGGGCTCAACCGGGCGGTGGCGGCCGCGCGCCTCGGACTCCAGGTCCGCATCGTCTCCGCGCTCGGGGACGATGAAAACGGCCGTCGCATCAGGGCATACCTCGACACGGCCGGTGTCAGGACCGAGCTGATCAAGACCGCCACCCGCGCACCCTCACCGATCACCGCGGTCATCATGACCTCGAGCGGCGACATGGCGTTGATCGGTGTGCAGGACGATCGGGTCCGCTTGGAAGGAGCGGATCTCGATGGTCCGAATGTGCGTGCGGCGCTCAGCGCCTCGGATGTGGTGCTGCTGACATTCGAACACCCGATCGGCATCATCGGACAGGTGCTGGCCATGGTCGCGAGCATGCGACCCAAACCGCGGTTGATCGTCTGTCCGACCCCGAGTCTGCGGGTACCACAGGATCTCTATCGCTATCTCGACGCGGTCGACTACCTGGTGGGTTCCGCGGACGAGCTCGACAAAATGCTCCCGGCCGTGACCACCGCGTCGAGCGACGATGTCGCGCAGCGGCTGCGCGGGCTCGGGGTCGGCGCAGTGTGCACGGTCGGCGAATTCCAGTGTGCGATGCGATCGGATCGGCTCAACGTCGACGTCACGCATTTTCCGCGGGCACTCAAGAACGCGCCGGGTGCGGCGGCCGCCTTCTCCGCGGCCCTCGCCTACCGGGTGGTCGTTTCGGAGGGGTCGCTCGGCCGGGAAGACCTCGACTGGGCGACCGCGGCCATGCTGTTGACGCAGAAGCTCGGTGACGTGCCGAGCGCCATGCCGCTGACCGGCGATATCGACCAGATCGTCGAGCGTTATGCCGCGAACCGGTGAGCATCGCATCATCGTGAACGGCGACTTTTTACCACCATGCCTCGCACTTCATCTGCACGACACCACACATCCGCTACAGTCCCCGTCGTGACCACGCACATCCAACGGCGTCGCTCCAGCTCGGGTCCGGGGCAGCATTGATCACAGCCGGGTCCCTACTCGGTGCGACCACTCATCGGTTCGCCCGCAAGGGACGCGAAATACAGGTTTCTGTCATGGAAGTCGCCGGTGGCGCCGAGTACGGATATGTACTGGTCTTCGGTGAGCTCACCGACGGGTGCCTGGTGCGGGTGCATTCCCGGTGTCTCTACGGTGATGCGCTCGGCTCCGACGACTGTGACTGCGGGCCCGAACTCGACAAGGCACTCGACCTCATCCAGGCGGCAGGCGCGGGCGTCCTGGTGTATCTGGAGCAGGAGGGCCGCGGCGTCGGGCTGATCGCCAAGGCGCGCGGCTATCAGCAGAGTGAGCGCACCGGCAGCGACACCTTCGCCAGCTACGAAGCACTCGGCTACCCGGCGGATGCCCGCACCTACAACCACGCGGCCAAGAGTCTGGTGCAACTCGGGCTGCGATCGGTGCAGCTGCTGACCAACAACCCGGCCAAGGCCGAGGATTTTCGGTTGGCCGGCCTTACGGTGACCGTCATTCCGCTGCGCACCCGTCCACTGAGCGCACGCGCCGCCGCGTATCTGGAGGCCAAACGTCGACGTCGACGTCATTGGATTCCGACCGACGACGCGCCATGGGCGCCCGCAGACTGGGAATCGGATGCTTTGGGCACTTTCCCGGCCGTGCAGCGTCCACGCCGCAGTCGTCGACTCAGGGGCGTCCGCAAGAGTCGTCTGGTGTTCTGGCGGCGAACCTCCGCTGCCGCGGCGGAAGAGCCGAGCCACGATCCCGCCCCGCTGCCCGGGGCGATGCCGAGCGAAGCCGTCGCATACCTGCCTGCCGAACCGGGCCTGTCGGCCCCCGCCACGCAGCCCGCTGTCGACAATGCCGCGCAGCACATCGGTTACGAAGTCCCCCAGCGAGCCGCCGTCCCCGCGTAGCAGTGCCATGGGAACTGACCTCCGGCTACCATGGATTCATTGTGCGACTGGCAATTTCACAGTTCGTGCACCGCTTCACTATGCATCGGAGGAGCATGGCCAAAGCGGCACCGGGCCTCTCCGCCACCGGACATCGGCTGACTCGTAAGGGGCGTGAGCTCCGCGTCCGGGTCATGCCGATTCCCGGTGGCGAAGACGGCGGTCATGCGCTCGTCTTCGGCGAGATCACCGACGGTTGTCTGGTCCGAATCCATTCCCGCTGTCTCTATGGCGACGCCCTGCAATCCGAGGACTGCGATTGCGGTCCCGAACTGGACAAATCGATGGACCTCATCCAGAACGCCGGGTGCGGTGTGCTTGTGTATCTGGAGCAGGAAGGGCGCGGCGCCGGTCTGGTCAACAAGGCGCGCGGCCTGCGCACCAGTGAGCGTCTGGGAGTCGACACGTTCGACAGCTACGAGCGCCTCGGACTGCGTGCGGATATGCGGTGCTACCGACTCGCCGCCGAGGCGCTGACGGCACTGGAGCTGCGCTCGGTGCGGCTGTTGACCAACAATCCGGACAAGGTGCGTGCGGTGCGGGATCAGGGCATCGCCGTCACGGTGGTGCCTTTGGGGACGCGGCCGCGCAGCGACAAGGCGCGCAAGTATCTCGAGGCCAAGCGGGAACGTCGCGGGCACATGATCCCGCTCGAGGATGTGGGCTGGTCGTCGAGGTTTCGGCGGTCACATGGGCCGTGGTGGTGTCCGCCGGTGTCCTGGTGCATGCGGCGATTCGCTCTCGCGGTGCGAACCGTCACGATCCCCGACGTCCGGTTACGATGATTGTCTATCGAAATCGTTGTGGCCCTGAGCATCTGGCGGATTCTGGGGGTCGTTGCGACACGCTGTTGGTCAACTGGTTTCGGCCAGGAGCTCAGTCAGACGCTCGGCTGTGGTTTCCCAGCCGAGCGTTTTGCGTGGACGGGAGTTGAGTTCCGCGGCAGGGATAGTCGCCCGAGATCCGGCGCCGAGGAGTTCCGGCACACCGTCGAACCGACACAACCCGGGCGAGAACCCTCGCGGTTGACCCACGCTGCGGAGAAGGGCGCGTCCACGCCGGTGCTGATGAAGCTGTCCGGGCATACGTCGGTTCGCGGCCTCGCGAAGTACGCGCGGGTGTCCGATGTAGGTCTCCTGAACTTCCAGGCCGACACCGATCCCGCCGCGCGTCGCCATGGCCAGCGGTCAGGCGAATTGTCTGTGGCCGGGGCAGGAACATGATGAGTATTGAGACATCTATCCCGTTGCACGGCGCGGCATTCTTATGCCCTGTGCTCATGGAGTTGGCCCGCTGCCGACGCTGTGACCTGGGGTGGGCCGTCCTCGATGGCAGAACGAGCGTGTGACTTCACCGGTGCAGGTGGTCCGTTCGACTTTCCCGTTGTGCGAATCGGCATTTTATGGCTTCTGCGGCGCGCCGATACCGTCGGATTCATGGAATGGAATCTTCAGTCGGCAGAAGAACTGTTGGCGGCGTTGCGGGCCGGTGAGGTGACCTCGGTGGAACTGACCGAGGAGGCGATCGCTCGTATCGAGCGGGACGACAAGGTGATCAACGCGATCTGTGTGCCGGACTTCGACCGTGCGCGGGCCGCCGCACGCGATGCCGACCAGGCGCGCGCCCGCGGCGAGGATCGGCCGCTGCTCGGCATTCCGGTGACGGTCAAGGAGTCCTACAACATGGCCGGGCTGCCCACGACCTGGGGCATACCGCAGCACGCGAACTATGTGCCGGCCGAGGACGCGGTGCAGGTGTCGCGGTTGAAGGCGGCCGGCGCGGTTCTGCTCGGTAAGACCAATGTGCCGTTGATGCTGCGAGATATCCAGAGCTTCAACGAGATCTACGGCACCACCAACAATCCATGGGATCACGGCCGCACGTCGGGTGGGTCGTCCGGCGGTTCGGCGGCGGCCCTGGCGTCCGGATTCGGTGCGCTGTCCATCGGCTCCGACCTCGCCGGTTCGCTGCGCACCCCCGCGCATTTCTGCGGTGTCTACGCGCACAAGCCGACACTCGGGCTGGTGGCGGCCCGCGGCATGGTCGCGCCGCCCGCGCCGGCCTTGCCGATCGACCTCGACCTCGCCGTCGTCGGCCCGATGGCGCGCACCGCCCGCGACCTCGCGCTGCTGCTCGACGTGATGGCCGGACCGGACCCGCTGACCCACGGCGTCGCCTACGACGTCGCACTGCCGCCCGCGCGCCACGAGCGGCTGTCGGACTTCCGTGTCCTGATCATCGAGGACCATCCGCTCATTCCGACCGGATCGGCGGTGCGGGCGGGCGTGAACCGGGTCGCCGAGGCGCTCGTCGACGAGGGCGCCCGCGTCGAACGGCGCAGTCCGCTGCTGCCCGATCCGACCGAAGCGGCGACGCTCTACATGCTGCTGATGCTGTCGAACGCCGCCGCAGGTATTTCCGTCGACGTGTACGAACAGCTGCAGACCCACGCCGCCGCCCTGAGCGCGGACGACCGGAGTCTCGATGCGGCGCGGCTGCGCGGGATGGTGCTCAGCCACCGCAACTGGGTCGAGGCGAACAACCGTCGCGAACTCCACCGCCACGGCTGGCGGCAGCTCTTCGCCGAGCTCGATGCCGTGGTGTGCCCCATCACGCCCACCCCCGCCTTCCCGCACGACCACAACGGAGGTCTGGAGAACCGGCACATCGACATCGACGGCGTCGAGTACCCGTACTTCGACCAGCTCGTCTGGGCCGGTGTGGCCACCATGCCCGGCCTGCCTGCCACCGCCATACCAGCGGGCCGGTCTCCCGAGGGTCTGCCGGTGGGAGTGCAACTCATCGGTCCGATGTTCGAGGACCGCACCCCGCTGCGGCTGGCCGAACTGCTCGAGCAGAAGATCGGCGGCTTCCAGGCACCGAAGTAGGGCGTATTACCGGGTGTCCGTCGAGGACGAGGTGCGGATTACGAATGACAAGCTGGTCGCGCAGAGCACGGTCGATGACCTCGACCGGTAACCAGCACGACCGACGGCGGCAAGACCGTGACGATCCTGCGGCTGTCGGGACGGTTGGCCCGATGAGTCAGTCGTCGGCGGCGCTGTCCGGGTCGCGCAGCGGCCGATGATTCCGCTCAGATCGGGCAGGTGGAAGGCGTAGTGCCCGTCGATGCCGATGTGGTCCCGGATGAACGCCGAGAGCCGGGCGACATCGGCGTTGAGCACCGGATAGTCCTGGGCACTGAGGTGGTTCACTGCCCGATCCATGTAGGCGGTGTTCCCACAGTACGTACGACACAGTTCAAGACGAGCCCGAGGGCGGAGAGTTGGTCTTCCACCCCTTCGTAATTAGTTGCGGGTGATCTCGCCTTTCTTGCCGTGGAAGATTCGCCGTCCGAGGTCGTGCCGGTATGGATACGGTCGCCCTCGGACAAGTAGCGACCTGGCACTGACGGCAAAGGCGGCACCACCGCATTGCTCGGTGGTGCCGCCTTGAATCGGCTACATGCGTTGGGTCCGTTCGCCCATCGCCTGCCGGTCCTCGCGTTGATCCCGACGATCCGGCAGGCTTCCTCGTTGCTCAGCCTCTCGCGGACGAGCTGCAAGTATGCAGCTCGCTCGCGGACCAACCGTCTGAAACCTTGCGACTTATCACGGTCGGCCCGAATCTCGAAGTCCACAACACCCCTTCACAGGAATGTTGCAACAACCACTGGAACCCAAGTCTCGCTCAGGGCCACAAAGGTTTTCGAGACTACTTCACCTCATAGGTGGCGACCACGGTCGCGCGGGCGAGGGTGTGGAAGAACAGGTTGAATCCGAGGAACGCCGGTGTCGCGTCTTCGGGGACCTCCAGGCTCTCCACATCAACAGCGTGCACCACCACGAAGTACCGATGCGGTCCGTGGCCCGCGGGTGGCGCGGCGCCGACGAAGCCGGGGAACGACGCGTCGTTACGCAGGTTGATCGCACCCTCGGGCAGTGTGCCGCCCTTGCTCCCCGCGCCCGCAGGCAGCGAGGTGGTCGTCGCCGGGATGTTCACGACGGCCCAGTGCCAGAAGCCCGCCGCGGTCGGTGCGTCCGGATCGTACACCGTAACCGCGAAACTCTTTGTCTCCTCCGGGAATCCGGACCACGACAACTGCGGCGAGATGTCCTTGCCGCCGACACCGAAGAACTCGCTCACCTGATCGTTGCGCAGCGACTCGCCTGGGGTGATGTCTTCCGAGGTCACCGTGAAGGTGGGCACCTGCGGGAGCGCGTCGTAGGGGTTGTAGGTCATAGGGTCCTCTCCGGATTGATTCAGCTGTGCAACAAGAAATGTTCCAATACCTGGGTGCCGAACTCGAGCGCGTCCACCGGAACGCGTTCGTCGACGCCATGGAAGAGCGCCGTGAAGTCCAGTTCCGGCGGCAGCTGCAGCGGTGCAAAGCCGAAGCAGCGAATGCCCAAGCGTGCAAACGCCTTTGCGTCGGTGCCGCCCGAAAGCATGTATGGCACGGTGCGGCCCTGCGGGTCGTGGGCGAGGATGGCGTCGTTCATAGCGTCGACGAGATGCCCGTCGAAGGTCGTTTCGTAGGAATCGAGCTTGGTGATCCACTCCCGTTCGACGTCCGGGCCGATCAGTTCGTCCACCTCACGCTCGAATGCCTCCTGCCGCCCGGGCACCACGCGGCAGTCCACGACCGCCTCCGCGGTCTGTGGGATGACGTTGGCCTTGTAACCGGCCTGCAGCATGGTCGGATTCGCAGTGTCACGCAACGTCGCGCCGATAATGCGGGAAATGGTGCCGAGTTTCGCGAGTTGGCCCTCGATGTCGGGGCTCGCCGGATCGAATTGCAGGCCCGTCTCCTCCGATACCGCGGCCAGGAATTCGGCGACAGAATCCGAAAGCACCAGTGGGAAGGTGTGTTTGCCGAGTCGAGCGACCGCGTCGGCCAAGATGGTGACGGCATTGTCCTCGTGCAGGAACGAGCCGTGGCCCGCACGGGCCTTGGCGCGCAACCGCATCCAGCCCAGCCCCTTCTCCGCTGTCTCCACCAGGTAAAGCCTGCGTTCGGTGCCGTCGGGGCGCGGGACCGTCAGCGAGAACCCGCCGACCTCCCCCACTGCCTCGGTGATCCCG
This sequence comes from Nocardia sp. NBC_00403, assembly GCF_036046055.1. NCBI lineage: Bacteria > Bacillati > Actinomycetota > Actinomycetes > Mycobacteriales > Nocardiaceae > Nocardia > Nocardia sp. NBC_00403. The sequence goes on from NZ_CP107939.1 coordinate 5,386,652, forward strand.
GCGAACAGATCGGGCCGGTTGTCCACCAGCCATTGTGATCCCCACTTGCCGCCGTTCTCTTCATCGGCGAGGAAGGCGAACACGATATCGCGCGGCGGCACCGTCCCCTCGATCTTGAACTGGCGCGCGATCGCCAGCATCATGCCGACCATGTCCTTCATATCGATCGCGCCACGCCCCCACACATAACCGTCACGAACCGCGCCGGAGAAAGGGTGCACACTCCAGTCGGCGGCCTCGGCCGGCACCACATCCAGGTGACCGTGCATCATCAGCGCGCCCCGGCTGGAATCGGCGCCCTTCAACCGCGCGAACACATTTCCGCGTCCCGGCGCACCCGACTCCACGTACTCGGTGGTGTAACCCGCCTGATGCAACTGATCGGCCACCCACTGCGCACACTCGCGCTCCCCCTTGGTGGTCGCCAGATCGCCGGTGTTGGAGGTGTCGAACCGGATCAGCGCACTGACCAGCTCCACCACCTCCGACACCGCACGACTGCTGCTTTTCGGGCCGGATCCTTCGCCACTTGCTGACACGTACCCTTTCCTACCATCTACCCGCCGGGATCCCGTGCTGCGCCTCCCGCCGCGCCGGGTGAAGGACGCCCGCACAGCACCGCTTGTGGTGGGCAATCCTACGGACGCCCGCGGCCAACATCAGCCTGAGCGGAAAACCGCCCGGGTGATCGCCGACGAGTGGCACATGGCTTGGGCGAAACGCGAGATCGGGCCACCACGATGTGGCACTCGATCACGCGGACGAGTGGACTTTGGCCGCTCCGATGCGATCTATGCGGGCGCGGCCCCAAGCGCCGAGCGGTTCGAGTGCGGCGTTGAGCGCCGTGCCCAGCTCGGTCAGGCGGTATTCGACCCGCGGCGGGACCTCGCGATAGATCTCGCGGTCCACGATGCCGTCCTGCTCGAGCTCGCGCAGCTGCTGGATGAGCATCTTCTCCGACACCCCCGGCAGGCCGCGGCGCAGTTCACCGAAGCGGCGCACACCGTGGTTCTCCAGCTCCCAGAGGATCAGCACCTTCCACTTCCCGCCGACGACATCCATCGCCGCGTCGATGCCGCAGAAGTATGGTCCGGATCTCTTTTCGCCCATGGTCCGACCTCGCTACCTGTTCACAAGCCGAGTGGTAAGTACCCGACCGAATAGTAGGTACTTGTCGGTCCGTTGGGCAAAGAGCAACCTTGGTTCCAGCGCGCTGACCACCACATTCACCGACCAAGGGACGACCCGCAATGGCGGAAACCCAGCACCCTCCGGTGACAGTCCTCGGACTCGGCGCGATGGGCAAGGCGACAGCCGCGACGCCGGCGTAGCCCTCGACATCTCGCCCCCATCAAAAACCTCATCGACCGCCAAATCGCCGACGGCAACTCTGCTGCCCCGGCTACGGCGCCGTGCGTTCGCCACCTCCTCCGTGAACGCATGGCCTCCCGGCCACATCCCCGAGAATTGCCAGGTAGACGCGCGATTTGGTTCCACGCACTCACATCCGATAACCTTGCTGAGCACCACCGGTCCGGGTGGCGGAATGGCAGACGCGCTAGCTTGAGGTGCTAGTGCCCTTTAACGGGCGTGGGGGTTCAAGTCCCCCTCCGGACACAAAATTGTGGCAAATATGCCTCAGGAAAGGTGTCCAGGCTCAGCCTGGACACCCATCATCGGATTTCTCTCGCGACCTGCGGTTTCACCCCCTCTGGGGGTGATTCGTGTGAGTCATGACACACTCGCGCCGGTCCTTCCGTCGTTCTCTGCGCTCACCGCCACCGATGGCCTTGCTGCGATTCCCGGTGCGCCGGGGTTGCCGCTGGGCAACGTCGAGCTACCGCCGAAGTCCTCGGCGGTACACAGCATCCGTCCGGTCGATACCAACGGGCGCGTGATCGATAAGGCCGTCCTGACCGCGTTGGATTGGCGTCCCGGGGATCTGCTGTCGTGGCGGATCAACGGCGGGTTGATCGTGATCACCCGCCCCGGCTACGGCCGCCGCGGCGTCACCAAGCACGGACACCTGTCCCTGCCCGCGGCCGTACGCCGCGGCGCATACATCGGCATCCACGACCGTGTTCTGTTGGCCGCCGACCCCGAACAGTCTCTGCTGGTGGTGTACCCGGCCCACGTGCTCGATGAGATCCTCGCGCGCCGCTTCGCCGAAGGAGCCGAGGCATGAGCACGCGCACAGACTCCGACATCGCCGCATGCAGATGATGATGAAAAGTCTCGGGCTCACCCTCGCCGATCTGGCATCAGGGCCCGAAACCGTTCGTGCGGTGCCGACTTTCGCTGAGCACATCCCGAAGGTGCTGGCATCGATGCCGCAGGGGCGCACCCGCGATCACTACCAGACCTATTGGGACAAGATCCTCGCCCAGCCCGGGTGGGCCCAGCGGCGTCTGGACGAGCCGACGACCGCCGATTTTCAGGTGTTGTGTGAGGCGATCCGTGCACAGCGGGTGATCCGGCGCAGCGACCGCGGAGGCAACGATGTGGTGCGCCACGTCACTGACGCGTTGCGACGGCTGTACAGGCACGCCGAGGACAATCGGACGATCGATCCGCGTGACAACCCCGTCGCCGGGCTGAGGAAACCCAAACGCACCCGTTCCAACCGGCGCGCGCTGCCGGCGAATCTGCTCGCGCAGATCGTGCATGTTGCCTCGACCACGGGCAACGACCCCGAGCTCGACACCCTGCTGCTGCGGCTTCACACCGAGTCCGGTTGCCGCCGTGGCGGGGCGCTGAGCTTGCGTCCGCAGGACTTGGACCCGGTACAGTCGCTGATCCTGCTGCGGGAGAAGGGTGGCACCGAACTCTGGCAGCCGGTCTCTCCGACCCTGATGCGCGCGTTGTGCCGCCACGGCGAGGAGCGCGATGCGCTGCCGAACGAACAGCTACTGCGTGCGCGCGACGGCAAGCCCATCACCCGCCGACGCTACAGCGCGCTGTTCGAACGCCTCGGCCGCCACCTGCCGTGCGTGCAGACGCACGGCATCTCCATCCACTGGCTGCGCCACACCACCACCACATGGATCGAACGCCACTACAACCACGCCGTGGCCAGCGAGTTCGCCCGACACAGCCAGGCCAGCCGCGGCACCACCGGCATCTACACCACCGCCACCCTGAACGAAGTCGCCACCGCTATCGCTCACCTCACCGGTGAACCCCACCCCTTGGCCACGACAGAACCCAGCCTCGACCACGCCGGGAGCCGCGCAGCGATTTCCGGATCTCCGCCGAGCCTGCCGCCGCCGCGCGCTGGCATGTCGGGCCGAAACATCTGAGGGAGATCAGCTCATGACAACCTCCGCGATGGACGAACAATCCACCCACGCTGGCGAATTCAGATCCGACTCCGCTCCCGCGTTCACCGGCGAAGGAGTCGTCGAAGTGCTCGTCGCGCTCACCGGCGAGCTGCACCCGCTGTTGTCAGATGACGATCCCACCTGGGCCCATGCCGGTCTGAGCCCGTTCCGCTGGAAGGACCCCACCCGATGACCGCACCACCCCGCGACCGGGCATCACACGTCGACGATTCGGCCGACATACCAGCAACCTCCACCGCGCCGACACCCGAACCCGCTGCCATCCGGCGACCGTGGACACGGCTGTGGTGGGGGCTGATTCGCCGCAGCGGCCCGGGTTCTCGCCCGCTGCGACAGTGGCTGGACTATGCCTACGACACAGTCACGATCCAGGATGATCCGCTGCTGTATCGCGCGATGACCGAAGACGAGATCGCGGCCGAATACCGGCTCCATGTCCGGCTGCGCCGTCAGAAGCGACGTCAGCGTGCACGTATCGCCGCGCTGGACGGTGCCGACGTCTACCGCGACCACAAGCAAGTGGCTAAGGATCGTCGGGCCGTTGCCAGCGAGCGTCGTTGGCACGAGCGGGCATTGGCGGCGCGGCGGCGCGAAACCAGCCCGGACACACAGGTGGGCATGCTCTACCGGCGCACTACGGGTATGTCGACCCGACTGCGCGTCGCGATAGTCGGTGCGCTGTTGTGGTCAGCGATCAACGTAGGCATGAATTTTGCGCCGGACCACGCCGACCCAACGGGGCCGGTGCTGGTGCTGTGGATTTTGTCTTTCGGTCTAGAGGCTCTGATCTCTATCCCGATCCTCGAGATCATGGCTCAGGCGACCATCGCGGCCCGGCTGGGCAGGCTTGTCGATCGCTCGCGCATTGTGCTTTTCGAAGCGGCGTTGCTGCTCGCCACCGTCTCGCTGAACGCCGGACCGCACTTGGCGGCCGCGAACTTCGGGCGCGCCGCACAGTACAGTGTCGCGCCGACGATGGTCGTGGTCCTCATGTGGCTGCATGCCTGGCTGGCTGCACGCTACGCCAAGATGATCGACGAAGTGTCGGCAACGTTGGCAGCTCACGACACCGACGACAGCCCATCTGAGACCGCTGAGTTACCCCAAGCCGCGCCGGTCCCTGCGCCGTCGCCGATCACCCTTGTCCCGGCCTACGGTTCCACTGTCTTCCCCAGCACGGCCTCGCCCAGATCGGGGGCCACCGTTGCCGAGGTGACCTCACCTCCGACCTCCGAAGTGGTGCAGGCGGCCACTACTGTCGCCGGGATCTCAGAGAACGACGCGGACATCATCGTCCACATCGCACGGCACATGAGGAGCCGTAGGCAGACCCCGATGCCTGAGCAGCACCTGATCTCGGTGCTCGAGAAAGCCGCGCGTGGCCTGGCCCATCAATTCATCGCGAACGAGATGGCAGAAGAAACCGGTGAGCGCTTCCACGCATCCACCATCGGTCGCATCGTGTATCGAGCACAATCCCTCGGCCTGCCGATCAGCCAGCCGCAGGAGGTGAGAACTCCGATCCGAACAGCCTGATGCGGTGAGTAAGCGGGTGAACCTACCTGCAACACAAGAAAAGACGACCGCGCACCATCGCTTCACCTGATCACAACTCCAGATATAGCAAAGGCCCCCAGCTGGAACTGAGGGCCCGCTCCACAACCTGAAGGTCGCGCTAATGAGGCTCAGCACGTCCCAGGGTAGCTCACGCCTGCACGCGCCTGCAACAGCCCTCTTCTCGGGCGACACACCAGCGCGCACAGCCATTCCTGACCTACCTGGGCAACCCCTACTCCCTTGTCCCCCAACCCTTTCGAGCTACACTCACACGCAAGCGCAGGCGCTGTTCACCACCCTGGCGCCCCTGCTGGCCGCCCGCCGCTCCATGCGGTTGTGGAGCCCCGAAGACGGCGTCTATCGCGCGCATGCCCAGCAGCTGACTCGCCGACTGCCCGCCCATCCCGCGGCGGTGCCACTGTACCTCGGCGGCCGTACGCGGTTGCTCGCACTGGATTTCGACGCCAAACATTGTGGCCGCCAGGGCGTCGACAATGATGTTGCGCGGTGTCTGCGCTGGATCGGCGACTGCGGCGGCAAGGCGATCGCCGACCGCAGCACCAGCGGTGGCCGCCATGTCCTGATCCCACTGCCGATGGGCATCGCTCTCACCAGAGCTGACCTCGAACCTCTGCTACGGCTGCTCGCCGAGCAGTTACCCAGCCTTGACATCACCCCGATGCTGAACCCCGCCACCGGCTGCATCACCCCGCCCGGATCTCGCTGTCGTGAAGGCGGATTCCGCGAACTCGACGGCAGCCTTGACGACGCGGTCCAAGCGCTAACCGTCCGCTCCGACGCAGGGTTTGTTCTCCGCCTGGCCCGACTGTTGGAGATGCACGACCGTGCACTGCTCCCGCACTACCCGGCCAGCTCCGCATCGGCTCCGTGCACGGTGCGCACGACCACCGTGCACACATCGCGCGCGACGGGCACCGCCGGAGCCGAGGCCTCCCCGCTATGGGAGGACAGCGGCGACCGTGCACGACTGCGCACGCAGATCCGGCTCAGGACACCGATGCCGAGCGCGGTGCGCGCATTCGCCATGAACGGCTCGGCACCTGCGAACGGTCGCTGGCGCGCGCGGGACGGACGCCTGGACCGCTCCGCTGCCCGCCAGGCCGTCCTCGCCGCCGCCGTGCTGCGCGGGTACTGCCTCAGCGACATTCGTGCACAGTTGCCCGCCGCAGGTGGGACCTGGGCCGGATTCGCCGACGCCTACCACCGTTACGGGGCCGGGGGTGACGCCGCGCTAGGTCGCGACTGGGATGCGGCCTGCCGCTGGGCGAACCGGATCGCACCCGAATTCCGCTCACTCGCGCACAAGTCCAAAGAGCACACAGGGGGGTGGTGGGGGGACAATTCGCGAACGAAAAAACAAGCTCGCTGGCTCACCGCCGCGACACAGTGGGTCGACGCGCAATGGCCACGATCCCCCCGACGCTGGAGCGCGCTCGCTGTCCTTCAGGCATTGGCGTACGGCTCGGCCATCGGCGGGACCGTCGTGCGCGGTGTCCCGATCGTGGAGCTGGGCGGCCGGTCGGTATCGCTCATGGCCGCGGGAATCCCGGAGACCACCGTCTGGCAGGTCCTGCGCGAACTTCGCGAACTCCCCGGCTCTCCTATTCTGAGGACACGACGTGGCGCAGGGCTCCTCGCCGATGCTTACGCATTGGTCAGACCCGAAGACGACCGTCCGGACTCATCGAATCCGGCAGCGAGCCAAACGGTTCGGGTAGAGCCGGTGCATCCGGCCTGGAGCATCCTCGGACTGCACTGCCGCCGGCTGTACGAAATCGTGCTCGGCGATCGGGCAGCGACTCCGACAGAAGAATTGCGGCGGCCCGAATGAACCGCAGCAGCGGGTACGCCGCGCTGGCGACCCTTACCATCGCCGGGCTTCTCACCCACACCAAGGGCCGCATCAACGAAGGTCCTACCACTCTCGACGACATCGCGACCGCACACGGCCTCCCGCAGCTGCGCCGAGAGCGCATATCCCGCCACCGGCAACAACGTGCACTCTGGCGCGCCTGGCTCGCGACTCGATACGAACTACACGAAGCGCAGTCTGAAGACCAAGCCGCAAAACCCTCGCGGTCTCTTGCGCAGCTGGCCACGCGACGCGAGCGACGAACGGTGGCGGACCACGATGTCTGTCACCAAGAGCCATACCTGACCTTACGAATCAGATGCCCGGACGAACCGTTTCGGCGTTACGCACCGCAAGGCTTGGTGGATACGCCGCAGTCACCACCCTGACACCCTCGGAAGTTGCGTGGCCGCTGCCGGCCGAACCTCTCCGGGCAGGCCCAGATAGTCTCGGCCGCATTCCCGCGGCCAAGACCAACGACTGACCCAACGCGCGATATGCGGCATTATGGGATGTCCGATACCTCGTAATCGCCTCGCTCACCTACGACGTACTGCTTGGAATAGTTGCCTTGGCGATGCACCTGTGAAGGATTCCAGTCGTCGGGGCCAGGGTCGAGGTCGAGGACGAACTCGGTCGGTGACGCCGCGACAGCCAAGCCATCGGAGAGCACTCGATACGGGTATCGCCTGCTCTCCAGGAACCGATATTCGCTGACACCGTGGACGGTCAGCCGTACCAGGCACCACTCGGACTTCCGTGCGCCGACCAGGGGGCCACGCACTGGCCTTGTGGTGTCCATCGCCTGGATATCCAGCCTTACCGTCGCAAGCTTTCCAAGTGTGGCCCGAATATCCACTCCAACAATGACGCCGTCGTAGAAGTTGACGAACCTTTGCAGGAAAGCCGAGGAGTGCTCACCTGTGATCTGCACCGATACCGCCCTTTTCGTCGAGTTGCCTGATCGGACCCCACATGATGGCAGCGGCCGTACGGATGCCGTCCTACCGTGCCGCGATCGACCGTCGGTGTGGCATGTCGGGCTCCGACGAGTCGGTAGCAAGACCGATGAGAACAACCGGAATTCGGCATTTTCGGATGTTGGCACCGCTCACTATTCGTTACCCGTATGTTCGAACGCCTCCCGACCATGTCCAGCGGCGAGGACAGCGCGGCTGGATAGCGCGCCCAGCGGCATAGAAAGACGTTTAGTGCGTCGATTTCGCGGACGTGGGGAACGTCCTCCTGATGCGCTTGTCGGGCTTGGTGTCCCATCGCAAGAGCAGGAGGACGTTCCATGAGTAACGGTAGCGGTGTGTCCAGGGGTGATCGCAACCGCAACGCGCGGCTGGCTCGGTTGCGGAGGCTGGTCCCGACCACGAATGCGATCGTCGGGATCGATCTGGCCGATCGTAAGCAGATGGTCGTCGTGTGTGACCACGACTCGAAAGTGCTAGCCCGCAAGACGTTCCGCTGCCGAGCCTGGGACATGGGCGCCGCTTTGGACTGGGCCGCGGCCCGAGCTGCGGCGGCAGGATTTGCCGGGGCGACGGTGGCGTGTGAGCCGACCGGGCATCGGTGGCGGGTGCTGGGACAGCTGGCCACCGATCGGAACATGTTGTTCGTCTGCGTGCAGCCAGCGATGACCGCCTGGTCACGCCGCGCCGAGGACCTCACCACGGACAAAACCGACGAGAAAGACGCGGTGTTGATCGCGCGATTGACGGCGCAACTGCGCTGTTATGCACCCGAGCCTGTCGATGAAACCTGGAGTCGGCTGCGGCATCTGGGTGCCCGCCGCGAACAACTGCTGGTCGAGATGGTCGCACAGATCCAGCAGATCCGAGCCCTTCTCGAATGCGTGTGGCCGGCTGCGCTCGAGGCTGCCCAGCAGCCCTTCAAGTCACGGACCTGGATGGCAGCACTGCGAACGATCTGCGGCCGTGACGGCGGCGATTTCGCCCGCACTCGCCGGTTGGGCCGAGGCCGGCTCGAACGCCTCGTCCGCGGCGAGGTTACCCGTGGCGGCGCGAAGCGGCCGTGCTTTCGGATCACCGGAAAACTTTTTGCGGCACTGGACGATCCGGCCGGGGTGCTCGCCCACCGCCGCGGAGCCCTGGAACGGGTGCACCTGTTGCTCGAAGACTGGGCCGAAAGCAAACGGCGCCTGGCCGATACAGAGGCCCGAATGACCGGCGTGCTCGACGAGCTTCGGCTCACCGATCTGGTCACCTCGATCGTCGGGTTGTCCGCCGTCGGTGCCGCAGCGATCTTGGCCGAAACCGGCGACCCCACACGGTTTCCCACCGCCCGAGCGGTAGTCAAACACGCTGGTCTTGCGCCCCGGGAGAAGAAATCCGGTACCTTCACCGGCCGCGCCCGGCTCACCGGGGCGGGTCGCCCCGGACTGCGGCTAGTGCCGCGTCAAGCAACCTTCGGTAGGTAATCCGGCAGCCGGATCTTGGAGTTGACGGCGAACTCGCGCTTGGGCTGGGCGTGTTGGTTGTGCCAGCGGAGGTAGGCGCCGATCGCGGCGTCCTGTTCGCCGTGGCTGCAATGGTCGGTGCCGTTGAGAGCGAAGTAGCGCAACGCCGCGAATTCGGACTCGATCCAGTTCAACCACGACGAATAGGTCGGCAGGAACACCAGTTCCACGTCGTTGGCTGCGGCCCAGTCCCGGACCTCGGCTCGCTTGTGCGGGGAGAAGTTGTCGGCGATGACGTAGAGCTTGTCCCCGGGCCAGCGCTCCCGCAGCGACTTCAACAACGCCAGAAACTCCTGCCACCGCTTACGATCCCGGATCCGATAGTGGATCTTCCCGGTAGCCAGATCCAGAGCACCGAGTAGGTGCCGCACACCCTGGGTGCGGTGATAGGTCGCCCGCAACCGTTTCGGGCTTCGTCGCGGAAACCAGCCACGACCAGTGCGGGGTTGCAGGTTGAGCGGCCCGAACTCGTCCACGCAAACCACCCGCCCATCGGCCGGCGGATGATCGTAGAGGTCGAGGACGCGGTTCATCTTGGCAGTGAACTCCGGATCGGTACCGGCTTTCCAGGTCTTGGTGGTCTGCCACGACACCCCCTCGGCTTTGAGGATCTTGCGCAGAGTCTCGCGGCTGATATCGGCGATCTCGTTGGTGACCAGTACTTCTCGCAGTTTCGACAGACTCCACACCGAGAACGGCCAGCCCAGGTCCCGCGGACAGCACCGAGCGATGCAAGCGATGCGTTCACGCGCCGCCCGATCCACCTTCTTCGGCCTGCCCGCGCTCCATTTTGGGTCCAGAGCCTCGAACCCCCGTTCGTTGAACTCGTGGATCACTTGCCGCACATAAGCTTCGCTGACCTGCATCAACCTCGCGATCGCGGGGACCGGCTGCCGCTGCGCCGAGGCCATCACCACGATCGCACGTCGCGTCCTGATCGGTTGTCTGCTCGTCTTCGTGATCTTCTGCAACCGGCGCCCCTCTTCCGGGGTCACCGCTCGCACAAACACTTCCGGCCTCCGGGCCACCGGCACCACCTCCACCGGCAGCATCACCGGCCACGTGCCCACGATCAACTCGACACCCGGTTACCGGGGCAACCTACTTAGACGAGGCACTAGCTGCCTGGCGAGGCGTGTGGGGCACCCAACGCGCCAACCCGGTCTATGCCGCCCGCTATCAGCATCTGACCACCCGAGAGACGAACCGGCTCACTCCTACCCAGGCTCAGGCCGTGATCGCCGCGGCGATCCTGCGCCAACTCCACGCCGTGGTCACCACCCGCCAACCCTGGAACCCACACATCGCCACCCACGGAACCACAACAACAAGCACCGCCACGATCTCCAACGCCGCCTGACCAGGCGAACCATCGAGCGAGTCGGTCGGGGCGAGCCCTACGCGGCATCGAGACACACGCTGATCTCGTCGCACATCATGGGCAGCCCCGACCTGTCGTCACACAACCCGATTACACGCTGCCGGGAACCAATCCCATTACCGCTATGCCGGGACGACGACAGCCAAGGGCTGTCGCTTCCGTCTGAAGACTGGATCTGTCCCACTTTGCGTGATCTTCAGCCGGTCCAGCCACCTCACGCCGTGCGGTCGGTCAATGCAGTATCGCGGGCTCAGCACGGGTTTGTGATCATGGATCCGCGGGCATGGCGATGACCTGGTGTTGATCGTTGTAGATGATCTGTCCAAGTGAATTGGAGTCCAGGCGGACCCATCCGGTGCCGTGGGCGTCCAGGATTGCCAAGTAGCCACTGACGCCTGCAATCAGCTGGGTGGCCGACGCCTTGAACCAGGCGGTAGCACCCGGGTGACGACGCCGGTCGTAGATGGACGGATGTGCTTGTGCTGGATCGATCAGATTCGCTTGGTACCAGGCATTTTGGCGTTGGCGAAACTGTTCCTGCTGGTCAGTGAGACGCCCTGACCAGGACAAGCCGTTGACCAAGGCGAAGACGCCAGGGTAGCGACCGTGCCGATTCGGTGCTGCCGACTGGAATCGCACGAACAGTCGATTCGGCTCACCGGTGACGAAAGCGGGGTCCATGGAACTGATGCTCTCCGATGAGTTGTCGAAGTGCGAACGGGCACTTAATGATCGATGATGGTGCCGGTGTTCTGATCTTGGACCGCTGAGGGTCCTGTTCCCGCACCTGGACGGCCTGGAGATCGATGGCGTGCACGCGGTCGGGCGCCGGATGCGGATTAATGTCAGCACTCGAGACCAGCCTGCTGCCTGTCCCGGCTGCGGCACGTTGTCATACCGGGTCCACAGTCGCTACGAGCGACGGTTGTCCGACACGGCGATCACCGGTCGGGAGGTGCTGATCGGGCTGCGTGTACGTCGGTTGTTCTGCGATAACTCCGACTGCGGCAGAAGGACTTTCGCCGAGCAGGTGCCGGGCCTGGCCGCTCGGCATGCCCGACGTACAACCATGCTGCAGCGCCTGTTGTGTGCGGTCGCGCTGGCACTGGGAGGCCGCCCGGGCGCTCGGCTGACACGGCATCTGGCCGCCACGGTCAGCCGGATGACGCTGCTGCGGCAGATCCGGGCACTGCCCGATCCGGACCGAGGAACGCCTCGCGTGCTCGGCGTCGATGACTTCGCGCTGCGCCGGGGACATCACTACGGCACGATCCTGATCGACATCGAGACCAGGCGCCCGGTCGACGTGCTCGGCGACCGCACTGCCAACACACTGGCTGACTGGTTGCGGGTCCATCCCGGTGTCGAGATCGTCTGCCGTGACCGGGCCGGCGCCTATGCCGACGGCGTGGCGGCCGGAGCACCCGACGCCGTGCAGGTCGCGGATCGATGGCACATCTGGCACAACCTCGGTGAAGCGGTCGAGCGCACGGTGGCCCGATACCGAGATTGCCTGGACACGGCGAACGAAGGGGATTCCGACATCGAGCCAGCGATCATGGACCGAGAGGATGTCGGTATCGAGCAGCCGATGTCTGCCGTCTGCGAGCGACCGACGAGCAGGACGGACAAGACTGCCATCCGAACTCGCGAACGCCATGGCGCGGTCCACGCGCTCCTCGCCGACGGCGTGAGCCTCCGGGCCATCGGTGTCCAGCTCGGTCTCGCCCGGGGAACCGTTCGCCGCTTCGCCCGCGCCGCCACCGTCGAGGAGTTGCTGGTCAACAACGGCACCGGGCGGCGTCGGAGTCTGTTGGAGGAGTTCAAGCCCTACCTGCATCGGCGATGGAACGAAGGCTGCACCAACGCAACTCAGCTGTTCCGCGAAATCCGGGACCTCGGCTACTGTGGCGGCGCGAAGATCCTGCTCAACTACCTGCAGCCATTCCGTGCGGCCGGCTACATTCCCCGCACAGTCCGCAAGAAGCCGTCGGTCCGTCGCGTCGTCGGCTGGATCATGAGCGACCCAGCCGGCCTCGACTCCGACGATCAGCAGCGGCTCGATGCGATCCTCTCCGTGAGCCCCGAACTCACTGCCCTGGTCGGACATGTCCGGGCCTTCGCAACGATGATGGGTCAGTTACGTGGTCGGGAGCTGGAGCGATGGATCGCCGCCGTCGAAGCCGACGACCTACCCGCTCTGCATTCGTTCGTCCGTGGCCTGCGCCGCGACCAGGACGCCGTCACCGCCGGCTTGACGCTGCCCTGGAGCAGCGGGCCAGTCGAAGGGCACGTCAACCGGATCAAGATGATCAAGCGCCAGATGTTCGGGCGAGCAAAACCGGACCTCCTCCGGAAACGAATCCTGTTGAGCGACTGAGCAACCCGCCCGAAAAAATCACGAAGTTCGTGCCAGATCCACGATTCAACCGGAGTTGACAAAGGGCACCGACCGAACCGCTTGACACAAAACGACTTACGCTGATGTGCGGATGTTCGTTGTCAGACATCGCACCAAACGTCGGTCTACCCGCGACCGTTGACGCCTAATGTCCAAGCGCCTTCGCGGTCGGGAATCCCACGGAGTGCTAACTCGATCGCCAACGATCGCCACGCCATCTACCTTCAGCTGCATGATCTACCCAGGTGGGGATTCGGCGTCGCGGGTGGCGCAGCAGGCGAACATAGCGCACGAAGATTGGATGCAGGACTGGCCTATCGAGGTATCCGATCCGGCACGGCTCGATGAATTCGTTGATCTGTTGCTCGCGAACAAGGCGGATTGGGAGCTGAGCTTCTGGTTGCTGGATCTGGTCCTCGAATCGGCGGAGGACGATCTGCCCGAACGAACCGAGCCGTTGGTCGACGCTCTGGTCGCGGTTTGGGAGGCCACAGAAGCGCCAGGAATTGCGCAGAGGCTCGAGTACTGGGCGTGCCTGGACGCATCCGATCCTGACGAGATGTTCTTCGTGAGCCTGCTGGTACGGGAAGCGCGTCGGCGGATCGGCCACAACACTCGATGAGACGACGGGGTGAGCTTGTCGGCATGCGCGGCGTAGGCCGGCGGCGGACCGGCGGGCGGGTTCGGGCAGCGCTCGCAGCGGCATGACAGTGCGTTGGCATCCAGTGGATACTCACGGCCTCGTGAGAGCATCTGACCGTGAAAGCTTTGAAGGCCAACGTAATCCGATGGGAAGAGGACGGTTGCCTTCCCTTGGTTGAGATTCAGTTCCCTTGACCGACGGCAAGACGGCCACACTGATCGAGAAGACGGTGATGTTCGAGGGCGTGGACGACCTGACCGCCACGACGTGACGGGATCTCAGAATGAGTGGCGGTGACGTGGCTGATCCGCCATGGTTCTGAGATTCTTTACTTGTCGCTGCGACTACCGGCCGACCACCTGTACGCGACAGGCCCGATGAGCATCGCACGATCGAGCATTTCCGGTATGAACCGCACCTGGGTGAGCTTCGCGGCCAAGGCGAAAGCTCTCGGCAAGGCAGCAAAGTAGTCGTCGCCGTCATCCCCGTCATCCCCGTCGTCCCAGTCATGCGCGTCGTCCCGCATGTCCAGCGTCATGCCGAGTTCCCGCATGAACCCATTGAGCCGGTCGGGCTCGGAGCCGTATCGAATGTGGGGGCACTCCAAGGGTTTGTAGCCCGTGACAAGCGTGCCGTCGATCGCGTACGCGAAGCTGTCTTCGGCGTAGGCGTGCCGAGTGATGGCCAGTACCTCACAATCACGCGACAATTCGGCCAGGACATCGGGGAGCGTGGCCATCCACCCGAACGGCTCGATGGCCACGCTCCACTCACCGGCCTGCAAAACACCCACGGTGTCACCCTCGGATCCTCCGTCGGTTTTGAAGGAGAACTCGCTGGCCTGCTTTATAAGCCCATCGAAGCCCGATTCCTGGCCGTGGTCCTCGCCGCGGCTGAAGCGGCACACCACCTCCGACGGGTCGAGCCCGCGGAAGAAGGCTACGGTGAAGATCTCGCCCGGCCAGCGGTCATTGCCGTTGTGATCGATGAGCCACTGGAATGGGGCCAACGGGTCGGAAGTCGCCATACCGTGCATGATGGCAGGTGTTACCGACAATCGGCGGCCTCGTTTCTTCCTTCGCCAGAGGACAATTCGAGACACCGCGCTCATTACGGCTTTGCCTTGGCGTAGAGGCCGACGGCCCGTACCCGTTCTGTCGCGATTTGTGTCCTCCGTCGAGCCCTAGCTTCCGCAGGATTGTCGCTGGACACCGCCGCGCGGATGAATGGCGGCGGCGTCGTCGACGGCTTCACGCGCACCCCGGGCAGCGGCAGGGGCCGCGCGGCACTGACGCCACTCGGCCTACTTCGAACCGGATGTCCCCGGGGTTGCACGATCGCCCCTCAAAGGTATTGGTCCGGACGCTGGAGGTCAGATCGATGAAGATGTCACTCATGTGACGCGTGCGTCTCGGGACAGGGAGCGACCACCTCTGCCTGCGCGGTAATCGGCTACTTAACACTGGTGCCAGGGCCTGATCCCGGCCAGGATCGGGTCCAGGTACCCGGTGAGAAGCTCCCTAATCGGCTGCCCACCTGCCTCATTGGTGTGGCTCTCACATGGCTTGCGTCTCACCGGGTGCCGTGCCGGGAATGGCTGAAGAGGGGTTTGCCCAGCTCGAAGTAGCGGTGCCTTCCCGCACGGACCTCACACGCCGACACCGGAAGGACCCACTGGTGACAGTCATCATCGGAATGGACCCGCACAAACGCTCAGCCACGATCGAGATCATCGACCCCACCAGCACGATACTGGCCACAGGCCGATACGGCACCGACAACGCCGGCTACGCCGAAATGCTCACCACAGCAATGAAATATGTGGATCGGGTGTGGGCGATCGAGGGCTGCAACGGCATCGGCCGACACCTCGCCCACCGCCTGGTCCACGACGGGGAAACCGTGATCGACGTGCCGGCAAAACTCTCGGCACAGATTCGAGTGTTCGCGACCGGCAACGGCCGCAAAACCGACCCCGTCGATGCGCACTCGGTGGCGTTGGCGGCGTTGCGGTCACCGGATCTGCGCCGCGTGCAAGCGGATTCGGAGCTGATCGCGTTGGGCATGCTCGCCGATCGCCGCGACGAGCTCGGCCGTGCTCGCACCGACACCGTCAACCGGCTGCACCGGTTGCTGCTGGAACTGCTGCCTGGTGGGGCAAAGAAGTTCCTGACCGCGACCCAAGCCCGCAAACTGGTTGCGACCGTGAAGCCCCGCGATCCGGCGGGCAAGGTCCGGCGCCGCCTGGTCGTGGAGTTGATCGGCGAGTTGGAAACGATCGATCGCAAGATCAAGGCCGCAGACAAAGAACTGCGCCAGCTCGTCGCCGAGCATGGATCCACTCTGGTCGATCTGAACGGGATCGGTCCGGCCGGCGCGGCTCGGCTGCTCGCCGATGTCGGTGACATCCACCGATTCCGGGACCGGAATCGGTTCGCGTCCTGGAACGGCACTGCACCGTTGGACGCTTCCTCTGGTCAGCAGCAACGACATCGGCTCTCCCGCGCCGGGAACCGGAAGATCAACCGGGTCTTGCACATCATGGCCGTCGTTCAACTACGCCGTCCCAGCGCGGGGCGCACCTACTTCGATCGCCGCAGGGCCGGGGGCAAGACGTCGATGGAATCGATGCGGGCATTGAAACGACGCCTGTCGAATGTCGTCTACGCACGCATGCTCGCCGACCAGCAACGTCGGGAAACGGCAAGCCCGGGAGGGCAATCGGGGGCGACTACTGACTCCAGCGCGACCGGCTTGACCCCGCACACCGGCCCTTCGGACAAGCCACAACCCGGACTCACCACCAACCAGAATAGCCCCGAGCTCCAATCCGCGCCTTGACACGAGAGGGGAGCCATGTGCGCGCGTTCGCTGGTGAGTCGACCCTGAGCGCAGGCCGCAGCCGGGCTTCGGTGCGCGCCAGCGGCGTGAGCGGATGCCGCGGGTGTGTGAGTCTCGCGTGGTATCCAGGCATCGCTCAGCTGGTTTCGGGCCCGGCGAGGCCGGCGTAGGGCACGGTCCGGTCCCGAGGCCGGGACAGATGCAATGCGGCATGGTAGTAGCCCTCGGTCTCCTTTCCCGTGGGGTCGGCGCCGGTCGCGGCGACGGCCGCGACGGCGTAGCGCTGTTCGTCGGGATCGGTGAATCGACGTTGAACGACCGTGCGTTCCGAATCGACCTCGGTGACCAACCCATGCTCGGCCAGAGCGTCGGCGATGGGCTGGTAGGAGCCGGTGCGCAGCACGAACGCGGCGACCCACACCGGCTCCTTTGCGGCGTACAGCAACTGGTGGATGGTGCGGGCGGTCAGGAAGCTCGCGCCACCGGTCACGGTGATCAAACCGGCGGCTCCGGCCGCGCGCAGCAGGGCCGCGGAAGCGGTGTCGGTCTCCAGATTCTCGGAGAAGCCGGCGTCGAGCAGACCCACGGCCAGCGCGTAGTCGATCGCCGGAGCGGCGATATCCAGCCCGACCACCGGCACGGCATCATCACGGCGACGAGCGGCGTAGAAGTCTTTGTCGGACTCGAT